>DBRW01000075.1:0-54084 GCA_002306075.1 Synergistaceae bacterium UBA1358
CCCCCAAGGTAGGCATCAATGACCCGACGGTCTTTCAGCAGGTCGCAGCCTTTGCCCTCAAGCGTTATCGAGCCGACTTCAAGGACATAGGCATAATCAGCCACTTTAAGGGCTCCGAACGCGTTCTGTTCGACAAGAAGTATCGTCTTGCCTTCATTGTTGATCTCGCGGATTATCTCAAATACCTCTTCGACAAGAAGAGGGGCAAGCCCGAGGGAAGGTTCATCCATCATTATGAGTTCCGGGTCGCTCATCATTGCCCTCGCCAGCGCAAGCATCTGCTGCTCCCCGCCGGAAAGGGTCCCTCCCTTCTGCCAGGCCCTTTCCTTGAGCCTCGGGAAAAGCTTGAACGCCCTTTCGATGGAACTTTCGAGGCCCGCCTTGTCTTTGCGTGAATAGCCTCCAAGCTTCAAATTTTCAAGGACGGTAAGCTGAGGGAAGATCCTTCTGCCTTCGGGGCACAGTGCCACCCCTGACATCAGTATCTCTTCCGGAAGGAGTCCCAAAAGGTTTTTGCCCTTCCAGGAGATGCTTCCGGTCTTGCTCTTCACCAGTCCGGCGACAGATCTCAGGGTACTGCTCTTTCCTGCACCGTTCGCACCTATCAGAGTCACGATCTTACCCATGGGGACTTCCATCGATATGCCCCTTATGGCATGTATGCCCCCGTAACGCACGTTGAGGTTCTCAATTTTCAGCACAGACGGCAGCCTCCTTTCCGAGGTATGCCTCGATAACTTTTGAGTTGGAACGTATCTCTGCGGGGGTGCCTTCCGCGATCAGCTGTCCGTAGTCCAGTACCCTGATCCATTCGGATACGCCCATGACGACCTTCATGTCGTGCTCGATAAGGAGGATGGTGAGTCCGAACCTGTCTCTAATCTGCCTTATGAAATCCATGAGTTCCCTGCTTTCCTGGGGATTCATACCGGCTGCGGGTTCGTCGAGCAGCAGGAGTTTGGGGTCAGTGGCAAGCGCCCTTGCTATTTCAAGCCTTCTTTGAGCTCCGTAAGGCAGTCCGGTGGCTATCTCCTTTGAAAGGTGTCCCAACCCGACCGCATTCAGGAGTTCCATCGATTTTTCCCTTATTTCGCACTCTTCCCTGAGAAAACCCGGGAGCATCAGCGGTGCCGTCCACCACGGCGACTTCTGGCGCACCCAGCATGCCGTCATCACGTTCTGAAGGACAGTACCTCCGGAAAAGAGCCTGATATTCTGGAATGTCCTGGCAATGCCAGCCCTGCAGACATCATGCGGCTTCATCCCGGTTATATCTTTGTCCATAAAGTAGACTTTGCCTTCGGTCGGAGTGTAAAAACCGGTAATTATGTTGAAGCAGGTGGTCTTGCCCGCGCCATTCGGTCCGATCAGGCTGGAGATGCTTCCCTCGGCTACATCTATGGTAAAGTTGCCGACGGCTGTCAGCCCGCCGAACCGTATCGTCACTTTTTCTGTTTTGAGAACGGACCTGGCCATCTTACTCGGCCTCCTTTTTGTTTCCAAAGCGTCTGACCACGCTGTCCCAGCTGAACTCGTAGCCTCCGATTATCCCTTCCCTGCGGTAGAGGATAATGAAAAGGAGGACGACTGAGAAGATGACCATCCTCATCCCGGGGATGCCAGCGATCACGAAAGAACCTATCTCGATCGTCTCCTCGACAAACCTGAGCCACTCAAGAAGGACCGTAATAACGACCGCTCCGACCATCGATCCCGTTATTGACCCGAGCCCTCCCGCAACAACTATCATAAGGATGTTGAAAGTCAGCTGGAAGTTGAACATCTTGGGATCGATCGTAGTTATCAGGCTTCCCATGAGCGCTCCGCCAACTCCTGCAAAGAAAGCTCCGACAGCAAACGATATCGCCTTGCATTTGAAGGTGTTTATGCCCATGGCCTTTGCCGCGACCTCGTCATCGCGTATGGCCTTCAGGCAGTTCCCGAAGTTGCTGGAGAGGAGCTTTACTATCACGTAGAAGGTAAGGATGCACCAGAAATAATTCCACTTCAGGTCAGCGTAGGGGGGTATCCCCTTTAGCCCCAGAGCTCCGTTCGTTACCGGGGTCATATTGGTGAACACGACCCTTATTATCTCTGCAAAACCGAGCGTGGCTATGCCCAGATAGTCTCCGCCGAGACGAAGGACGGGCAGGGCTATGAGGAGACCCAGTGCCGCTGCTACAAGGCCGCCGGCCAGGACCGAGACAAAGAAAGGTGCCTCCAGGACGGAAAACGGCCATATTATCGGTTCAAGTATGTACATCATCTCTTTTTGTGCGGCAGGAAGGATCAGGATAGCGCTTACATAGGCACCTATAGCCATGAAGCCCGCATGACCTAGCGAGAACATCCCTGTGAACCCGTAGATCAGGTTCAGGCTGAGAGCGAGGATGGCGTTGACCGCTATCAGATTGAGCACCTGTACCTTGTAGCCGTCGAGATTGCCCTGTGCCCACCAAAGAAAGACCGCGAGCATAATGGTCAGGGAGAGGTTGAGAATGATCTTTGTCTTTTTCTCCATCATATCTTGTCCTCCAGTTTTTCACCCATCAGCCCGGTAGGCTTTACAAAAAGTATCATTATCAGCAGCACGAAGGCAAAAGCGTCCCTGTATCCCGAAAGTGCCGGGAAGAAAGCTATTATCATTATCTCGATAAATCCAAGCAGAAGACCGCCGATCATCGCCCCCTGGACAGAGCCTATGCCTCCGAAGACCGCAGCTATGAACGCTTTGAATCCGGGAAAGACTCCCATGAACGGATGGATCTGCGGATACCTGAGCGCCCACATTATGCCCGCGGCGGCTGCGAGTGCCGAGCCTATGGCGAATGTCAGCGCGATTATCCTGTCGACCCTGACCCCCATCAGGCGGGTCGTCTCTATATCTTTTGATATTGCCCTCATCGCCAGTCCTGGCGGTGTTTTGTAAAGCACCCACAAAAGAGCCGCTACCAGCAGAAAGGAACTCACGGGGACAAATATTGCAAGCGGAAGGATCCTTATATTGCCAAACTGCATTACAGTTACGAGCATTTCAAGCCTGGGCATAGGTTTCGGGACCCCCGTAAAGAGCACCAGGCAGATATTTTCAATAAAGAATGATACTCCTATCGCGCTTATCAGGGCCGATATCCTCGGGGCATCCCTCAGGGGCCTGTAGGCTATCCGATCAACCATTACCCCGAAAAGTGCAGTGCCTGCGATCGAAAGGATGACCGCTGCGACCCATGGAAGGTTTAGCAAAGTTATTGCGAAAAAAACGAAGTATGCGCTTATCATAAAGATGTCGCCGTGTGCGAAGTTGATCAGTCTGAGTATGCCGTAGACCATCGTATATCCGATAGCGATCAGACCGTAAAGGCTTCCGAGCGTCAATGCATTGAATACGTGCTGAATAAACATGTCCAGAGTCATAACTTATTCTCCCCGCTCTCGAAAAGGGGGAGGGATAAACCCTCCCCCGTCTTAGGAGCATATGTCGTTGATTATTATTTAGGTTCTACTACGGTAAGGAATATTCTCTTGCCGTTCTTGATCTGCATTATCCCGACAGACTTTTCTGCGTCGTGGGAAGCGTTGATCGTTGTATTTCCTGTGACTCCGGGGAAGTTCTTCGTTGCTGCGAGAGCTGCTGTGATCTTCTCTGGATCGTCGCTGTTCGCACGCTTGATGGCGTCAAGGATGAGCATGTAGCTGTCATAACCGCACGCTGTGAGTGCGTTGGGATCTTTGCCGGGGAAAGCCTTCCTCCAGTTTTCCGTGAACTTCTTGGCTATCGGGCTCATATTGGGCATCTCGGGCGCATAGGCGAATGTGGTGTAGCTGAAGCCTTCGACAGAGTCTCCGCCGATCTTTACTATTTCGGGGTTATCCATCGCGTCTCCGCCAAGGATCTTAAACTTGGCGCCGAGTTCCTTGGCCTGGCGCATTATTATCGCGCCTTCTGCAAAGTTTGCAGGGATGTAAAGGACATCCGGGTTCTTGCTGATTATCTCTGTAAGCTGTGCTGTAAAGTCCTGGTCGCCCTTCTGATAGTTCAGTTTCGCAACGATCTTGCCACCGTTTTTCGTAAAGTTGCGCTCGAAGAATGACGCAAGTCCTACGCTGTAGTCCTCGGTTACCTCTATGAGGCATGCCGCGGTCTTAGCCTTCAGCTCTTCCTTGGCAAAGGCAGCTGCGCCTGCTCCCTGGAAGGGATCAATGAAGCATACGCGGAAGACGTATTTTTTGCCCTGGGTAACGAGGGGGTTGGTGCATGAGGTCCCCACCATCGGGATACGGGCCTTTTCGGCAACTTCTCCGCCTGCCATCGCAAGTGAAGAACCGTATGTACCGATTATCGCGTTGACCTTCTCTTTTTCTACAAGCCTTTTGACTGCATTTGCGGCTTCAACCTTGTCGCTCTTGTTGTCAACGAAAATGATCTCGACCTTTTTTCCGAGCACAGTCGGTGCTTCCTTGTGCGCCAGCCTGACTCCGTCAAGTTCAAGCTGTCCGCCTATAGCGTTTCCGCCTGTTACAGGGAGATAAACTCCGATCTTCACCGTATCTGCCGCCATAGCCATTCCTGCCATGACAAGTATGATACAAAAAGCCACCATGATCTTCTTTGTTGCCTTCACTGCAGAACACCCTCTTCTCAACTGGATTTTTTATTGCATAAAAATGAAAAATTGTGTTTACACGCCGTCAATTATAACTCATTCACCGATCTTTTTCATCATTTACCTGCCAATGCCCCCGACTGTGAGAGATCGTCATGTCATCCCCTCACCCTTATTCCCGGAAACTCTTTTTTGAGCATTTCAGAGTCTGCCTGGGGCCTGCTGCAGAAATCGGGGTCAAGGCAGTCCACCGGTCTGAAAGGCTGTATCACCCAATGAGGATCGTCATCCAGTTCATTCCTTATTTTCTTCATATCTTCTATGGTGAGGAGACAGTCGATAAAAGTTGTTCTGAATTCATACGACGGTGCCGCTCTTTTTATGATGGCAATGCTTTTTCTTATGGCCTCGGGATCCGCATCCACTCCCGTAACTCTTTTTAGAGAGCAGCGATCGATGGGCGATTTTACGTCCATTGCCACATGGTCAGCCAGCCCCTCTTCAAGGACTCTTTCGATGATCCCGGGCATGGAGCCGTTGGTGTCGAGTTTTACGCTTATTTCAAACTCTTTCATTTTCAGAAGGAAATCGAAGAGCCCGCTCCAGATCGTAGGCTCCCCTCCGGTAAGAACGACACCGTCAAGGAATTTTATCCTCCTGCGGATATCGTCCGTTATCCTGGCCAGGTCCAGCGCCTCGCCCATGCCGAGCACGAGTCCGCTGTTATGACACCAGGGACATCTGAAATTACATCCGCGGGTAAATACCACTGCGGCGACATGTCCGTCCCAGTCTAAAAAAGATGCGGGGAGATATCCCCCCGCGACATATCTTTCGGTATCTTCAGGTATCGTCATGCCGGAGCCTTGACCGGACATCTCGCCCGATCTTTGAGTTCTCCCCTCTTGCCCGCGTTCCAGGAAGAGGTCCTCGTAAAATACCCCGTGACCCTTGTAATGCCGTCGACATCTTCAGAACCGCATCTCGAGCAGGTATCGGAAAGCCCTCTCTCTATACGGTTGCATTCGTTGCATATGGTAAATTCGGGACTGAAGGCGATCTGCGCGTTTTCCGAATGTCTGAACGTCTTGATGACGAAGGAGGCCAGCGCATCCGGATCGGGCTTGTGTTCTCCCATCCATATGTGGGTGATCGCTCCGGCCTTGATCATCGGGTGGAGCTCCCCTTCCCTCATTACCTTGTCGATCGGGTCCTGCACCAGTTTATAATTCAGGTGGGTGCTGTTTGTGTAATATATTTCACCTGTTTCGAAATTACCTTTTATGTATCTGCGTGCGATATCCGGATACGCCCTCATGTCAAGCTTGGCGAAGCGAAGTGCGGTGCTCTCTGCCGGAGTCTGCTCGAGCACTATCTTGATACCAAGCCTTTCGGACAGCTGCTGGCACTTGAGATCCATATACTGTATCACTGCCTTGCCCAGCTGTTCAGCGTGTTCGCTCTCGTGGAGCTGGCTTCCCGTAACGGCCTCGACCATCTCGTTCAGGCCGAGTATCCCTATCAGATGGCTTGCCTTCCTCATCCTGAGGTATCCTTCGTCATCGTGCGATACGCAGAGAGCAGCCAGCGGACCCTGCAGTCCTAGATCCAGTATGCTCTTTATGAAAGCCCTTTTCTGGAGATGCGCCTTTGCGGCCAGCTCCATCTCTTCGTCTATTATCTCGAAGAGGGCTTCTTCGTCACCGTTGCACCTGTATGCCGCCCTCGGGAGGTTCAATGTCACGTTCTGCAGCGCGCAGTAGCGCATCTTCCACGGGTGCTTCGCCTCGTCAAGATCCTCCGGCGTCAGTTCAAAAGAGAGCCTGCAGCATTCTGAAAGCTTCGCCACTCCGCCCCTGTCAAATACAAAATATGTGTTTCCCTTTTCAGACGAAAGGGCGCAGGCCTGACGGAGGAATTCTTCCCAGCCCGGTTCTTTGAAGAAATAATCGGTGATGTGAAGCAGCGGCTTGGGGAAGAAGAACGGCTGTCCTCTGCTGTCCCCTTCCATGTAGACGTCAAAGAGCGCCTTCAGGAAGAGCTTTGATTCCGCATCGTAGTCTGCATATGTCTTGCCGGTAAATTTTCCTCCCGGTCCGATCGCAGGGACATCCCTGAAGTGGTTCGGTATCTCGTAATAGAGGTTTATGTCTGTGAAAGCCACCTGTCCGCCCCTGCCTCCGGCCAGCTGGTTGAATTCAAATATCAGCTGCTGTGCGAGCTGTTTGTGCTGTTCGTATGTCCATCCTACCAGATAGGGGGCAAAGTACATGTTAACGGCGTCCCACCCTATGGCTCCGGCAAAGTGGTTCTGCAGCACGGATGTCATCTTGAGTATGTGGGCAAGCAACACGTCGGCGTGCTTGGCCGGAGCGGATACGCTTGTTATCGAAGGTATATTGAGACCGTAGCGGGCAACGTACGCAACGCTCTGCCCCGAACAATAAGGACGGTTGACCATTCCCAGGTCATGCAGATGGATGTCTCCCTTAAGATGCGCATCGGCAACGTCTTTGGTGAATACTTTTGTAAGTGCGTATTCCTTGAGGACCATCTCTGCTATCGAAAGATTTATAGATTCCGGGTTGTGGCTGGTGTTGCTGTTTTCCTTGTTTTTAGTGAGCATCATCTTCTCAAGGTCGTGCACAGGAAGTCCTATCCTGCTGTGGTCGGCAAGCTTTGCCTCCAGTCCTCTCTGGAAAAGCTTGACGTTGACCATTTCACGGATGATCGTTGTCGTGACATGGCTTCGCCCGTACCTCAGGAGCTCCTCTTCCACCTCGAGTGCTATACCTTCGGCTGTGGCAGGATCGACCCCTGCCTCTATTATGAGGGCGTCCCTGATCCGGCTGGCATCCCAGGGAGAGCTTTCTTCCTGGGCAAGTGCATCGACCATAAGCGCAAGGTCTGTGGACTCCCCCTGCTTCTCAAAGAGTTTCCCCTGTCTGCCGAAAAATGATACCGGTTCCTGTAACGCATCATTTGCCATTACGATATGCCTCCTTGTCCTCCAGCAGTTTTGCAATTTCATGCGTGAAGCTGGAGATATCAGTGAATTCCCTGTAAACCGACGCAAACCTGACATATGCGACTTTGTTTATCTTTCTCAGCTCGTTTGAAGCATACTCTCCGATCACAGAGGTGGGGATCTCCCCCTGTCCGCCGGCCCTTATTTTCGCTTCGATGCCGGCGACTGCCTCCTCTATCCTCTCAAGCGGGACCGCAAGCTTTTCACATGCTCTCTGGAGCCCCTTCATCAGCTTCTCTCTGTCAAAAGCCTCCCTGCTCCCGTCCTTCTTGACCACCCAGAGATAGTTTTTTTCCTCAAGCCTCTCGTAAGTGGTAAAACGGCTCTGGCACTCCGGGCACTCGCGCCTCCTGCGGTTCACCCTGCCCTCATCCACACTTCTGGTTTCAATAACTCTTGTCTCAGGCGCATCGCATACCGGACAGCGCATCAGGATCCCTCCAACACTATATATGAGCGTTTTTTTAGTATAACACTATATATGGTGATTGAAAATAAGGATAAGCAAAAATTACCAGCATATTTCCAACTTTGATAAAAATGGAGGGCAGGTGTCGAAAAATAAAAAACGGACCCGATGGGGGTCCGTTTTCAAGATATCATACAAAAAGAAAAGTTGGTCCTGTCCTATTCGTTCAAAACTTTCTCGAGGATATCCATGCCCTTTCGTACCAGTCCCATATCTGCCTGTGATCCCATGTGTCCTATCCTGAACACCTTTCCGGCAAGAGATCCGTAACTCCCGCCCACAGCCATGCCATGTTCCCTGAGCGCTGCATCGAGCTTCGGCCAGGTCCATCCGGACGGTATTTTTACCGCTGTGACCGTCGGGGACGCGATCGACTCTTCCTTTGCGTACAGTTCGAGTCCCATGGACGTTATCCTTGAGCGGCAGTACGAGGCTGTTTCGCTATGCCGCCTGAAAGAATTCTCAAGTCCCTCTTCAAGCAGTGACTTCAGTGAGAGGTTCATTGCAGCGTTGGCGTGCCAGTTATGCGTACAGGGCATTTCCATCTTTTTCTCCGCGTCTCTCCATGGCAGGACGGCATCGTAGCCGGCGTAACCTGCTCTTTCGGCAGCTTTCCATGCTCTGTCGCTTACCGTCAGCACAGAAAGGTCGGGAAGGAGCGAGAGGCATTTCTGGCTGCCCAGGAGCCCCAGGTCGATACCCCACTCGTCCACCCTTACGTCCGCCCCGCCCGCGCTAGCGACAAAATCTACACAAAACAGGGCCCCGCTCTCTTTTATCATAGGAGCGACTTCCCCGATCGGGTTGAGAAGTCCGCTCGGGGTCTCGCAATGAACTGCGGTCACAACATCGGGCCGGAACGAATCGAGCTCACGCTGCAGTATGTCTTTGTCAATGAACCTGCCGTCTTCAGCTTCAAGATATCTTACCTCGGCGCCTACAGACTCCGCCATCTCTCCCAGACCATGTCCGAATAGACCGTTCGAGAGCGCAAGGACTTTGTCTTTGGGACATACGGTGCTCTTCAGTGCGCCCCAAAGAACGAGCATAGCTTCTCCGGACTGGATGGTTACACTGTTTTTTGTCTTTAGTATCTCTCTGAGAAGATCCTGGTTCTCTTTCAAAAGTTCATAAAAGTCCTTTTCAAGGTCAGAACTTCCGAAATCAGTCATATAGGCTTCTCTGAATTTTACAGGAACTGATACCGGACCCGGGACAAGCGGTACTTCGTATGTCTTCATCCTGATCGCCCCTTTCGATAAATTGATGTATCGGATACTTAACTGTGATCATCATGGCCCGAAAGCCTCAGAACGAAAAAAATGCCGAACACAAGTCCGGCATTTTTATTTTGTTTCTCTGGTTTACAGCGATGAAAGATGTCTGAGGACCAGGTCCTTCACTTTCCCGCCGTCCGCACGGCCTTTGAGCTCGGCCATAGTCTTGCCCATGACCTTGCCCATATCCTTCGGACCGGAAGCTCCGACCTGTGAAGAGATATCTGCGATGATCTTCATGATCTCTTCTTCCGGCATCTGCTCCGGCAGATAAGAATCGAGGACCTTTATCTCATCGAGTTCCTTTTGAGCTCTGTCCTGGGCACCGCCGGACTTGTACATTTCGGCCGCTTCGTTCCGCTGTTTGATGAGCCTCCTGACCAGCACGATAACTTCATCATCTGTTAGCGGGATATCTTTGCCTTTTTCGATCTGGGCCATCTGCGCGGCAGATTTAAGCATCCTCAGGACCGAGAGTCTGAGATCATCCCTCATCTTCATTGCTTCTACCAAATCATTCTGGATCCTGAGCAAAAGGTCCGACATGACTAATAATCAGCCTTCCTGCCTCTGTTTCGGGCCATTTCAGCCTTCTTACGTTTCTTGATCTCGCTGGGTTTTTCGTAATGCTCGTGTTTTTTTGCTTCACGAAGCACTCCCACCTTCCGAAGTTCACGCTTGAAACGCTTGAGCGCGTCTTCGATCGACTCGTTATCTCGTCTCGTTACGGTGGTCACCTACATTCCCCCCTTTCTCAGCCACTCACAAAACATAAAAATAAATGTGCAGTGGGGGATAAACACCATGTTATTGTATCGTACTATTGAATTCGATACAAGCAGTCAGTTACAAAAACTCGGGGAAATCGGAATATTCTCCGCAGCCGTCATCAACAGGACCGGATACCAAAACGCCATTGACATATCTTTCGGGGATAAACCTGAACTCTTCGCCTGTCTCGGCTTTATCGGAAAACGCGGCGGCCTTTATATAGTTCCTGGTAAGTCCGCGGACTGTACCCTCTTTCTTTTCCTCGACAAGGATCTCGATCTCCTTCCCGATCCACCGGGAGCAGTAATCCCTGTGGAGAGTTTCCGCAGTGCAAAGTGCGGTCTTCATCCTTTCTCTGACGTCTTTTTCCGAAGGACATTGCATGAGTGCGGCAGCTGTGCCTTCTCTCGGTGAATAATTGAATACGTGCATCTTTCCGAAGCCGATCTCCTTCACAAATCCTATGCTGTTTTCAAAGGCCTTTTCATCTTCGCCGGGAAATCCGACCATAAGATCGGTGCTAAGATGGATATCACTTCCCAGCCTTTCTCTGATGCTGTCGGTGATCCTCCGGAATCCTTCCGCGGTATAGCCTCTCTTCATCGCAGCGAGGACACCGTCATCGCCGCTTTGAAGGGGGAGATGCAGATGTCTGCAGAATGTTTCTGTTTCGGCTATCGCATCCAGGAGCCGGCCGTCCACCGCAAACGGCTCTATCGACCCGAACCTCAGCCTTTTGAGCCCTTCTATAGATCCGATCCTTCTCACCAGCACAGGCAGATCTTCGTGCAGTCCCAGATGGACTCCGGTGAGAACTATCTCAGGACAGCCGGATCGTACGATCCTCTCTGCCTCTTCGACCGCATCGTCCACATCCCTGGACACGGGCTTCCCCCTTACATAGGGTACGATGCAATAGCTGCAGAAATGGCTGCATCCGTCCTGGACCTTAAGGAACGCTCTCGTGTGGAGTCTGGGCCTGTCAAGAAACAGTCCGTCCCATGATCCGCCGGTCATTATGTCGTCTCTGAAAAGGGAGAGCGCAGTCCCGGCTTCCTTTTTCCCGAACCAGTCAGAAGCCATCTCCGGGATCATGTGCTTCATGCGGTTCCCCACGAGAACGTCAACGCCCAGCGATCTCCTTTCATCATCGGACATACGCTGTGCATAGCACCCGCAAAGTATAATGAGGGAACCGGGATTTTCCCGCCTCAGTCTGCGCACAAGTTTGCGGCACTTTCTGTCTGCTGCCGCAGTGACAGTGCAGCTCACTACTACTGCAATGTCGGGCATTTCCTGTGAATGGACACAGCCCTCTTTTTCCAGCAGGGCCGCTATTGCCTCACCCTCATACTGATTGGTCCGGCAGCCCTGGATATGTACCGAGTACGTTTTGTTGCTTAATAAGTGCAATTTCAGATCATCCTTCATTTCATTGAGAACCAGCCACATGCCACTGCAACGGCTGTGCTTGCCCTCAGTATCCTGCTTCCCAGACTGACCGGCTTGAAACCTTTCTCAAGCAGCAGTTCCGCTTCGGAAGGAGACCAGTCACCTTCCGGTCCTATCGCGATAGCTGCGGCACCACCGGTCTTTTGTTCCGAAAGAGGTTCTGCCGCAGGGGAAAGCATCGCCGCGAACCTCTGTTCGGGCAAATGTTCCGGATCCAGATCCGCCAACGTTTGCGGCGGCACTATCAGCGGCGGAGATCCGGCTCCTGACTGTTTGGTCGCCTCATCAAGGATCTTTTCCCACCTGGACATTTTTTCTGTAAGTTTGTTTCCTGCGTATCTTGGAACGCTTCTTTCACATGAGAGGAGCCTTATCGTATGCACACCGGTCTCCGCGGCGAACCTGAGCGCCTGATCGAACTGATCGTTCTTGAGGATCGCAAGCAGAAGTTGCAGTTCTGTCGACGGTCTGTCCTCAGAAATCCTCGACAGTTCCTCGGCATAGACTGCGTCACCCTCGCATGACAGGCGCAGGCTGATCTTTTCTCCTTGCACGAGACCTTCTGCCAGGGAGCCCGTGCCGCATCGCCTTACTCTTACCAGATGGTGTGCCTGTTCCCGGTCAATAAGCCAGCGCCCGTCCTTCAGAATGCATTTTTCAAGACGCAGCCTTGGCAGCGACACCCCACCATTCTCCTTTCTCGTGCTCCCTCAGTATGGACAGTCCTGCTTTTTCCAGAGCCTCAACAAAACGTGCCCTCTCAGTGAGAAGCATACCGGAAAAAATCGCCATTCCTTCTCTTCCTATTACCTTCGGGACCTGGTCGACCATCGTTATTAGCGGTTCGAGAAGTATATTTGCAGTGAGGATGTCCACCCTGTGTCTGAATCCTTTGAGAAGATCTCCTGTTGCAAGATCTATCTTCTCCTGGTCCAGTCCGTTGAGTTCAAAATTTTTCCTGACCTCTTCGATCACGGCCGGGTCAATGTCACGGGCATACACCTTTTCCGCCCCAAGTTTGACGGCGCATACAGTCAGTATCCCCGAACCTGTGCCTATATCGGCGGTAGTCATTCCGGGCTTCACAAAATCCTCCATAAGTTCGAGGACGATCTGAGTGCTCTCATGGTACCCCGTGCCGAAAGCGCTCCCCGGATTGATGTAAAGGGGTATGAGTCCTTCCGGTTCTGTCCCTTTGTGCCATGGGGCAAGGACGACCATCTTTTTCCCGACCGGCAGCGGAGGAAAAGCCTCCTCGGAGGCGACGTTCCACGGCTGATTTTCGATTTTGCCGAAATCTTCTATTTTGATGTTCTCCCATTCACCCATCGCACCGAGAAGCTTCGATTTCCAAAAGTGAAGATCTTCACTGCTCCTGTAGTAACACCTGAGTTTTATCCCTCCGAGCGGAAGCTCCTGGAGTTCAGTTCCGATGCTTCCCGAGATGTCGGCCAAGGAAAAAAGTACCTCTTCCGTCCCCTCTTCTGCCGATAAAGTTATATACCACCAATAGCTGTCGTTATTCCCCACCAGACCCAACTCCTTTCAAGGCTCGAGGTGCACTTTATTGTACTCTATTAAGACCCTCCCGAACAGAAAAACCATACGGACTTAATAAAAGAAGAGGACCCCGTCCTCAATGGGGCAGGATCCTCAATGAAAGATCAACATCAAAGATCTTTCTCTACTTCTTTTTCCCTCCGAGGTAGGCCTCTTCGATCTCGGGATTGTGCAGCAGGTCCTTTGAATTCCCCTCCATGACTATTTTTCCTGTCTGGAGCACATATGCCCTGTGTGAGAGCATGAGGGCCTTTTTTGCATTCTGTTCCACTATGAGGATAGTCATGCCAAGCTGTCTGTTTACCTCTGTGAGCTCTTTGAATATTTCGTTGATGATTATCGGAGCGAGTCCCAGCGACGGCTCGTCAAGGAGCATTACCCTGGGCATCGCCATAAGGGCCCTTCCGATGGCAAGCATCTGCTGCTCTCCTCCCGACAGCGTCCCGGCATACTGGTTCTGCCTCTCTTCCAGACGCGGGAAGAGGTGGTAGACTTTCTTGATCTGTTCTGCGACCATGCTGCGGTCCTTCAGCGGGAAAGCGCCCATCTGAAGGTTTTCATAAACTGTCAGCGGGGCGAAGACTTTTCTTCCCTCGGGAGAGAGGCACACTCCCGCTGTAACGACCAGAAAACTTCTTGCAGGCAGCGGATGTCCGTCGATCAGGATCTCTCCCCCGGCCCTCGGCACGTCACCCATTATCGCATTCATCATGGTCGACTTTCCTGCTCCGTTGGCTCCTATAACGGCGACTATCTCACCGGGATATACATCAAGATCGACACCCTTGAGCGCCTGGATGGCCCCGTAGTTCACAGAGAGGTTTTTTACAGAGAGGATCGGTGTTGCATTTTCCATAGTCCTATTCCTCCTCTCCAAGATATGCTTTCAGTACTTCAGGGTGGCTCTGTATCTCTGCGGGAGATCCTTCTGCTATTTTTGCCCCGAAGTTCATGCAGACTATGTGCGGGCATATAGCCATGACCATGTCCATGTGGTGTTCGATCAGCAGTATCGTAAGCTTGAAATCGGCATGGATAAGTCTGATCAGTTCATTGAGCTGCTCGACCTCTTCCGCGTTCATCCCTGCAGCCGGCTCATCCAGCAGAAGCAGCTCCGGTCTTAGGGATATGGCCCTTGCTATCTCAAGGCGGCGCTGCATGCCGTAAGGGAGCGTACCTGCCGCCTGATCGGCGCGGTCGGCAAGCCCTACTCTTTCAAGCAGCTCCATGCTTTCTTCCCTGGCTGCCTTTTCCATCTTTTTCCACCTTCCGAGATGGCTGACAGCTTCGAAAAAGCCGTACTGATAATGCTGCTGCGCGGCTGTCATTACGTTGTCCAGGACCGAAGATGCGCTGAACAGCCTCAGGTTCTGGAAGGTCCTTGCTATGCCAAGCGAAATTACCTGGAAGGTCTTGAGCTTGTTTATATTTTTACCCTTGAATTCTATCTCTCCGCTTGTAACGTCATAAACACCGGTAACAAGGTTGAATATTGTAGTCTTGCCTGCGCCGTTGGGGCCGATAAGACCTGCAAGCTCACCTTTTTCGATGACGAATGACATATCTTTGACGGCCTGGACGCCCCCGAAAGACTTGTTGACTCCCTTAAGTTCAAGCATGACGGACATCAGCGGGCACCTCCGTCGGCGGCAGTGATCTTCTTCCTGCGGGTAAAGATGTTCTTGATGTAATCTTTGGTAAGCTCGCTGGTACCCATGATACCCTCAGGTCTCAGGACCATTACGAGCACAAGGACCAAGCCGTAAACAAGCATGCGGTACTGAGATATCGGCCTGAACAGTTCCGTCACCAGTGTCAGTATGGTCGTTCCGATCAGGCATCCGCTCATTGAGCCCAGCCCTCCGAATACGACTATCGATACGAGTTCTGTTGATTTGGCCATGTCAAACATGACAGGCTGGATGAAGGACATGAACCCTCCAAGAAGGGCACCGGATACCCCGCAGTAAAAGCCGGATATGGCAAGACTGAAGACCCTGAACCTCGCAGTGTTGAAACCGAGCAGCGAAGCGGCCACGTAGTCATCCCTGCACGCTTTGAAAGCCCTCCCGTAGTTGCTGTTCACAAGGAAGAACATCCCTATCCCCATGACCAGCAGAAAGGAGACAGCCACCGGCATCGAGGTATAGTTGTCTATGCCCGGATAGCCTCTGGATCCCCTTGTAAAGCTTTCCCAGTTCTCTATGATCAATCTTATCGCCTCACCAAGACCGAGCGAGGCTATCGTATAGTAGTCGCCGACAAGTTTAAGTGTAGGCAGGCCTATGAGATAGGCAAAGATCATGGCAAGTATCCCGCCCGCGATTATCGCTACGATGAAGTTGACCTCATACTGTACTGTAAGTATGGCTGCCGTGTATGCGCCTATAGCCATATATCCGGCATGTCCAAGAGTGAAGACTCCCGTAAAGCCCGTGAAAAGGGATACTCCCAGCGCGGCTATGCAGTTTATCGCAAGCAGAGTGATTATTCCGGAAGTGTAACCGTCCATTTCAAGACACCTACACTTTCTCGCCCACGGATTTTCCGAAAAGTCCTGTGGGCCGTACGATAAGCGTGATTATCAGTAGACCGAAAACAACAAGGTCCCTGAACTGGCTTGAAATGAAGCCTGCCGTCAGCATCTCAGCCAGGCCAAGGATCAGGCTCCCGACGACAGCGCCGGGAAGAGAGCCCAGCCCGCCGATAACGGCTGCGACGAAAGCTTTTGTCGTGATCATACCGAGCTGCGGATAGAGAGTGTATCTTACGGACAAAAATATGCCTCCAACTCCCGCCAGAAGCCCGGCCACGAAGAAAACTATCGAGATCAGCCTGTTTACATTTACCCCCATCAGCCCCGCTACACGGAGGTTATATGATGCAGCCCTGATCGCCAGGCCCCATTTGGTCTTTGAAAGGAAGAGCTGCAGCCCGACAAGGAAAACCACCGCCGTTGCCAGTGAAAGCAGGTCAAAAGCGCTGGTCGTTGCCAGTCCGAAGACATTTACCGGTTGCGTCGGAATCACCGGAGGAAGCGCCCTGAAACGGCCTCCGACGGTAACTACGAAAATATTCTCGATTACGATGCTCATACCCATCGATGCGATAAGCATATAAAGTGTGATGGGAGTACGCTCGCGGATCGGCTTGTATGCCAGGCGCTCAACTATGACAGCTGAGATCCCCGCTCCGATCAGAGCGGCTAAAGAGGCTGCCCAGATACCCATCCCGGCACCCCTCAGTGCAAAATAACAAATGTAACCGCCGATAACGAGAAAACCGCCATGTGCAAAATTTGAAAATAGTAGGATAGAGTATACAAGTGAGTAACCAACTGCTATCAAGGCATATACCGACCCCAGAGAGAGGCCGTTTATGACCTGCTGGATTATCATATCCAATTTATAACACCTCTGCCTTTCTGGTGCCTAACCAGTCCCCGGGACCTAAGAAAAGGCCCGAAGAACGGGCTTGGGGAGTATTTCCCCAAGCCCTCGTGGAATGGCATTCAGTGAAGTTATTTCGGTTCGACTTTCTGGAAGAACTTGGCCTTAAGGTCATCTCCGACCTTGAGGATTATTCCTGCCTTGTTGAGCGGGTTGTGATCCTTGGGATTGATCGTCAGCGTCGCATGGTTGAGCTTGAGTCCCTTTGTTGCTTCGAGAGCCTTAGCTATCGCGGGGCCTTCAGCCTTGCCTGCGCGCTTGATCGCGTCTACGAGCCAGTATGTCGCGTCATATGCCATTGTTCCGTTTACGAATTCCTTACAGTCATCCTTGTAGACTTCCTTGTAGCGTGCAAAGATCGGTGACATGCCGGGATCTTCGAGGTATGTGTGGTTGACCCAGTAGGTACCCTTCATTGAGTCCCCGGCGATCTCGTTCATGAACTCGCCGTATCCGTCGCCGCCGATGATGGTGATGTCATTGAGTCCGAGTTCCCGGGCCTGTTTGATTATGAGGGCCATGTCCTTACCCATTCCCGGCAGGAAGAGGGCGTTTGCCCCGGAGCTCTTTACCTTCGTCAGCTGTGCACGGAAATCGACGTCTGTCTCACGGTAACCCTCATCGGCAACAACTTTGCCTTTAAGGGCTGTATAGCTTTTAACGAAGAATTCCCTGAGTCCCTGTGCATAGTCTGAACCTACGTTGTAAAGGATAGCTGCCTTGTCCTTCTTGAGGGTCGTCATTGCAAGTTCCGCAGCAAGAGCTCCCTGATAGGGGTCGGTGAAGCATATACGGAAAGAGTAAGGGCGGACCTTTCCCTTGTTGTCGACTGTTACGAGCGGGTTGGTCCCTACTGTTGAGATCTGCGGGGTCTTGCCCTTGTCAACGATGGGAGCGGTTGCGATGTTGATCCCGCTCGAGTTCGCTCCGATGATGGCTACGACCTTGTCGCTCTCTATCATACGGCGGACAGCGTTGACTGCGTCTTCGTTACGTGTCTTTGTATCATAAATGACAAGTTCGATAGGGCGGCCGAGAACTCCGCCCTTTGCGTTGACATCACCGACCACCATTTTGGCCATGTTTACTTCAGTGATTCCGTAAGCTGCGTAGTCGCCGGTGAGGGCTGCGAGATATCCGACTTTGATGGGATCGGCTGCGAGTGCCGCGCCTGCTGAACAAAGAATAAAAATGACTGCCATAACCGCAAGGATCTTCTTCAATATACTGCACCTCCAATAATATTGTGGAAATATTTCAGATACTTTCAGGACCGCTGTGTGATTCGGGAACCTAACTCCTGAGCCTCACCTCCAGTCAGCTGCACAGTAATAATACAAGAATGGAAAAAATACTAAGAAGGTCTCGTGTCTGCTTCGATTATTCTATATTCCACGGTTGGATATGTAAAGAAAGAATAGTTTGTGAATTCAAAATTTTGAATTCATAGCTCAACGGGGTTTATTTTATGTTTTTAAGAAAAATACCAAATAACTTTTTCTTCGTCTGTTTTAGGCCACATTACGATATTTCCTGCAGTTCAGCAATAAGCCGGACCGGATATTTCTCCTTTCGGCGAAAAATCCGGTCCGGCTTTTACATTCACATTTTCATGTCAATTTCTACCTTATTATCCTGTCGAAAAATCCCTCTTTGTTCTTTACCGGGACTTTCATCTCCTTCGCTATCTGTTCGAGGAGTTCCCGTTCTTTGGCTGACGGGTCTTTGCTGATGCCGACCCTGACCAGTATGTTCATATCCCCGTTGCCTTTGCCGCGCAGTCTCGGCATGCCTCTTCCCTTGATGCGCAGCTTCGATCCGGGCTGAGTGCCGGCCGGGATATCAAGCGTTTCCGAGCCGTCAAAGGTCTCTATCTTTACTTCGCACCCCAGCACAGCCTGCGGGTACAGGATGTCTACCGAGGTGTGGAGATCATCGCCCTTGCGCTGGAACCTTCTGTCAGGCTTGACCTCTATCAGCAGGAAAAGATCCCCTGAAGGGCCGCCGTTGACCCCGGCCTCTCCCTGGCTGGATACTCTCAGTCTTATCCCGGTATCTATACCGGCAGGTATCTTGACATCGACGGAATGCTTCCTTCTCACCCTGCCCTGGCCTCTGCATTCCCTGCACGTGGTCTTGATGACCTTGCCCTTGCCGTGGCATGTCGGACAGACGGTTATCTGTGCCATCTGTCCGAACGGCGTGCTGACCGTTTGCTGTACCTGTCCGCGCCCGCCGCACGTAGGACATGTCTCAGCGCTGGTGCCGGGTTCAGCTCCGCTGCCTCCGCAGCGGGGACATGATTCAAGGCGCTGGACCTCAATCTTCTTGGTAACCCCTCTGTATGCTTCTTCGAGAGTGATCTGCATCGTATATTCAAGGTCACTGCCTCTCCGTGGAGCGTTGGGATCGACGGACCTTCTCCCTGCTCCGCCGAATGCGCTCCCGAAAAGATCTCCGAAGAGGTCCCCGAAATCTGCCCCGCCAAAACCACCGAAACCGCCGAAATCTGCTCCGCCCGGAGGCATGTCACCCACATAACCGAACTGGTCGTACTGAGCCCTTTTCTGCGGGTCACTCAGGACTTCATTGGCTTCGTTTATCTCTTTGTACTTTCTCTCTGCCTCTGCATCTCCCGGATTCGCGTCAGGATGATATTTCCGAGTCAGCTTACGGTATGCTTTTTTTATCTCGTCGGCCGAGGCTCCCCGTCCCACACCGAGTATTTCATAATAGTCCTTTTTGCCGGGAGCAGCCATCCGCGCCTCACCTCACGTTATTGGTTGTCTTCTTCGTGGAATTCCGCATCTACGGTGGTTCCGCCGTTTGAGTCTCCGTTGTAGTTATTTGTCTCTGCACCGGCAGCATTGCTCTGTGCCGAATGTGCCTTTGCATATGCTTTCTGTGAGATGGGGTGCATGGCGTTCATAAGTTCGTCGACCGCGGCCTTGATCGCCGATGCATCTTCGCTTGTCAGAAGATCTCTCAGGGCCTTGATCTTTTCTTCAACTGCGGCCCTTTCCTCCGGTGTTGCGTCGTTGCCGAGTTCCTTCAACGCTTTTTCGGCGTTGTACGCCGCACTGTCGCCCTCGTTCCTGGCCTCGACAAGTTCTTTCTTCTTCCTGTCCTCATCCTCGTTCATTTCGGCTTCGCGGCGCATCCTTTCTATCTCTGCCTCAGACAGTCTCGATGACTGGATCGTTATGTTCTGGGCCTTGCCTGTTGCCTTGTCTTTGGCTGTAACGTTGACGATGCCGTTCGCATCTATGTCGAAAGTTACCTCTATCTGAGGGATCCCCCTCGGTGCCGGCGCTATGCCGTCAAGGAAGAACCTTCCGAGTGAAACGTTGTCTGCTGCCATAGCCCTTTCGCCCTGGAGGACGTGTATCTCGACCTGCGGCTGGTTGTCTGCCGCAGTAGTGAAGATCTGGCTTTTTGAGACAGGTATCGCGCTGTTCTTCTCTATTATCTTGGTAAATACTCCGCCGAGGGTCTCGAGACCGAGAGAGAGCGGCGTAACGTCTACCAGGACTATCCCTTTATGTTCTCCCGAGAGGATCGCTCCCTGGATCGCAGCTCCCACTGCAACGCATTCGTCTGGGTTTATCCCTTTTGTAGGTTCCTTGCCCATAAGCTCTTTTACTTTGCGCTGGACCATCGGCATACGCGTGGATCCTCCGACGAGAAGTATCTTGTCTATATCTGAGGGCTGCAGGCCTGCATCCTTCAGCGCCGTCCGCACGGGCTGGACCGTCCTGTCAAGAAGGTCCCTTGTCAGTTCCTCGAACTTTGCCCTCGTGAGCGTCATTTCAAGGTGTTTCGGGCCGTTCTGGTCGGCTGTGATGAAGGGCAGCGATATCGATGTCTCCGCCATCGAAGAGAGCTCTATCTTTGCCTTTTCGGCAGCCTCGCGAAGACGCTGAGCCGCCATTTTGTCCTTCCTCAGGTCCACTCCGTCCGTCTTTTTGAATTCGTCCGCCATCCAGTTGACTACCTTGGCATCCCAGTCGTCTCCGCCCAGCATGTTGTCTCCGGAGGTCGAAAGGACTTCAAAAACACCTTCGCCGACATCGAGGATGGATACGTCAAAAGTTCCTCCTCCAAGGTCAAAGACCATTATCTTGTGGTCTCCTTCCTTGTCCACTCCGTAAGCGAGGCACGCGGCTGTCGGTTCGTTAATGACCCTGAGCACCTCGAGTCCGGCAATGGTGCCGGCATCCTTGGTTGCCTGCCTCTGGGCATCTGTAAAGTATGCGGGGCACGTGATGACCGCTTTGGTCACAGTAGTCCCCAGATATTCTTCCGCATCCCTCTTCAGCTTCTGGAGGATCATGGACGAGATCTGCTGGGGAGTGTACTTCTGTCCGTCAATAGTTACCTTGTAGTCGCTACCCATATGTCTCTTTATTGAAATAATGGTCCGATCCGGGTTTACTATTGCCTGCCTCTTTGCGAGCTGGCCTACAAGCCTCTCGTTCCCGTCTTTGCTGAACGCGACTACAGAAGGCGTTGTCCTGCCTCCCTCCGGATTGGGGATGACTGTGACATTGTCCCCCTCTTTTACCGCTACACAGCTGTTGGTCGTACCAAGGTCTATCCCGATTATTTTTTCCATAACTCATTCCACCTTTTGAATTAAATATGTATTATCCGTTTTCCTGTTCTTTTGTTTTATCGAGCGCCTCTTCGGTGTATTTTCCGACTCTCACCTGAGGCGTTCTTATGATGCGTCCGGCGAGTTTGTATCCCTTTCTCAGCGTACCGATAATGCACCCGTCTTTGGACTCATCGTCTACAGGTTCTATCGATACAGCTTCATGCATCGACGGATCAAAGTCGCCTTCCGTTTCTATCCTCTCAAGGCCCAGATTTTCCAGCGCCTTGTAGAACTGCTTAGTTACCATTGTTATGCCCTTGTAGAGATTGCTCTCTTCATCTTTTATGGCACAGCAGACCCTCTCGAGATTCTCAAAGACCGGGAGCAATTCCTCTACAGACTTTTCGGCTGCAAGTTTGCAGTTTTTTTCCCTGTCCCTCTCTACCCTGGTCCTGAGGTTGTAGTAATCTGCCCTTGCCCTTGCAGCTTCTTCAGTCAGAGCTTTGATCTCCTTCTTCATTTCCTCTATAGTCTCCGCCAGCTTTGCCGGATCATTGCCGTCGGTACCTGCCGCTCCGTTCGCCTTCTGTTCTTCGGGAGGCATGGTATCTGCGGCCATTTTCTCATTAAGCGGGGGCTCCGTGTTATCCTTGTTGATCCTTCTCATCTTATTTTTTGACCTCCTCTTCGGCTCCAAGATCCATGGTCCGAAGTACTTTATCTATCGTCGTGATGACTTTTTCGTAGTCCATCCTCTCAGGACCGACAACACCGATCATCGCCATCTGCCCGTTGCATACAGTGGAGGCAGCGACCAGCGCTGATTTTTTCATCGCAGGAGCTTCGTTTTCTTCTCCTATGACAACATTTATACCTTCAACAGAACAGCTCTTTACCAGTTCTGCCATTCCCTCTTCCTGCTCAAGGAATTCATAGAGCGCCTGGATGCGCCCCAGATCCTGAAAATCGGGGAGGTTGAGCATGTGGCTCATGGATCCTGTGAATACTTTCATCGAGGGAGAGACCATTATCCCCTCCAGCTCACGGAGAGCTGCGGCACAGGCGGACCTGTAATCCCTGAGCTCCTGCATTATGTACTCTTTTATGGAGTTCTTGATCTCGGTCCATTCGCACCCGGCAAAGACATTTATCCTTCTCGAAAGCTCGTCCAGGTACTCCTGAGTCATGTCCCACGGCAGGTTTATGACCTTCTGGTGCACAAGCCCGCCCTGAAGTACCACGAGGAGAAGTACGTTCCTCTCTCCCAGTCTTACGAAATCGACCCTTTGGAACCTGACTTTGTCAAGGGGAGTCACAGCAGCAACGCCCACGTAGTTGGACATTTTGCTTAGTATATCCGACGCAAGTTCAAGAGCACCCTCAAGACCTCTCTGATGCTCTCCTAGCCTCATAATCCATTCCTTGCTGTACAGGGAAGGGTCCACCCTCTGCAGGACGGAGTCCACATACAGCCTGTACCCCAATGTCGTGGGTATCCTTCCGGACGAGGTGTGCGTCTGTTTCAGAAATCCCATTTCCTCAAGGTCGGACATCTCGTTTCTGATCGTCGCAGAGCTGTGACCTGTCAGATAACGCTTGGAAACAGTGCGGGAACCGACGCTTTCACCGCTTCTTATGTATTCATAGACAACGGAAAGTACGATTTCCAACTGTCTCTCTGTTAGCAAAGGTATCACTTCCTGCCTTGTTAGCACTCACGCACTACGAGTGCTAATTCAATTCCAATGGGACAAGAATAACAGCGCTTCGCACAAATGTCAAGACAGGTCAGATTATTTTATCGTAGTTTTTACCTATTGATCCGGCTCCTATATTTTTAAAGAAGCTTCTGTCGATAATGTATAATAAACCCCGGATGACCTGCCGGTCATATTCGAATCTGTCTCTTTGACAAAAAACAGAGGTAAGTATGACAAAGACCTCAATTTATCTGATAAGGCACGGTGAATGTGCCGGAAACAAGGAAAACAGGGTCAGGGGAAGGGTAGACTTCCCGCTCAATGAGAACGGTATGGCCCAGGCGGAAGCGCTAGCCCTCGCGATGATGGACAAGGGGCTGGCACATGTCTATTCAAGCCCGCTCAAAAGGGCTTTGACTACAGCAGAGACGATAAGCAGGGTCTGCGGATGCGGATTGTCTTCCGATGATTCATTCTCAAACATCAGGCTCGATCCATGGCAAGGCCGCCTCAAGAGCGAGATCGCGGCGAGCGAACCCGAACTCTGGAATACCTGGATAAGCGATCCGGAAAGCCTCGTCCTTGACGGAGCGGAGACTCTTGATCAGGTAATGGAACGTTCCCTCGCCGGCCTCCAAAGGCTTATGGAGAAACACAAGGGGGAGACCTTTGCGGTGGTTTCGCACAGGGGCGTCCTCAAACCTATGCTTTCGGGGGCGCTTGGGATCGCAAAGCCAAGATTCTGGAGGCTGCACATGGATACCGGATCCTACAGCCTGCTGACTCATGACGACGTTCATGGCTTCTGCCTCATGGGGCTCAATTATTCCGAGCACCTGAAAAACCTCCCCCTGGTGCAGGAATTCGAGTAGAAGGGACAAGAGATGACCGCATACGAGATCAAGTTCAGAGACGCAAGGGAACTGGCCGAAGCACTGAAGGCCCTCGGGGCAGACATGAGGAGCCTTCCCTTCTTTGACAACAGACGCGAGATAAAGTCTGTCTATATTACAAATGTAGATGTCAGGGCAGCCAATGTCATCAAGCAGGAAATGCTTTCGAGGGGAGGAGATGCAGCCGTTCATGCACATGCAGTCGACTGCGGTGTGACCGAAAGCGACGTCATACTGTTCGGTACGGTCAAACAGATCTCTTTCCTCGCCGACAAACTTGAGACGATGCCGTGGTGGGGATTTCCCGACACAGTAAAAATGCTGCGGGAAGTGCTTGCCTCTTTTTCAAAAAAATCAGCGACGGTCGATCTTCCTTCCGGCGGTTCTCTGACCTTTGGGGACAGGACGCTCCTAATGAGCATCATCAACCTGAGCGACGACTCTTTTCACAGCGAAAGCAGGACCTACGGAAATGTCGACGCCGCCGTTGCGCGTGCAGTCGCGCATGCCGGGGCCGGAGCCGATATCCTTGACCTTGGGGCCGAATCGACAAGGCCAGGGGCCGCAAGGATATCAGAAAGCGAAGAGATAGGCCGGACGGTGCCGGCGATCAGAGAGATCCGCAAGGTCCTCCCATCGATCCCGATATCTGTCGATACGACCAGGGAAAAGGTCGCAAGGGCTGCGTTGGAAGCAGGTGCGGATATTATCAACGACATTTCGGGGCTCACGTTCGAACCGGGGATAGCCAAGGCCGCGGCAGATCATGATGCGATGCTGGTGATAATGCACATGAGGGGAACTCCGGAGACTATGGGGTCAATGTGCGCCTACAGCAACATCCTGAAGGAGATCAATGATTTCTTCGAAGAAAAGATCGAAACTGCTATTTCTTCAGGGGTCGACCGGACAAAAATAATACTCGATCCGGGGATAGGTTTTGCAAAGGGCTACAACCAGAATCTATTTCTGCTGAGACACCTGGAGTCCTTCAGGATACACTCGAGACCGATACTGGTAGGTGCTTCCAGAAAGGGATCTGTCGGCAAAGCCACCGACAGTCCCGATACCGCAGAAAGACTCGAAGGAACGCTTGCCGTCTCTGTCTTATGTGCCTGGGCAGGGGTCGACATTATAAGAGTACATGACACAAAGGAGAACAAAAAAGCCATAATGATGGCCGAAGCGATAAGGAGCGCAGATTATGTCTGAGAAAAACCGAGTTCTGCTCTCACTTGGATCAAACACAGGAAACAGGCTCCTGATGCTGACAAAAGCACAGGAAGAACTTGAGCGGAGAGGTTTTTGCATTACTTCAAGAAGCAGGATATGGGAGACTGCCCCATGGGGACTGACAGAACAGCCCAGATTCCTCAATATGTGCATAAGCGCGGAGACCGAACTCTCTCCGGAAGAAATGCTCGTGACCGTAAAAAAAATCGAAGTGCTGCTTGGACGCACGAAAAATATAAAATGGGGACCGCGTGAGATCGATATCGACATCATAGCTATCGAAGGATTCGTGATCGACAGACCCGAATTTAAAGTGCCCCACAGCCACATGCATGAGAGGGCATTCGTCCTGGTCCCCCTCAGAGAGATAGCCCCCTGCTTCAGGCATCCGGTGACTGGAATGACCCCGGACGAGATGCTGTCTCTCCTTCCGGAAGAAAAGATGGAGTGGATAATCTAAATGGACAATATTCAGGAAACCCTTCCACACAAAAGAAAAAAACTTGCTCACGCATCCCCTTCCGGGCTTTTGATATGGGCAATGCCCGTGGCAGCACTGCTGCTGGCGCTGATCATATTCGTGATGCCCGGCAACGAGATACCGGAAAGAGGGTCGAATCTAAGGGCCCTCAGAGTGGGAAATTTCCCCATCGTACTGATCCTTGAACAGGACAGGGGAGAGGTAACTTCAGGATGGCTGCGGACGCCCGCAGGGACGAGGCAGATAGAGCAGCTTGAAGGGCTCTCCTTCGTGTCGGACAGCGTATTCCTGACCAAGGTAGACCAGGATGACAGGGAAGACCTCCTCTGGCGGACATCCTTTACAAACTTCGAGGGTACGGGGGTCCACCTGTGGATCGGAGTTACGACATGGTCGCCCAAAGCCCATATAATTCTGACACCGTATGAATATACGAGATGGGATGCTGTCCCCGCAAAGCTCGTTGTACCGAAGGGAACGGCCGTATATGTCTCGCCTGCGGTCCCGATGTACGGCAAGTCGGATCCCCTAAGGGGACGCGACAGCTATTCTTTCGTATATACGATGAGGATGACACCTGAAGGACCGGCTTTTGTCCCTGTCCCGGACGTCTACAGACAGCTCTCTATACTCCTGAGGGCGGGGATACAGGGAGAGTTCACACCATCAAAGAGACTTGCTTACGTAAGGATGCTCAACGAGTTCAACAGTCTTGCGGAGGGAAAACCCCCGAAGGCAGAGACTCTGCTGAACTTCCGATCCGAAAAAGTCGCCGTACTCAGCTGGAAAAGGTGATCCGGGTTCCCGAAGATCAGCGCCGCTGTTTCGTGAACCTGTGCAGTTGTATTTCTTCAGGCCGTGATCCAACTCATTTCTTTATCTTTATGTCCGCTTTTTCTCCTCCGGTTATCCTCAGCAGCTCTGCGGGAGAGATGGGGAAAAATGCATGGTCCGTGCCTGCGGCGGCCCAGACTTCGGAGTAATTGAAAAGATCCTCGTCCAGTAATGACCTCGGCTGTTCGGGATAGCCTACCGGAGGTACGCCTCCCGGCCTGAACCCGGACCATTCACAGCATTCCTCGGGATTTGCGAAGGACACATGGGAAGCTCCGAGTATTTTTTTTATCTTTTTGGTATCGACCCTGTTGACCCCTGACATCAGGGCCAGCGCAAAATATTCTCCCCTGTTGACCCTCAGGAGTATGCTTTTCAGTATCTCCTCTTCGGGCGCCCCGACGGCTGATGCCGCATCGGAGACCGTGAATATCGTCTCTTCAGTGTGGAATATCCTGCCGTTGAAACCCGAATTTGAAAGAAAGCTGCTCACTGCTTCCACAGGATCGAAATCATTTTTTGACCTATCGATGGACAATTTTTACCGACCTCTCTTTTGCTGATGATGCCATATCTCACATGTCTGATTTTTTATGTCCCGGCACGGATGCCAGCTTCTCCACGGGCATTGGGCCCTCTGACATCAAAACGGATATAGGCGGCCCGCTCTTTTCACCGGATAACATCTTATACATCTCATGGTTTTCAAGTACCGACCTGACATATTCCCTCGTTTCCGGGTAAGGGATCTCCTCTATCCACTCGACCCAGTCATCTGCATAGAGGGTGTTCCACCTCGTCACGGGCATCATCCCGGCGTTGTATGCGGCGATCGCCCTGGGAAGTTCACCGCTGAAAATCCGGGACAGCCTCGCAAAATAGCTTGCTCCAAGGAGTATGTTGTTTCCGGGGTCTTTGATATCCGAACCTGTCGTTTCCATTTTCAGAGAACGGCTCTCATCCTTTGCCGTAGTAGGCATGATCTGCATAAGCCCCTGTGCCCCGGACCTGCTTACCGCGTTTTTCCTGAATTTGCTCTCCTGTCTCATCACCGACAATATCATCGATTCCGATACTCCGGTCCGGGCTGCTGCCGCAGAGACCTCTTTCTTCCACGGATTGGGATAGAAAAGGCTCTCTGCCTTGCTCCTGCACGCATCGCCCAATGATCCGGCCCCTCCGTCGCTGAAGATCAAAAATGTATAAAAGTCAAAGGGATATCTTTTCGCAAGCTTTGTCTTAAGCAAACAAGCCTCCTCTTCACGGCCCAGTTTCTCCATTGCCCTTATCTTCCAGTATTCTATCCTTGACGGCCTCGCGCTGAAGTTCGCCGATATCCCTATATCGGACCATACCTCCAGCGCTGCCTCGGGGTCATCGTTTTTCCAGGCAAGCCATCCTTCTGCCCATTTTTGATAAACATGCTGTCTGCAGTGATCTGCCACGACAGGAAGGGATATTGCTGCCGAAACTGAAAAAAGGGCTGCCAATGCAAGTATCAGGCGCTTGCGGGAGACGATGGATTGAGTTAATGTAGAGAGGCACATTTTGAATGCGGAGGTAATATATTGCATAGATCCGGGCCACCCTTTGATAATTATACATACACTGAAAGTATCCTTCACTTCAACAGACAAGTCAAGCATCTTCCCCCTGAAGCTCTATGGAGGGCGGCTTCTGAAGCAGTCATAGAAGAGATAGTCACGGCACCCAAGCCGGGCCTGGTGGATCCACTAGGACCCGGCTGCCACACCGATATGGACTGGCACACTTTCATCAGGAGCGCCCAGGCCATAGCACCCTTCTGGGAGTACCAGGCAATGACCGGACTTTCGGGGATAGGGCCTTCCGATGCACTGAAGCATCTCAGGTACATAGGAGTCGAAATGGAGAGGAAGATGTTTGCGGCAACTTCGGGCATCAATACCCACAAGGGACTTATTTTCCTCCTCTCGCTGCTTTTGTATGGGGCAGGCTACTCGATCTATTCAAAAACAGAACTTACACCGGAAAATATCGCAGCCAATGCCTCAGCTCCGGTCAAGGGCCTTGTATCGAAAGAGCTGGGGCAGCTTGCCGAAAAAAAACCTTCCGACAGACTGACAAACTGCGAAAGGCTGTTCCTTATGCACGGGATAACGGGCGCAAGAGGAGAGGCAGAGAGAGGTTTCCCTTCAGTCATCGAATGCGGGCTCCCGGAACTCAAACGGCTTTATGCGGCGGGGGCATCGGCCAACAGCGCACATGTGGGGGCGCTTCTGTACATAATGGCCAGAAACGAAGACAGCAATGTCATACATCGCGGGGGCTATGATTTCTGGCAGAATGAATACAAAGAGATGGTCAACGAGACGATAGAAAAATTCGATCCGCTTTCAGAAGATTTTCGTCCCATAGAGGAACTGGAAAAAAAATTCATTAAAAAGAAGATAAGCCCGGGCGGAGCGGCAGATCTTCTTTCATGCAGCATCTTCCTGCACACGATAACTAAACCTGCTTGTCAACAATAAAAAAATGTTGTATTCTTTATTTGCACATAATGTAAAGAAAGGGTGGATATTTGATGAGTCTTGGCAACAGGATTAAAACATTGCGCAAGGCACAGAACCTGACACAGCAGAAGCTTGCGGACAAGGTCGATGTGAGCAGGATATACGTTCAGGCGCTCGAGAGCAACAGGAGACTGCCTTCCATGAAGCTTCTGCAGAGGCTTGCACCCGCTCTCAACGTAGATGTCACAGATCTCCTCATGGATTTCACCTCCCCCGACAACCCAGGAAGAGTCCAGCTGGAGTCGATGCTCGACAATGGCGAACTTGAGATCTGGTACCGCAGCAAAAAACTCACCGACAAGGAACTCAGGAGAGTATACCGTCTCATAGAAGCTGCCCTTGACGACTGGGAAGAAGAGGATGAGTCCGGAAAATAATCAGGAGACCGAAGCCTTCTCAGAGACTCTCCCCCAGCCCCCTGATGTGATCCCTCAGTGGGCTGTCCAGGAAAGCAGGGAATGGCAAAGGCTGAGCGAATTCAACATACTGGCAAAGGCAGAAGAGATAACGGGACTTTCGCTCGAACTTATGTTTGAGCAGCTTCCCGACGGTGTATGGGGCATACACATAGTGCGCGGGAAAAGAGGAAGGATCTACATCAATGCCTCTCTGCCTTTGATATGGAGAAGATTCGCCATATTCCACGAGACATATCACCTGCTGAACCACAGGAAAGGACACCGTTTCTGGACTCACACATTCGTGTCGATGGAAAGCTTTGAAAACAGGGCGGACACGTTCGCCTGGGCTGCGATCTGGCCTGAATGGAGCGAGGGGGATTATAGGGATTGGGCATGAACGGTCCTATGAAGAAGCTGCCATTTTTTTTGCCTTTCGGAGGATGCAGGGGAAGATGCGTCTACTGCAGCCAGGCAGTTATAACAGGCGTTGACGAGATCCCCTCGCCCGAACACGTATCCTCGGTCCTGAGGGAACTGGACGGGCCGCGGGAAGTTTGTTTTTTTGGCGGATCATTCTGCAGGTTCGGCAGATCTGCGATAAAGGAGTATCTTGATTCCGTCGTCAACAACGCGCCGGAAGGAAGCAGGATACGATTCTCGACATACCCGGGCGATCTGAGCGATCGATCCGTGAGGGATCTCATCAGGAAATACCCCATTGCCTGTATCGAACTTGGCATACCTTCGCTTGACCCTGCGGTCCTCTCTCTTTGCAAGAGGGATGCCGACCCGGGGATCATCCTTGCCGATATAAAGACAATAATGGATGAGTCTCTGCCTCTGGGAGTCCAGATAATGATCGGACTGCCCGGACAGACGATGGAGAGCAGTCTGTCAGACATAAGAAAACTGGCAGAGTCAAAAGGACCTCTTTCATGGGATCTCAGGATCTACCCCTGCCTGGTGATTGAGGGGACGGAACTGGAGTCGATGATGAGAGAAGGAAGGTACTCTCCGCTTAAGCTGGACCAGGCCATTGAATGGGGGGGAGCAGTTTTGGGATCCGCCCTTTCGCTGGGGTTCAACCCGATCAGGATAGGGCTTCAGGAATCCGAACTGCTCACTTCAAAGGTAAGGGGCGGACCGCATCATCCTGCGCTGGGAGAAATGATAGCGTCGGAGGCTCTTGTAAGGAAGCTTATAAAAAACAGCCGGACCGGTCCATGGGTCGTCCCATACGAGCACCTTTCAAAATTTACAGGACACGGCTGCTTCGGACTGCGGCGTCTGGCCGAATTTGCAGGCTCGACCGCGGATATCGTATCAGACAAACTTTCATTCTTCCCGCCCGTATCAACAAAGATAATCTGACGGCCTGTCTTCATAAACCTGCGCGGAATGATCGTTGATTGCAGGAATTGCGCTGTCTGGGGCGCTGCATATGTAATAGATTATTGACCAGTCATCATGAAAGGACAGTTGTAAATGAACAATATAGAATCTATCCGTTCCTTGTTTTATAAATTCGAAAGACCGCCGTTCAAGGCAAAGAACCGGTTCGTCCGTTCCGCCACCTGGCTTGGCGGCGCAGATGACGAGACCGGGGAACTTTCCGTGGCTGAGATCAAACGTCATTCCGAGATCGCAGCAGGCGGTGCTGGCACACTGATCACCGGCCTGGCCTACATAAGCAAAGAGGGGAAATCTTTTAAAAGAGAGTGGGGGCTCCATTCCGACGAAAGGATAAACGACGTCACCATGCTCTCTGAAGAGGTCCACAAGTATGGTTCCAACCTTATCGTGCAGTTATGCCACGGCGGCGGACAGCGCGACGCATCTCTTGCCGGGGAAACTGTGTCTTTCTCTCCGTCAGGCGGCATCCACCCCATGTGTGATTTCGAGACGCGCCCCTTGTCCTCAGATGATATAAGAAAGGTAGCATCAGATTTCGCAGCTGCGGCACTGAGAGCCAAAAAGGGCGGGGCGGACGGCGTTGAGATACACGGCGGACATGGGTTCCTTCTTACCCAATTCCTCTCTCCGTCCATAAATAAAAGGGATGACATATACGGCGGCACTTTCGAAAACAGGTCAAGGATCTTCCGCGAGATCCTTGATGAGGTGAGAGCCGCTGTCGGTCCGGATTTCAGTGTCTGGTTCAAGATAAGCATGGCAGAAGGCACCGAGGGCGGATACGGGGCAAAAGAAGGAACAGCCCTTTCAGAAACTCTGCTGGAGAGAGGAGCCGACGGGATCGACGTTTCCTGCGGCACTAGCTACGCCGGAGCACTTAACTCGCCCGCGGTCCTAGGAGTCTCCGCGGGAGAGTCCGAAGCCCCGTTCAGAGAATATTCAAAAGAGATAAAAAAATATGCCTCGGATAAGCAGCTTGTCATCCTGACAGGCGGACTCAGAAGCCTTCCGGTCATGGCCGGACTCATCGAGGACGGCGTCTGCGATCTCCTTGCCATGAGCAGGCCTTTTATAGCCGAGCCTGATCTGATCAACAGGTGGATCGAGGAAGACAGCAGACCGACAGCCTGTATTTCCTGCAACGCCTGTTTCAAGACGGCTAAATTCGGACTTATTGACTGCCCGATCCTCAGGGACAGGAACGAAGGCAACTGGGACCCTCTATGATACAAGGCACATACTGCCGCGTAATATATCCAGGCGCGTTCGTCCGGCTTCCGGATCGATGGAAGACAATATTATTTAAGTATTTTCACTGAACTTATCAAAGCAAAAGTTGACTGATGTTGACAGCCACCCTTTGCGAGGCTAGAATTGTATCAAAGTTCAAAAATACATTTTATTGTTGACCAATATAATTAGGGAGTGTATCCAGATGGACAGCACACAGCTTCAGAACCTTCTCATGGAAAGGGCACACACGATGCCCAACAAAGCAAGGCGCGTGGCCGAGTATCTTCTTGCCAATATGCGCGAGGCATCCTTCCGCTCGATCGGAGACATCGCGGAGGAACTCAAAGTTTCCAAAGCACAGCTGGTACGTGTAGCTCAGATGCTTGGCTTTTCGGGTTATTCCGAACTTAAGACCTGCCTGCAAAAGGCTATACTGGAACAGATAAACCCCGCGGCACTGCTTGCAAGGGCGGTCAACAGCAGCGGAAGTTTCCCCGAGAGCCTTTACAGGGCCGAACATGCCAACCTTGATGACACGATGGCCCAGCTCTCACCAGAAGACACGGAAAAGTTCTGCGAACTTGTAAGCTCGGCAAATACTGTCTACTGCATAGGATGGGGGATATCCTCCCTCGTAGTTGAGCTGCTCCAGATGCGCCTTTCGGTCATGGGAAGAAAAGCCGTCTTTGTACACAGAGGCAGCCTTTCAATGTGGGAACAGGCCAGGTGCATAGGAGAGGGCGACCTCGTGGTGGTATGCGAACTGCCTAGCTATGCCGTCGAAGTAACTGAAGCTGTTGAGATGGCTCATAAGAACGGCGCAAAGGTCGTTACCATAACGGACAGCGCAGCAGCTCCCGTCTGCAGGAACGCGGATCTCTCGTTCTTTGTATCCGCAAACAGCCCGACTTTCGGAAGCAGCATCATCGGCCCGCTGTTTTTGACCCATGTTCTTGCCTCAGCTCTGGCAATAACGCTTGAGTCAGATGCAAAAAGACACCTCGAAGAACAGGCCGAATTCCTCCATGATGAAAGGATCTTCCACCCGATATTCGGCCTCAGGTATTAACGCCAAAGATCGGTCAGGGATCTATAAGCAGATAATAAAGAGGGTCGCTTTAATGCGCCCCTCTTTTTATATCCGGCACCTGACTGTAATAACTTCACCGACGTTGGCCGCTTTAAGGTCCTCTATCCCGGGAGGTTCGGGGATCGGCCATTCGGCCTCGATGCAGGATCTGATATACTCCTTCAGTACTTCGGGAGCTCTCCTTAACACATCCTCCCTGTCCTCGCCCTCCACCCAGCAGCCGGAGAGTCCGACAAAGTTGACGACCCAAAGCCTTCCTCCGTCGTAACCGAAAGCCAGCACAGCGGGATATTCATATTCTTTTTCCATTTATCCCAACACCTTTTCAATAACTCTCATAAAATTGCCGAAAGCAACGGCATCATACTCTTCAGGGGCCAATTTCTCCCTGAGCGGCCCAATAAACCTCCTGCCGGCATCGGCATGATCGGCGAACAGATTTTTCCGACGATCATCCCTATCCCCGATGTCAAGCGATTCGATGCAGTCACAAAGATCCAGGCCGATGCCGACATTGTCGATAGACGCCACTTCCCTTATGTATTCAAGATGTTCGAAAAATTTTGCCGGATCACGGTCGCTTTCGCTGTCCGACACAAAAGGCGAATACGCGTTCAGCCCTATCACACCCCCGGAATCGGCTATCATTTTTATCTGGTCGTCCTTCAGGTTCCTGGGCGAGCCGCAGAGCGCCCGGCAGTTCGAGTGCGACGCGATGAAAGGCATCTTCATCATATCCGCCACCTCATAAAAGCCCGGGTCGTTAAGATGGCTGACATCCACGACCATCCCCATTTTCTGAGCCGCAGCGACAAGCTCTCTTCCAAATTTGGTAAGTCCGCCCTGAAACTTCGGGGCGTCGGAAGGGTCAAAGCTGCTTCCGTCTCCCGCATAATTCCTGCGCGACCAAGTGAGCCCGATAAATCTCACTCCGAGATCATAAAATGTCCGCAGCAGCAGTATGTCGTTCCCAAGCGGTTCGGCACCTTCGAGGGAGAGGAAGATGCCGATCTTCCCCGTTTCCGCTGCTCTCCTCGCCTCTGCGGAATCCCTGCACAGAACAAAATGCTCTCCCGACTCCTCCAGTTCCTCCTTCAACGCGGAGATCTGGTCAAGCGCGTTGCGGAGGGCACCCTCCGGCAAATACTCCTCACATATGTACAGCGAGCAAATAAGCGTGCTGATGCCGGCCTCTTTCAAATTTGGGAGGTGTCTTCTTTCAAGTATCTTCCGTTCTCCCTTTTTCCTGTAGGCAAGCACGTCGAGCAGCACGTCAAAATGTGCGTCCAATACCATTGATCATCTCCTCCTCTCAAGCTTCCGTGAGGTCGGCAGAGTTTTTCCTCCGTGTTCCTTACGGCTCAGGCCGGGCATATTTTTATCCTCTGGGATTCCATCTCCGCCAGATCGAACCAGATAAACTCCCCCTTCAATCCTTTTTCTGATCCAGTCAGGAACTTTATTGCCTCGGAGACCTCAAGGGAAGCCACAAAGGCAGGGGTAAAGGGAGGGTTGCCCGTTTTGGTCTCCACACCCTTGTCAGGGACATCGTCGTTATCCCACAATGGTATGTCGCCCGGGTAAAAGACCCCTACCTGCCCGAACATGCCTCCGATCGCACCGTGGACAAAGGGTATCCCGAGGCTGCAGCATGCCGCATACGTGTTCTTTCTCCCCTTGTTGTTGTCAAGAGCGTCGATCGCTATCGCTGCGCCCTCAAGTATCCTCCGTCCATTATTTTCATCCAGAAACTCGACCACTGGGAATGTCTCTACCGCCCCATTCACAGCAGCGACTCTGCTTGCCGCCGCAACTGCTTTGGGCCTGCCTAAGTTGTCCTCGGTCGAAAACAGCTGACGGTTGAGGTTGTTTTCGTCAAACACATCCGGATCGACCATGACTATCTCGCCCACTCCGGCTCTGGCAAGAAGTTCGATTATCCATCCTCCCAGGCCGCCGCAGCCGATCACAGCGACCCTTGAGCCCAGAAGTTTCATCTGCCCGCTGATGCCCAACGTTCCGATATTCCTTCTGTATCTTTCAGGGCAGATGCCGTTTGATAAAGCAGCTGTCTCGACATCGCGCGGCTTGATCCCGAAGTCAGACGCGATCTTACGGCAGACCGAAAAAGGGACTGTTTTTATCCCTCCGTCCTCCCTTACATTGGCCAGCAAACTCTCAACATAGTCTCTCTGCAACGACGGCACCCCCCGGGTATCCTTATATGCTGGACAATAGTATATCGGGAAATGAAAGGCAACGGCAACCTGCAATATAGACATATCGATGTATGGCGTACTGTTTTTGATATAAACAACGGAATGGATCATGCCGTAAAAAGAACATCCCCGGTTGATATATCCAACTGGAAAAATTCTCCCCCAAAAGCTGCGGCGCTTATGAGCGGAGACATCGATCCGGGCGCGGCCGCAATACTGCTTATGAGGCAGTGATATTCAATGGCTGGGCTGACGATGGAGATAACTGCAGATACGGGCATCTAAAAACAGAAAAAAACTTTTTCCTGAACTTGATAAAATATTTGCATTTTTCTAAGATCCCGTCTATCTATTATCAATAAACTGATTTATCATAGTGATGACATCTGTTACAATATCAGCATCGGCAATAAGACATACTCGGGGGGGTCGCTTATGACACTGCGCAGAAAAACTCAGATCTCATTAGGAGTTACATTGCTCATCCTCCTTCTTATGCTTGACATTACATTTACAAATTTTCTCAGATTATCAGCCGAACAGGGAGACATATCAAGGATCACTTTAAACCTTTCAAGAGCCGTCGTGTCGATCAACGCAGAAGCCAGGACACTTTCAGCCATCGCAGCAAACTGGGCCCATTCTGACGCAACGTGGAACTTTATGAGAGGGCACAATCCCAATTATGCTTCGGAGACACTTAACAGGGATGCCCTGACCGAAGTGGGGATCTCGTCCATGATATTCATTGACAACTACAGAAAAGTACGCCTGTTCAAAGACTTCAGCGCAGAAGACGAACCCTCCTCACCGGAAAGCGAATTCACGGCAATATTCAAAGACCCCAAGAACGAGTATCTGTTGGATCACATGGGAACTTCCGGGGTAAGCGGCATAGTCCTGAAGGAGAATAATCAGCCCATACTTTTCACGGTAAAACCGATCCTCACATCCGACATCAAAGGCCCCCCCGCAGGCAATCTGATAGTCACCCGCGCGATCAGCCCCAGACTTATCGAGAATATTTCCAGGAACCTGCATTTTAATTTTGCGATTGAACCGACGACCGACAGCGAAAAGCAGAATGCAGACAGTCTTCCCCTCGTCTCGGTCGATAAAGGTGACAGGAAATCTACGACCATAACCGGCAGGATGCTTGTGAGGGACCACAAAGGAACTCCTTCATTCTGGGTCATCGGAATAGACAGAAAAGAAGACATATCTGCCGCTGAGAAAGAGATCCAGTATCTTTTCCTTATCTTTGCCCTTATAGCTGTACTCCTTTCCTTCCTGTTTGATCTTTTCTTCAAACGCCAGTTCTCCAACAGGATCAAGAGGCTCCAGAGGGAGATAGAGGCGATACGTGACGAGAAGGGACAAAAAGGGATAATAACCGTCGACAACAAAAGAGATGAAATAAACAGCCTGCAAAGGACCCTGAGCGACATTGTCGCATATCACGATTTCAAAGAACAGCACAAGAGCAAGATGGACAGCATCAGCCTTATGGTATACGAACGCTTCGCGCAGGCCGGGAACAGGCTCTGCTACAAAACTCTTGAAAATATCGCCACAGCGTTCTCACCTGGCGACGAAAAATTCAGGAATGCCCTGCCGCGCGCTGCAAAGATGACTGCAAAATTCTGTGACAAACTCAAAATGTCCGAAGAAGACAAATTCTACGCCTATCTCGGTGCACTTTTCAGCCGTATCGGCCTGCTAGGGATACCATTTTCAATAAGAAACAAAAACACGGAACTCTCTCCTTCTGAACTTAGGGAGTATCATAAATACCCCATAATCTCCAAGGATTATCTTGAGTCTGTTGAACTGCTTCGCCCCGCAATACAGATCCCTTATTGCTGGAATGAAAATTGGGACGGCACAGGCTTCCCCAGAGGACTCAGCGGAAGCGCCATTCCTCTTCAGGCCAGAATATACGCGATAGTGGACGGATGGAACGAGATAACCAGACCATGGCCCGGAAGGAAACTGCCCTCCCCCGAAGAGGTCGAGATGCGTCTGAGAGAACTTGCAGGGTCAAAATATGACCCACAGCTCGTGGAACAATTTATACATCTACTGCACGAAGAGAAGGAGATAGGACATGGAAATAGTTGACGCAAGAGGTATGGACTGCCCCAAACCCGTTATCCTGACCAAGGAAAGCGTTGAAAGAGGATCCCGCGAGCTTGCGGTATGGGTAGATAACGATGTGGCGGCCTCAAACGTTGAGAGGTTCCTCGAGAACAGAGGCTTTACCGTAAAAAAGGAATACGGTGACGAGTCGATCGTCCTTGAAGCGAAGATAGACTCAAAAAACACTTCGGCAAACCCCGAGGCAAAAAAGTCATGGGGGGTACTGTTCACCTCCGACAAGATAGGCTCAGCGTCCGATGGACTTGGCGAAGTCCTTATGAAGTCATTCCTTGGAACGCTCGTAAAGAGCGAAAAGGCGCCCTCTGTCGTCGCGCTTATGAACGAAGCGGTACATATGGCTGCAGAGAGTTCGTCCTTCTGCGATCATCTTTCCGAACTCAGGGACAGAGGGACTTTGATCCTCGTATGCGGCACATGCACGAAACACTTCGGGATAACGGAGAATATCCGGGTAGGCGTGATATCCAACATGTTTGAGATAACAGAGGCAGTCTTCGGAACGTCAAAGCCGATAGTGATAGGCTGATCATGTCCATTTACCTTAACAATGCCGCCACCTCATGGCCCAAGCCTCAGCCTGTGTCCGATGCCGTTTATGATTTCATCGTAAACCGCGGCGCAAATGTGGCAAGAGGCTCGGCCTCCATGAGGGACATCCAGAGCCTGGATTATATTTTCAGCTGCAGGCAGAAGCTTGCGGAACTCTTCGGCGGATATGAAAAGTGTGACCCAAGGTTCGTTACCCTCACATCAAACATAACAGAATCGATCAACATCATCACAAAGGGTTTCATCAGACCCGGAATGAGAGCCGTCACCTCCTCAATGGAACACAACTCTGTCCTGAGGCCACTGAGACGGACAGAAAGCGAAGGCATCTCACTCGAGATAGTCCAGTGCAGCATGAAGGGATATCTGGACCCTGCGATGCTGAAGAAAGCTTTCTCCCAGAGAGCGGATATCGCGATAATCAACCACTGCAGCAACGTGAGCGGATCCCTCCAGAACATCGCTGATATTGCCGAAGTATGCAGGGAATCAGGTGTTCCGCTGGTCATTGATTGCGCCCAGACAGGCGGGATCGTCAGGGTAAACGCCGAGGAGCTCGGTGCAGCGGCTGTATGCTTCACCGGACACAAGGGTCTATTCGGCCCGCAGGGTACAGGAGGCATAGTCTGGGACCCTGAATTTGCAAAGAGATGTTCGCCTTTTATTGAAGGCGGGACCGGCAGCCTCTCTCATGAAGAGTACCAGCCTTCACAGATGCCTGACAAGTTTGAGGCAGGGACGCCAAACGTCCCGGGCATCGCGGGACTGCTTGCCGCTCTTGAATGGATCGAGAGTGAGGGGATGGATAATATCCGGAAAAAAGAGGAATATCTTGGAAAAATGCTTGAAGAGGGATTGAAGGGCATAGGCGGACTAAAAATTATAGGCCCTTCATCTGATGATGACCCGAGACTTCCTGTTTATTCCGTCAATCTGAGGGAAAAAGACAACGCAATGATAGCAAGAGCCCTCTCAGACATTTACGGTATAGAGACAAGGCCCGGCCTTCACTGTGCACCTATTGCGCACAGGACTTTAGGCACTTTCCCGGAAGGGGCTCTGAGGATCTCCCCCGGCTACTTCAACACTGCCGATGATATCTCCCATACAGTAAGCGCACTTGCAGAGATCGCCAAACATTGAGGGAGCTGCACATCGGTCATACGATATCAGCCTGAAATAAAGCCCTTTGCGACCAGGACCTTCCGGGACTCTTCATCGGCAGGACGGTAGCCTTTGCTGAGAAGATCCCTTATGTATGTGCCATTATATGTGAAGCAGAATATCAGATTTACCAGCCACAAAGTCAGCACGCCCGAAGCAAACATTATAACGGCCCACTTTGCGTCCCCACGGCATATCGGCACACAGAACCCAAAAAAGAAAACCGTCCAGCTGAAGCCCACTTTTGCTGTTCTCAGCTGTCCCGCAGGATCTTCAAGCCTTACCAGCATCATCGGTCTCCTTCCCCATTGTCTCTTTCTCGAGAGCCATTATCGCAGCCTTTGAAGTCCCAAGCCAGGTAATACCAATAAAGCAGGCCATCACCGGAAGCGAGATGTATTTAAATTCAATGTCGCCCTTGATGTACACGGCAAAGAAGAGGATCAGCACGAGAACAGCTGAAGCGAGGAACACCTTTGAGATCTTGTTAATCAATCTGGCTGTGCGAAGCGTCATGACATCCACCCTTCGTAAATATACTGATAATGATAAATAATACCACAGGGGCATGATAAAAAAGGTATAATTTGCATGGACCAAATCAAGAGAAGGGGGATTATCAATGATGATGTATCTACTGGCGGCGGCTGCAGTTATCGGTTTATGGCTCATGACCACGTACAACAGCCTCGTAAAGCTCCGCAACCTTATGCAGGAAGGGTGGAGCGGCATAGACGTGCAGCTGAAAAGACGTTCCGACCTCATTCCTAATCTCGTTGAGACAGTCAAAGGGTATGCTTCTCATGAGAAGGAGACTCTTCAGGGGGTGACCAACGCCCGTGCCGCTGTAATGCAGGCGGGAAACGATCCTGAAGCAAGGCTCAAGGCAGAAAACACACTGACAGAAACGCTGAGATCTCTCTTCGCTGTCGCAGAAAACTATCCTGAGTTAAAGGCAAATACCAATTTTCTTGACCTTCAGCAGCAGCTCGGGACCATCGAAAATGAAATACAGATGTCCAGACGCTACTACAACGGAACGGCAAGAAACCTTAATACTGCGATCCAGCGTTTTCCTGCCGTTTTGATCGCCAGACAGTTTGGTTTCAAAGAAGCTCCATATTTTGAAGCAGAGGAAGAGGCAAGAAAAAATCCGAAGGTTTCATTTTGAAAATGATCCTGTGATGTTTGAGAGGGTAGAATATGGCAAATACCAGAGACTGTCTTACTAAAATCACACTGTTGCTTGCAGCCGTCTTCGTCATTCTGCAGGGAGCCTGTGCGGCCGAGGCCAGGGAGACCTTCAACAGGTTTTACGCTGACATATCGATAAACGAGAACAGCTCTGTCGAAGTTACCGAAGAGATACTGGTAAACGTTGAAAACATCGAGATCAACAGGGGCATAATCAGATCGCTCCCTGTCGAATACAGAGACGGCAAAGGCAATTCGGTCGAGCTCGGATTAGAGATAATCGATATCAAGCTTGACGGTCGGGACATCCCCTGGAGTTCTGTGAGGGCCGGGGTAAACGTCGATGTAAAGATAGGTGATCCGACTAAGATCATTCCCAAGGGGCTCCATACATTTCTGATCAGATACCGTGTCGAAAGGCACATCGGATTTTTTGATGACCACGATGAACTTTACTGGAATGTGACCGGAAAGGATTTCGCTTTCCCTGTGCTTGAAGCATCATGCAGGGTCGCGCTTCCCGGAAAAAATTTCGGAGAGGGATTCAACACGATAGAATGGTATGTGGGCGAGTATGGTACAAAGGGAGACAACAGCAGGGCAAGACAGGATTCCGGAAGAGTATTCACAGTCGGACCGCTTCAGCCTGGAGAAGTTTTCACTGTAGTCTACACCTGGCCCAAAGGTCTTGTGACCCCGCCGCCGCCTCCGGCCAAAGACAATGCTAAGGCCCAGGGAGCCATCGCAGCGGCAGTCTTTGCGCTGATCTCAGTCTGGTTCTGGTATGCATGGAAAAAGTGGGGGAAAGACCCGGACAAAAAGACAGTGATCCCGCTTTTTTACGCACCTGACGGAGCTTCTCCAGCATTCCTCAGGTACGTGAGAGACATGCGGCTCGATCAGACAGGCTTCACTGCTGCGATCATAGGGCTGGCTGTTAAGGGGGCCATTGAGATCGAAGAAGCCGAAGGGAAAGAGACCTTCTTCGGAAAGGGCAAAGGTCACTTTGTGCTGCACCTGAAAGACACCGAACCTGATGAAAAACTTCAGCCTGAAGAAGAAGCTCTTATGATGCAGCTTTTCCCCGGAAGCATAGACAGCGTACCATTGGTCCAGGATAACGGAGATATAATTTCCGGAGCCATGAGAAGCCTGGCCAGGAATCTCCGAAACGCAAACGATACGATTTTTACAAGGAACACCGACAAGATGTTCCCCGGTATTGTATTGTACGGATCAGGAGTTGCCGCGACCTATCCGTTCAGCGGCGAGTATCCGTTGAACACCATGATGGCAGGAGTGTGCGGACTGCTTATCATCGCACTTGGAATGAGGCTGAGCAAAGCCGCAAACACCGGCATACAGAATATCAGACAGTTCCTCGGAAGAGCCTTCCCCGCGCTCGTCGTAGGTTTCGTAGGTGCAACAGCACTTGGGGGAGAGGGGATGTCTCCTGTTGCATTCATCTTATTCACAGCCTCTGCAGCGATCATTGCTGTAATGAGACCACTTATGGTCTCAAGGACCCCAAAGGGCAGCAATATCCTGAGCGAAGCAGAGGGTCTCAAGCTCTACATGGACACGGCAGAAAAAGAGAGGCTTGAAATGTTCAACCCTCCGGATGAGACTCCGGAACTGTTTGAAAGGCTCCTTCCATATGCTCTTGCACTTGACGTGGCAAAAACATGGGGCAACAGATTCGAGAAAGTTCTGACCCAGGCAGGTTACAAACCCGAGTGGTACTCAGGGCCTTCGCCGTTCCTCTTCCTGAACGGTACGGGACTGAATGATTTTTCATCAAGTCTCGGCAACAGCATCGGTCAGAGTATGGCTCCCAGATCCGCTCCGGGGACATCCTCGGGGATGGGCGGAGGCGGCTTCGCCGGAGGCGGCGGAGGAGGAGGCGGAGCAAAGGGCTGGTAACAGGAGTAAATCAAGCGAAGCTCCCCGGACAAGAGGAGCTTTCGCATTTTGTTTTCTTTTCTCAATTCCTCATTGCATCACAGTCACCGATTTATCACCGATCTGATCGTCTGCCATACGTCGGGGGTCTCATGACCCTTTCTCCATCCTGCGACCCCCGCAAGGCGGTATTTTTCTATAAGGGAGAGCTTGGCCTCTATTGAATTCCTGTTTTCGACCCAGACCTTGTATGTCCTGCCGTCGGAAATATAGGAATAAAAGTACTGCCCTTTGTCACTCAGCCATACCGGAGAGAGCCCCCTCTGCGAAATGATCGAATCGGACTCGGCCATTGAGAGGGTGGAAGCTTTGACTTTGACCTTCCCCTGACCTGCAGGGGTCTCTTCCCATTTCCTCATGTAGAAAGGCACCCCAAGTACAAGCTTCTCACTCGGAACTCCCTCTTCGAGCGTCCTGCGGACCGCCTGTTCGACCCAGGGCAGCGATGCGACTGAACCCGCTTTGGGAGATGTCCTCCAATGTTCGTCATAGGCCATGAGCATGACGTAATCAACGTGTTTCGAAAGAGCTGCCCTGTCGTGGCTTTTTGACAGATTGCTGTTTCCGGGCACATGGACGTCTACCGAGCATATAAGGCCCTGTGCCCTGAGATAACCGCAAAGAAGAGATACGAAGCGCACATATTTATCTCTGTCAGCGACATCGACATTTTCAAAATCTATGTTTATGCCGTCAAAACCATAGAGCTTCGAATAACAGAGGAGTCTTGCAATAAACATATTCACCGCAGCAGTGTCATTGAAAAACTTTGAAGTATTGTCTTTGCTGAATCCGTTTGAAACAAGGGGCCATATGCGGTATCCCTTTTCCCGCGCGGCCTCGATATATGCCGCAGAAGCTCTGTTTGCCATGTTTCCGCTGCCGTCGGTAAGGTTGAACCATGTCGGAGAGATAACATCAAGTCCGTCAATGCGTTCTTCCGCTCCCAGATCGGGATTGTCCCTCGTGATATGAGCCCACGTCAGAGAGATCCGTTTATTTTTCAGGGAGCCATTGTCAGGTCTTTGTCCGATCCGGGAAGTATCGGCCGTTATCCTTTTGAGTTCGAGGCCCGCGTTTGTCTCATCGGCAGATATCCCTGTCATTAGTTCGAGCCCTTTTACATTGAAATAAGATGTGCCCTCATTGTCCATCGAAGGGAAATAGAGAGACACGGACCTTCCTGCCAGCCTCTCGAGCTCCCTGATGTCAAATACTTTGGCCGGTTCCCTGACCTCGATAAGAAAACCCTTTCCATTGGGACCTTTCGTCAGGGACACACCCAGTGTTCTAAGTACATCCGCGGGCACCCATATATCTCTTCCGCGGATAATGGCTGTACCCAGCAGATCCCTCGATGCCCCGTCAGAAAAAATAATGTCTGCGTACCTGTCATTTTCGTCGGCGCCTGCCGTTGAATTAAAGAAAAGAGCTAAAAACAGGAAGGAAAGAAAGACCATTCTGTGCATAAACTTGGTATTTATCAATTCATATGACCCCTTTCGACACTTCTGATATAATCTTAACCTCATTTGCAGGTAAGAGATTCGGCAAAATTGCTATATAATGCAGGGATAAAATCCACAAAGACCGGAGTGTTTGGTTCTGAGAAAAAATTTGCTCTTTGCAGGCCTGCTCTCCCTGCTCGTCTTCTCACGACAGGCCGACTGTTCGGAGGGAATGGGGATCAGCGCCGATATCTTTCTGAAAAGACTGGGATATGCGTGCATCAGGGTGGGAAACGGAATCTCCAACGCTGACATAGCCTCATGTATCCAGGATCCGGACGGAACGGTAAAGATCCTTGAGTGCGGCGAAAAACTGATGATAGTCCTGACAGGCTCGGAAGGGAGCAAGGAACTTATGAGCGTGGCCCTGCTCTCTTTTGCGGACTCTTACGGGAGCGAAAAGAAATCAGTACCGGCACAGGAGTCCTACGAAAACAGCCGCTTCGTCAGCATATGCAGGCAGATGATCTATTCACTGGACAGCGGGATATCTGAGGCCGAAGCTGACGGTGCCTTAAAATCCATGGGTATATACGGCGGAAATATGCTCGACGGAATTCAGAGAAGCAGTTTGGTAAAAGGCTACAGGTGCATGCTGAAACTCCAGCCCGGCGGGATGCTTACGATGGTTATATCAAGGATATAGCGGACCATTACAATATAAAAAAGGAGAAAAGAAAAATGAATATCGAAGAGCTTCTTGAAAAGCTTGACACGGCAGAGACCGATGAAGAGATCGGTGAGATCGGCAGGGAGATCCTTGAAAAAGACCCTGACAGTCCTTACGGGAAACTTGCAGTCTGGCAGACCATGACTTACGAAGACTGCATTGAAAACCTCGACATGCTCAGGGAGGCACTTTCCGCCATCAGGCTGATAATATCAGAAAAGGAGACACCCCCGGACCTCGAAGAAGACAGAGATGCGCAGGCATACTGCTCCATTATGATGAACCTGGGATACTCGCTGCTCGCAGAGCAGGAGACCGAGGAGGCTCTGGAGATCGCAAAAGAGTTCGCAAATTTTGATGATGAGGGATTTTATCCGAACAGGACGCTCCTCTACCGCTGCATGCTGGATCTGGGTATGTACAGGCAGATCCTCGAAACGCTCGAGAGCGACCCGCTCGAATCCGTGGTCGGAGAGCACGCGCGCGCCATCGCGCTTATCGAGACTGAAGCAGATCCTGCCGATATCCGCGATGCGGTGAACTACGCGATCTCGCTCGATCCCAATGTCCCCTTCTTCGTCCTGAACATATGGGAGTTCCCCGAGTCTGACGACGATATCGACGAAGAGATGGAAGATACTATAAATTACGCCACCTATGTGGCGGAACCGTGGTGCTCCTCCGACAGCAGACTTGCAGCGATCAGCGCTCCCGCGTTCCTCTTCGGCTATCTGACCGACAGACTGACGGATGAGAAGGAGATCAAAGTCCTGCAGGAAGGATACGAGGGCGCAGGAGTTCTGAAAGAAGTTGAAGAAGCCAAGGCGAAGATCCGTGAAATGGAACAGCAGGGATGCGACCCCGATGAAATAGACGCCGTGGCTCTCGGCGAGACCGGCGCCATTGTGGAAAAGCTACTCGGCTGAGGAACACAAATACTTGAAACACATCAGGGGCAGCTCTTTCGGGCTGCCCCTTTTTATTTGCCCCTATTCACACGGGCTGCTGTCGATTATTACTCCCTGGTTGTTCTCTCCGTCCATGTATGCCGAAAAATCTCCCCTGTATATCCTTATCGCGGGGTGCGGCCCCTCTTCCCACTCGTTTTCTGCAAACCAATCATTATCTATGATATTGTTTGATTCTCCCTCAAAGACGGGCATGTAGAGAACGTTGTCCACTGCAAGATCCGAGAAGAAGTGGGTCCCGTAAGAGAGTTCGGGCATGAAACCTAGCCTGGGTATCCCAAGTTCGACTATGCAGCAGCAGTTTGTAAGCTCGTTGTATTTCACAGGAACCCCAAGTTCGGGATTGCTCGACCCTACCCTGCCGGGCGAGACAAAGATGAACTTCTGTCCTTTCATCTGTTCGTTTATTTCACCGATCCCCCTTGCGACCCTGTAAAAATCGGGATTTGCAAAGTATTGCCTGTGGTCTATATATACGAGGCAGGGTATGTTGTGAAGGACTCCCGGCGTGACCATCCTGTCAGCCTGCAGGATGACCTTCTTTCCGCACATGTCGGGGATCTCTTCTTCCGGGCATGTCTGGCACCAGAACGGACGTGACTGTATAAGGCAGAAGCTGTCATCGAGAGGCTCATATGCAAACTCTATGTCTGCCGGGAGTCCCATTGAAGACTCCAGCAGCGGAAGCGTCTTTTTCATCCTTTCAAAAAAGTTCGGGTATTTTTTTGGGAAATTGTCAAAAGTCAGGCAGACCTTCGATCCCACCTCGATCTTCTTAGTGGATTTCATCAGGGAAGACAGGCATCCCCCATCCGGATCATAGCAATATATCTGAGCGTAGGCGTCAAAATCGGGATGATGATCTATCAGCTGACGCCACTCTTTTTTGATGTCGAGCGTCGTCAGTTCATTTGGCCTTTCCCTGTCTATCACATGGAATCTTTCCTGGGAATGGACGGCGATCTTTTCAGGACTCTGTCCGTCAGGCCTAAGATATACATTCGTCAGAGATATCGTCCTTGCATAGCCTCTTTTCGTACTCATGGTCCCCAGTCCGAATACGATCCTGAGAACGCCGTCTTTCTGCTTCACCCTTTTGTTCCATCGTCTGAAATTCTGGGAATAGCCCACACCGGCTATAGTCGGATAATAGTACCTTCCGTGCCACCTTCCGGACATCCTGATAACGATTATTCCCATATCGTCATCGCCAAGTCCGTGTTTTTCCCTGTAGCTGGTCGCCTCGGGGAAATATATCCTTGAATATATCTTCCTGATCTCCCTTTCGACTATCCTCACTCTCTCTTCCAGAGACGGTGAATCATTGCTCATGAATGTCGTAAGGTATTTCCCGGCAAACGAATGTTTGACTGAATCTTCAAGCCTGCTGCTGCTCCTTATCACGACCGGGTCGTGCATCTCTGAGAGATATTTCCTCAATGCTTCCGTCACTATCGTCGGCAGCGGAGTCTTGAGGAAAACTGCTTCGAGTCTTTCCGGGTCATTCTGCGATATCAGAACATCCAGAGACGGCACTGACTCAAGGAAACGGTGGAAAATATCTATCCCGAAGTATATCGACTCCGGGACCTTGCTGTTGGATAACTGCGGATCCCCTGAATCACGAAGTTTTCTGAGCGCAAAAAGAAGGGAACGGCCCTTTCCGCCGATAGTCCCTTTTCCGAATATCATTGGCGCAAATTCCGGATCGTCGTGCGGGTCCCATGCAAAATATTCTTCCCTGATCTTTTCCAGATCGGTCACTTGCCCTTCACCTCCGAATCGCCCTTGTCTATCACTATTCCGATCTCACTGTCACCGTCAAGCAGGACATCGAATAACCCCTGGTAATGCCTGACCGCAGGATGGTGATCTGATGTCCATTCTCTGCTCTCGAACCATTCTTTGTTGTAGACGTTGCCCTTCTCTCCGTCAAATACGGGAAGGTAGAGGATGTTGTCTCCGTCCAGGTCGAGGAAAAAGTGCGTCCCGTACGAAAGTTCCGGAGCCATACCCTTGCTGGGTATGCCAAGTTCGACCAGACAGCCTGAATTTGAAAGCTCGCTGTATTTTACAGGAACTCCCAGAACGGGATTCGAACTTCCCCATCTCCCGGGCCCGACGAGAAGATACCTCTCTCCGTCAAGTTTTGCGTTGATCTCTCCTACCGCTCTTGCAACATCATAAAAGTCGGGTGTCTTGCCATAAAGCTCCGGATCCACGTACACTATGTGCCTTATGTTCTCAAGCCTGCCGTTCGCGACCATTCGGTTCCCTCTCAGTATAGTACTTTCGGGACTTACTTCCGGTATGACGACCCTGCCCTTGTCATCATAAACTGACAGCGGTCTTAGCTGGACAAGTGTGAATTCATCCTCCACACTCTCGTATGTGAACTCCATGTCCGCCGGCAGCCGCAGTTCCTCCTCAAAAAGCCTAAGGAGCTTTTTTATCCTGTTGAACAGCTTGGGGCATTTCTGCGGAAGTTCCGCGAACGTAAATACGGCCCTGGGAGCGACCATGTTCCCGGTGTCAGCAAGAAGCCAATGGAACATATTGCCGTCATACCACTGAAGGTATGACTGGGCCATTTTGTGTTCCTTCATGATCATTTTGATGTAGTTACAGGCGTAAGCCGTCATAAAGGCGTTGTGTTCCAGGTCGACATAGTCGAACTGTTCCTGGGAGTGGGAGACTATCTCCGCAGGCCTGTTGCCTTCCGGTCTCAGGTTCGGATTCGTAAGGTAGAAGGTCCTGGCAAAGCTTCTGTCGACCGTTCTTGTCCCGAGACCGAAGCATATCCTTGCCACTCCGTCTTCCTTCCTTATCCTCGGAGACGGTCTCCTGAAGACCTGTGAGAAGGCTGTCCCCGCAAGTTCCGGATAATATTTGCTGTTCCTCATCCTGCCGGCTATTGGTTGTATGAGGACACCCATCCGCTCGCCTCCCCAGAGTATGTTGTGCTTCCTCTTGTATTCCCTGGCAGCGGGATTATAGGTAGATGCGTATACCTCCTTGATCGCGGCCTCAAGGCCTCTTCTCCTTGAAGCCCTGTCGCCGCTGTTGGAGACAAATTTCGTCGCATATTTGCCGGCAAAAGAAAGATTGACGTCGTCCTCCAATATCGATGATGAACGGACGGACATCGGGGTATCTATCGTATCCAGGATCCTCTCCAGATCTTTATCAAGGCTTTCCGGCAGACTGGCCTCCTGACAGATCTTGTGCAGTTTGGGCGCGTCGCTGTGCTCCCTGAGATCAAGCAGCCTGTCCCAAAGCCTGTTCTCTTCCATAAACTCCTCAAAGACAGAGGTAGTGATAACGAAGGTGCATTTCGGCAGCAATACTTCATCGAGCATCCCGTTCGACTTAAGTATCTCATGGGCAAAACTGAGCCCTTTCGCCTTTCCCCCTACCCGTCCGCTGCCTATCAGCCAGCCGCGTTCCCTGTAGTAAGGTTCAGGGTCAAAACTTTTATAATATTCTCCGTATTCCATACTTCCACCCCCGTTAAACGACATAAAACAACTTATTACTGGGAAAAAATTGTTTTATTAATCTCTGCCTGTTAAGATGATATACTGTCAAAGCTTCCATTACAACAATTTAATACGGCAGAAAAAAGAAAAGAGAGAAAGGGATCGAACTGCCGGCACCTTTCTCTCTTGTATTTTTTTACTTTTTCGACCGGCGGTCTATGCAATGACGGTTCACATCACGGTTCTATCCAGACATCCCTGAAACCGTTGTCCTCGATGATCTGATATACATACCCTCTGTCCCTGTCCCACGCATATTTGCCGTTTGACGCGACCGAACCGTATCCGTCGAGATACTGCATGTTTCTGGAATCCGCAGTACTTCTCGTTATGTAGCCCTTGTAGACGGGCAGTATCGGAAGCTTGCCGCGTGTCCTTTTTATGCTCCAGTCTCCAGGAAGGCCGGTTGATGATACGATCTCGCTCAGCAAACTGTCCATGCCCTCCGGTATCTCTTCAATGAACATCACCTTGCCAAAGCCGGACTTGCCGAAAAGATCGAGCAGATAGGCCGATCCCCATAGCCCGTCAGGGATCCTGCTGAGTGAATCTACAGCAACGAAAAACGCATCCATGGCGATAAGCTGTCTCGGCTGTACGCTCTTCCCGGGGACAAAACCTGACACCTCCTGCCATCTTGACGGATCGCCGTCAGGGAACATCCTGCTGATCAACGCCACGGCTGCAGCCGCTCTCCAGCGCGGTTCACCGTTCCACAGCTTTTGCCACAGCTCGGTCTCGGTCCCCTGGGGAGCGATATCAAGCATGTCGGCAACTATTGCTGCCCCTGTGTCCTTTATCTTCTCCCTCTTACCCATTTCCGCCACAAAGGTGTCCCAGTCGGATGCTGCAAAGACGGGCACCGAAAATAACGTAAACGCCAAAACCAGGATCAATGCTGCTGTCCATTTTATTCTCATCCTCACAACACCCCTTAAAAAATATGATCCGAGATCCTTATATTTTACCCTATTCTGTCGATCTCAATAAAGCCTGTCGCCTCTGACCGTTATCTCTCTCTCCCAGTTCCCGGCACTCCATGTCTTTTTGTTTATCCCTCCGGGAAGCACCTTCCACAAAGAGGCTTCTCCGCTGTCGGAACCAATTATGTCCAATATGAACACTTCTCCTGCCGCGAACGGGATATAAAATGCGTCAGATGACGGGTAGATCCTGTCAAGCTTGTTGGAAGGGACCTTCCCATCTTCAACGAAACGCCAGAATTCTCCCCTTCTTCTGCCTGTCGCCATGACCTTGTCGATACCCTCTTTGGAAAGGATAACGACTCCGAATTTTCCGTACCCGCTCAAAAACCAGCTAAGAAAACCCGCCCTTTCGCCCAGTCCTCCGTTGACGTAGGGCAGGGCCCTTCTGCAGTAATAGCCGATGTAGGCCATCGATTTTTTGCGTTCGCCGGCCATTGCGGCACCGATCATCTTTGCAGCCTCTTTTTCACTGCCAACCGCAAGGAGGTCCCTCAGGGAATTTTTCAGCTGGACCTTCTTCGGGCTTTCATTCGGATATATCATGTTCAGGGAAACCTCGAAGATCTCGGGCAGAAGCACGTCCGCGGAGATATCTTCACTCTCGGTCTGAGGTGTTTCAGTATCCGCAGATGCAGCGCCGGCCGTAATATCCCCGGAGGTTATCTCCTCCGCCGCCGCAGCCCGATAAGCCACTGTTCCGGCGGCGAGTGTCACGGTCAGTACGAAAAACACGCCTATTGCGATCTTATGTACCAAACATCTTTTGCCGCTCTTTTCACGTACATACCCTGCCGCGCTGGGATATGGATGTCCATCATAAAACTTAGACATCTATGTATCTTTTATCTCCTTTGCCTGAATATCCTCCGTTCCCTGACGGCATCGACCCGTCAAAGGCCAGGACCAGGACCGGAAGCCCCAGAAGGACAGGGGTCAGTACCCCCCAGATCCAGAAATTTTTGCCGAGCCTCTCGGCTATGTTTCCCCAGAGATATACATTAGCCGCAAAGGCTACCAATGCGGCAGCCGAGCTGAAGAACTCGGAAAAAAGGAAGAGGCTTACGAAATTCATGGCGGCCGTAACTATACCCGGTGCGATTATAGCCACGGTGAACCAGCGTGAGATCCCTGCGCAGTCACAGAGAAGCATCACGTTATAGAAAGGTATCAGGAACTGCAGGAAAGAACCTGCCCCGAACTTCTCCCCTAGTCTGGAAAAGACATATGCCGCAAAGATATAGATCCCGAAACACATCAGGACCAATACGATGACCGCCAAAGCTCCGAAAAGTATTGTAAACATCACTTTCTCGACCTCTCTTCCAGCTCTGATATGACCTTCCCAAGTTCCTTTATTTTATCTCCGTAAAGTGCCCAGTTGCCCTGACGCTGAGCTTCCTGAGCAGAATCGAACAATTCCTGGGCCTGTCTTGCAAGGTCAGAGATATCCTTCGATCCAAGCGAAACATCTTCCGACATCGCAGCATATCCGTTTCCTCTTACCATATCGGCGACTGATCCGGGCCTGACAGAAGATCCTTTTTCTGAATCTTTTTTGCCTATCAGCTTTTCAAGCGCTCTGGCAAATGTCTCATCCCACTCCACTCTGCCTCCGGTCGAAACTATTACCCTCTTGAGTTCGGGAAGCTCGCCGTTCTCGGCTTTCAGATAGAGAGGCTGCACATAAAGGAGCGACTTGCCTATCGGTATCACCAAAAGATCTCCTATGATCACATCCGACCCTCTCTGGCTCCAAAGAGAAAGCTGGGAGGAAATTTCCGGATTCTGATTTATAAGAGCCTCGATCTGTGCCGGACCGTAGATAAGCTTCTGCTTGGGGAACCGATAGACAAGCAGTTCTCCGTAATTGTCAGGATCGCACCTTCCGGCCATCCAGCCTATCAGGTTGTCGCGCCCCAGCGGCATGTAAGGAACGATGATGGCAAACTCTGGTTTTTCTTCGCCCCAGAGTTTCATAGTTACATAGTTCGGCGAGATCCTTCTCTGGCGTCCGACGGGAGTCACTTCCCATACATCTTCCCTGTTGTAGTAGGTGTTCGTGTCCGTCATGTGGTATGTCCTGTAAACGTCGGTCTGTACCTCAAAGAAATCTTCGGGATACCTCATATGTTTCCAAAGCTCCTCAGACATCGCGCCTGCCGGCTTAAAAATTGACGGGAAAATCTTACGCCAGGTCTGGGCGACAGGATCTTTCTCGTCAACTACATAGAATGACATCTTCCCATCGTAGGCGTCGACAGTGGCCTTGACGCTGTTCCTGATATAGTTTACGCCGTTGAAGTGCCTGAGCGTGGGATCAGGAGTCATTACAGGCTTTGAATAAGGATACCTGTGAGTCCATGTAAAAGCATCCTGCACCCATATTATGCGGCCGTCGAAGATGACCGGATAGGTATCTCCGTCAAAGATGAGGAATGGAGCGATATTGCTCAGTGCTTCCCTGACGTTGCGGTAGTAAAGCACCCTGCTTTCTGGTCTCAGCGCTCCTGTGAAGAGGATCTCGGTGTCACGGAACCTCAGCGTAAAAAGCAGCCTTCTCCAGAAAGGACCGATCTCAACTCCGCCCTCTCCCTCGTAGGTGCTTCTTACATTGGAGTCGCCCATAGGATAGTCGAACTCTTTGACATCCGTATTCACCAGGACGTAAAAGTCCTTCATGGATCCATAGTATATCTGTGGCCTGTCAAGTTTTATGTCGACGGTCGACCTTGGCGGCAGATCCTTCATGAAGAATTGAGGAAGTCCGCCCGGAGCTACTTCATTGACAGGGTTCATCACAACGCCGTATCCATGGGTAAATTCAAGGTGCATGTTCACCCACGTCTGGTTCTGCAGTTTGGACAGGTCGAGTTCCCTCACCGAAAGCATCACCTGTCTGTTTCCGCCGTTCAGTTTATATCTGTCGATGTAGACATCATCAAAATCATAATAGGTCCTTATGGCCTGGAGCTGTTTATACGTCCTCAGAAGCGGGGCATAATCCCATAGACGTATATTTTTAACCGTCTCCTGATCGGCAAGCAGTTCTTCCGGTGTTACCTCGTTTTCAGGGATCACGTCTATCGTCCTTACATCGTTAAGTCCGAATGCCCTGCGGGTATAATCGAGGTGGTAGTGCAGGAAGGGCTTTTCAAGTTCGTACTCGTTCGGCTTCACCCTGTACTGCTGGACGATCCCCGGAACAAATGACCTCGCCACCCAACCCAGCAACAGCAGGGCCGCGATGATAATGCCGGACATCTTCCACATCGGCTTGTAAAAATTCAACATAAGAAGGACGGCCGCCGCAACTGCCGCTGCCGTAAGGATGGTGTAGGCAGGAAGCAGTATGTTGACATCCGTATAGCCCGCCCCATATACCACCCCGGTAGGTGAAAAAAGTATCTCATACCTTGCAAGCCAGTATCCGACGCCCCACACGATCAACAGGAGGGATCCCAGGAGGGACATATGGAGCCTTGCCCTCATGGTAACTGTCAATTTTGCTCCCTCAAAAGTAAGGGACTTCGTCATAAAATACGACGCGAAGGTGCCGATCAGAGTAACGGTCAGCACTCCTTGCAGCCAGGATTGCAGATAGTTTATAAACGGCAGCGTGAAAACATAAAAACCGATATCCTTGCCAAACAGAGGATCTGTTTCGCCGAAGGGCGTGGAATCGATAAATTTCAGAAAAGTACCCCAAGCCCCCATCGCATTCAGCGCGTTGACCGCAGCGAAAAGTCCTGCGGCCGCTATTATGACCCATTTTGAGGCCCTCGTGCGGACAGCATCCTCAGATCCGTCGCCTACAGGCATCAGTCCGCTTTTCCATGCAGAACGCCAGTTGTACCAATAGAAAAGGAATGCGGGCACGAGAGATATGAAAAAGAGCTCCCATCTTGCGGTGAATCTTTTCCAGAAGACCGCCTCAAATCCGTAGGATTCAAACCAGTACAGGTCTGTTATAAATACAGCCACTCCGGGCAGGATGACTGCAAAGAGAAGGAACAGCCCGCCCAGTATGAGCCACAGTCTTGAAATTTTTGGGATCCTGATGTTCGGCATCTTGGGCCTGGCATCATCCCATCCGTCCTCATTGTCCCCTGAGCCGTCGATCCACTCCTG
>DBRW01000075.1:54112-96506 GCA_002306075.1 Synergistaceae bacterium UBA1358
GCATGTCCAGCGTCATGTTGCTTATTCAGCAGTATATCATGATGATAAGACTTTATTGTTTTCTAAGACGAAATACGGAAGGTGAAACGATGTTCTATGCATATAAACTCCTGGGATCAATGATAGCGCCTCCCGGATCGCTGATCATAATAACGGTCCTGTTTTCCTTCCTTCTCCTCAGGACAAAAAGCAAAAAAATGCTATTCTGGGCGATGCTTCTGTTTTCAGCTTCTATCTGGTTCATGAGCACCTCTGTTGGCTCATACGCAATGATCGGCGGGCTGGAGAGGAAGTATGAAAATTCTGCTCCTGTTTCCGAAAGGCCGATCGCATTCCTTGTTCTTGCGGGCGGCTCAAACTACGACAGCAAGGGGCGGGAGGTCATGCCCGCAGCCTACTCCCTGGAAAGGATATATACAGCGGTGACCTCTGCTGACCCTGAGAAGGACGTCCTGATATTTTCCGGCGGCAACGTATATGGCTTCAACGCGAGGACCGAGGCGGAGATAATGGAGGAGTGCGCCTTGAAGATGGGCTGGAAGGGAAAGACTGTGACTGAAAATTCTTCAAGGACTACCGAAGAGAACATGACCTGTTCGGCAAAGATCATCGCCGACAGCGGCCTGCAGGATATAGTCATCGTCACCAACGCGTTCCATATGCCCCGCTCAATGCTGCGGGCACGATCTGTCTTCAAGGATAAAAATATTTTTCCACTCTCCGGGGGACTGGAAACTTACCCGGGATTCCGCGGCCTTCCTGATCTTTTCCCTGATGCACATAATTTCCGGCTATCCTGCATGGGGATAAAAGAGTGGATAGGCATTCTCGCATTCAGGATACTGGGATAGACTTTCAGCTTTTGCAGTTATCCCTGTACCATTTTGCCGTTGCAGAAAGCGCCGTACCGATATCGGTAAAGACAGGTCTGCCGATCGCTTCTGTAAGAAGGGTCATGTCGGCACAGCTCATTTTTATGTCGCCGGCCCTCTCCGGAAGCCTCTCTTCCGCTGCGGAGGAGCCCATAATGGCCGATATGAGTTTCAGGAGTTCGTTGACTGACATGCTCTTTCCCGTGCCCAGATTGAAGACCCTGCCCCTGTTTATGTGTGCCTTTTCACACATCTTGATCAGGATAGAGGTCAGGTCCCTTACATATACGAAATCCCTGGTCTGATCCCCGTCGCCGTAGACGACAGGTCTTCTCCCTGTCGAAAGCGCGTGGCAGAACCTAGGTATGACTGATGCGTATGGTCCGAAGGGGTCCTGCCTTGGTCCGTAAACATTGAAGAATCTGAAGCCGACGGTATCCAGATCCCACACTCTCGCGGCACACGCCGCCTGTATTTCGTTGATCGCTTTGCTCGCACCGTATGGTGACATCGGGAGGGGGTTCTCGTCTTCGCGCCTGAGCCCTTCGTCCCTGTTTCCGTAAACGGCAGCGGAGCTCGCATAGATCAGCGGGATATCCATATCCTTCATTGCGATGATAAGGTCGCTGAATGCCGTAATGTTGTTGCGGTGGCACTTTTCGGGCATTTTGATCGACAACGGGACCGATACCATTGCAGCGAAATGGAAAACGGCATCCTTGCCCTCAAGGAGGTCTTTCAGTATCTCTCTGTCGGAAACGTCCCCTTCCACAAAGGTCAGCCGCGGATCGTCCCGGAGATGTTCCAGGTTCTCCCGCTTCCCTGTCTCGAGGTTGTCAAGCACAGTGACTTCCCATCCGTTCTCTATCAGTTCGTCAGCCATGTGGGAACCGATAAATCCCGCGCCGCCCGTTACCAAAGCAGATCTTGCCGGTTTCATGCAATTGCCCCCCTGAAGAGATCCTCATCTTGGAACGCAACAATTATAACAGTGCGAGCCCCGTCAGGGACATCGACGGGACTCGCAAAAAATGATCGTTTGAATGACGGCTCTATTTTTTTGTCTGTTCCGGCTCATACTCCTCGCCCAGAGGTGCCCATCCACCTCCGAGGGCCTTGAACAGCCTGATGGTGTTCGATGCTATCTGTCCGTCACTGACTGCGCGGGCCTCGGACAGCATCAGAAGGGATCTTTGTGCGTTTATGACATTGTTGAAATCCGTGAGGCCGTTCCTGTACTTGTCGTTTGCGACCTCGAGCGCTGCCTGCGCGGCATCTACTCCCCTCTTCAGGGCCTCGTTCCTCTTTCTCTCTTCCATTCCGGCCGTCAGGGCATTCCTTACCTCCGCGACCGCATTGAGGACCGTCTGTTCGTACGCCGCCAGGTATTGCTCCTGCCTTGCCGTCTGGACTTTGATGTTGCTGCGGATGGCCCCTCCGTGGAATATCGGCCAAGTTATCTTCGGACCGAATGAATATGCCTTGTTGGGACCTTCGAAAAGGCTGCCTGTGTCCAGTGCCTCAGTCCCGATGGACCCCAGAAGGTAGAACTTAGGCCACAGATCCGCTTTCGCAGATTTTTTACGCGCGATCTGGGCGGCAAGCTGACGCTCCGCGGCAAATATGTCTGGCCTCTGACGGATGCAGTTCGCCGGTATCCCTATCATCATATCCGGGTCGAATTTTGGGATCGGCCTTGCCGCGTCAAGCATTTCGTCAAGGCTTCCAGGCACCCTTCCGGTAAGCACCGCCAGGGTGTTTTTCGTCTCCTCGATGTTCTTCCTTATAGGCGGTATCTCGGCCCTGGTCTGTTCAAGGGTATATTTCGCCTGGCTCAGTGCAAGATGGTCACTGAGTCCGGCATCTACCCTGGACTGAAGCATTTCCAGAGTCTCTTCCTGGAGAACAAGGTTGCTCTCGGCCACCTGCAGTCTCTCCTGGAGGGTGCGCAGAGTAAGGTAGTTGAGCGCCACCTCTGCAGACAGCGACACCCAGGCTGAGTGGAGCAAGGCATACTGAGCTTCCAGAGAAGCAACTCCGGCCTTAACGCTCTGCTTTTTGCCCCCGAAGATGTCTATCTCCCATGACGCATCGATGCCCAGGCGGTAGATGTCGATGCCTTTCCCCGCGCCGCCTGTTTCCACCGGAGTCCTTGTGTTGTACCAGTAATCGGTATTGTCGAGCCACGGAAGGAGCGCGGCTTTGTTTATCCCAAGCGCGGCTCTTGCCTCAGTTACCTTTGCGCGTGCCGAGGCCAGATCCCTGTTGCTTTGCAGCGCCCACTCGATCAGCTGTGTCAGCTGTTCATCGTTGAATGACTTCCACCATTCGGACAGCATTTTTGGGTCAGGCCTGGCCGTCTGGTCATGGGAGACAGCCTTGATCGGATACCTTTGGGCCATCTCGATCCATTTGCCGTGAGCCAGTTCCTGGTCGGCCTGATCCGTCGTTTCCTGTGCACAGGCCGTTGCCGAGATCAGAAGGATCGCCGATATTATCCCTGCTATTATCTTTTTCATCGTCATATACTCCTCTGTTCCTTGCCCCACACGGACTTGATACGGCCCTTTATCTTTTCTCTCAGAGTCTGAAATACGACATAAAGGGCAGGGATAAGGAATATCCCTATCACAGTGGCAGTGGTCATCCCGTAGCAGATAGTTGTGCCTACCGCCTTTCTGCTGCCTGCGCCAGCCCCGCTTGCAAAAAGCATGGGAAGGACTCCGACAACACAGGTGAACGCTGTCATAAGGACTGCGCGCAGACGTTCACGCGCTGCCTCAGCCGCGGCATCGATTATAGAAAGCCCCTTATCCTCATGCTGCTCCTTTGCGAACTCAACGATAAGTATCGCATTCTTCCCCGCCAGTCCGATGAGAAGCAGTATGCCCAGCTGCACATATATCGAGACAGAGAGACCCATGACATAGACTCCGGCAAGGGCCCCCAGGACCGCGATGGGCAGCGACAGTATGACCGGCACCGGAATAGTCCAGCTCTCATACTGCGCGACAAGGAAGAGATATGCGAACATCATGGCGATCATGATGATTATCGCTATCTGTCCCTTGGCCTGCTGTTCCTGATAAGTCATCCCCGACCATTCGTATCCGTAGCCCGCCGGGAGGTCTTTGGACAATTCCCTGAGTCTGATTATTCCCTGCCCCGTGGAGAATCCCTGCTTCATCACCACTGTCACGGCTGCGCTCGGATAAAGGTTGTATCTTGATATGGAACGCGGCGCGACGGTGTTCCTGACCGACACGAGGCTTTGGAGCGGGACCGGATCGCCCGAAGTGCTGTTGACATGTATGCTCCCCACGTTGCCGATGTTGTTCCTGAAGTTCCAGTCCGACTGGACCATTACCTTGTTTACCTGGGTCCCTATGTTGATGTCGTTTATGTATGCCGATCCGAAATATGTCTGCAGAGTCGCGAATATATTCCCTATCGGTACATTCAGCATCTCCGCCTTTTCTCTGTCTATGTCAAGGAACAGGTGCGGCGTGTTTGAAGTGTATGTACTGTAAGCATAAAGGACTTCCGGTATCTGGTTCACCTTTCCGACGAAATCCCTCAACACCATCGCCATCCGCTCCGGGTCATTCTCCATGCGCGACTGAAGACGCATATCGATGCCTCCGCTGATCCCAAGACCCTGTATTGCAGGAGGGGTGAAGACGTTGATCTGGGCTTCGGGAACTGAAGCTCCTATAGCAACGATCCTGCCGACTATGCTGCGAAGGCTTTTCTCCTTGCTGTTTCTGGAGTCCCAGTGTTCAAGCGGAACTATAAGCGTACCCATATTTTCGCTTGCTCCGCCTATTATGCTGTAGCCTTTTATCCCCAATACAAATTTTACTCCGGGTATCTCCCTTATCTGAGGGATAAGTTTGTCCATTACAGCCTGTGTCCTTCCCAGGCTTGCCCCTTCAGGCAGCTGGATGGTGGCGAAAGCCGCGCCCTGATCCTCTTCCGGCAAGAATTCAGTGGGCAGATACTTAGCTGACATGGCTGCCCCAACGATGACCGCGGCAAGAGCTGCTATCGTGAGCACCTTTCTCCTCGCGATCCAGACAGAACCGGATACGTATTTCTTTGTCGACACGCCGAGCATGTCGTTGAACCACTTGAGCGGACCGCTCTTTTTTGGATGCACCTTTTTGAGCAAATGGGCGCACATCGCAGGGCTGAGGGTAAGCGCCACAATGAGGGAAAAGACGACTGAGAATGATATGGTCACCGCAAACTGCCTGTATATCTGCCCGGTTATGCCTCCCATGAAAGCCACCGGAACGAATATTGCCAGGAAGACCAGCGTTGTCGCCGCCATGGGACCTGTAACGTCCTTCATAGCCTGCACCGTCGCCGTTTCAGTGTCACAGTGGTCTCTGTCCATTATGAAAAGGACCCTTTCGACAACGATTATCGCGTCGTCGACGACTGTTCCGATGACAAGGACAAGGCCGAAGAGCGAGAGGATATTGATGCTGTACCCCAACACCGACAGGCCGGTAAACGTGGCCAGGATAGAGACAGGGATCGCCACGACAGGCACGAGGGTGACCCTGAGATCCTGAAGGAAGAGGTAGCAGACGAAAACGACCAGCGAGAACGTGATAAAGAGCGTCATTATGATCTCTTTGATCGTCGAGGTCACGTATTCTGTTGAGTCGTAGCCGAGGACGAATTCTGTGTCCTCTGGCAGCTGCTGTTTGAGCTCCTCGATCGTTTTCTTGGCTCCCGCCATTACATCCAGTGCGTTGGAGCCGGAAGATTGTGTCAGAAGCATCATTGCAGCCGGACGTCCGTTGAATGTCGCGTCAAATGCGTACGTCTCTGATCCCAGTTCGATCCTGGATACGTCCTTGAGCTTTACCAGTCCGCCCTCCGCTGTTGTCCGCAGGATTATGTTCTCAAATTCCCTTACCGAATTGAGGCGCCCCCTGGTAGTCAATGAATAGACTATAGGCTGATCTGTCTTTGCGGGAGCAGTACCGATCGAACCGATCGAAGCCTGTCTGTTCTGGCTCCTTATGGCGGAGGAAACATCGTTGATGCTGATCCCCAGCGAGGCCAGACGTTCCGGGTCGAGCCAGATACGGATGCTGTATTTGGATCCGAATACTTTGCAGTCTCCTATGCCCGGGACACGCTTAAAAACATTTTTTACATTATTTTCAGCATAGTCCATGAGAAATGCGCCGTCCTTGGTCCCGTTCGGCGATATGATCCCGACGAATCCAAGTGTGTCCGAGAACCTTGACTCGACGTCTATACCCTGTGCCGTGACCTCACCCGGCAGCATCGGCAGTGCCTGCTGGATACGGTTCTGCACTTTGACAAGGGCCATGTCGGGATCGGTACCCATCTCAAAAGTTATCGACAGTTCGTAATTGCCGCTGTTGTCTGATGTCGAACTCATGTATATCATCCCGTCGACACCGTTCAGATGTTCTTCGAGCGGAGCAGCGACAGTGTTCGTAAGGGTGACGGCATCCGCTCCGCGATATGAGGTGCTGACGCTTATCTGCGGGGGCGTGACATCAGGATACTGTGCGACCGGCAGTCTGAATGCGCTTATCGCTCCGGCCAGAGCCAACACTATGGCTATGACCATTGCAAATCTGGGTCGTTCTATGAAAAATTTCGAAAACATCTTTAGTTTCCTTCTTTGTCATCCGAAGAAGCTGTCTCCGAAACCAGGATCTCTTCCTCCGTCATTCCGGCCATCTCAGCGGCCGTTTTGGTCCCGGTCCCGATCTCTGCAGGAGCCACAGGGGCCTCCGGGCGGACTTTCTGGAGTCCGATGCGGATCACCCTGTCACCGTCCTTCAGTCCCTTGGTGACCTTACGCATCGTTCCGACCTCTTCTCCAAGTTCTATTCTTGTCTGGTGCGCGATGTTATTTTCATCGACCGTGTATACATAACTACCCTGTGAGTCTGCAAGGATGGATTCCTGCGGGATGATTATGCTGGGGTCGTTTTCGACCGGTTTTGTCTTTACCCGCACCATAGAACCGGGGATAAGTATCCCTTCAGGATTGGGGAAACGTATCACCATTTCAATGGTACCGGTCCTGTCGTCCACTTTGTTGCTTTCAAAATCCCTTTCACCCTGTATGTCAAGCTCTCTTCCGTTTGACAATACGAGGGTGGTGCGGTAAACGGGTCCGTTTTTCCTGAAGAGCTCCATCTGATCCAGGTAGTCTTTATCAGGAAGGGCAAATGAAACGCGTACAGGATCGGTCTGTATTATCGTCGCAAGCGCTCCGGAAGCCGGCGTCACGTAATTGCCCTTGGTGTAGGCCGCCGCCCCTGTCCGGCCTGTGATGGGAGACAGGATCCTGGTATGGGCAAGATCAATTTCAGCGATCCTCAAAGCGGCCTTTGCCTGCGATACGGCCGCCTTTGCCTGCAGGAACGCGCTCTCTGCGGCATCTATGTCGCTGGCTGAAATGCTCCGTTTGTCCGCCGATTTTACGCGGGCAAGATATTTTTCCGACTTGGCAAGAGACGCCTGGGCCTGTTCGAGCTCAGCTTTTCTCAGGTCGACTACAGCCTGATAGTTGCTGCTGTCTATCGTAAAAAGGAGCTGCCCCTCTTTTACGAAGGAACCCTCTTTGAAATTAACCTTAGTGATCTCTCCCGAGACCTGCGGTTTGAGGGAAACACTTTGTATGGCCTCTACCCTGCCAATGAAGCTGCGGCTCGATGAAAGAGCCTTTTCGCTCACAGTGTGCAGCACTACGGCAGGGATCTGCGGCTGCATGTTTGTCCGCTTAGCGGAAGCGTCCGAGCTGAAGTGACTTTTGAGCGCGAATCCTGCCAGGACCGCGATCACGATCACAGCTGCAGTTTTGATCAGCCTGCCTCTGTGTTTGGGGCTGTTGATCCGGATATTTCCATCTTCACCAAGTGATGTCATGTATACGCACCTGCTCTTTCTTAAAATAAAAATTCTCAGTCTTCTGTCGCTGTCAGGTCTCTCCTGAAAGCATCGCAGATATAATCGGCGTATCTTGCGAGGTCTTCTGAAACTAATTTATGCCGCGCCAATATGAAAAGACCGTAAAAAACCGACGTTATCGCTCCGGCGACATCCTCCGTAATTATGTTCTGCCTGATGACATTGTCCTGCTGCGCCTTCAGAAGGATATCGTTCACCATCATTTTTTCCCTTTTTATCTGGTCTATAAGGATGTTGAATATATTCGACCGCACCTCTTCGGGCCATTCGAACCTCCTCAGCATCAGCGAATGGATCTTCATAAACCTGTCGTTGTTGTCCGGAGGGACAAGCCTTCTTTTGTAATAATCCCTGAGGTCGGGCAATGTTTTCGGTTCCCCGTATTTTTCCGAAAACTGCATCTCTGCATCAAGGCATATCTCCTCCACCATCTTCAGAAAAATATTGTTTTTGTTCTTAAAGTGCCAGTAAAGAGCCCCCTTAGTCATGCCGACCCTTTCCGCTATCTCGCTCAGAGTCACGTCGGCAAAACTTTTCTCCGAAAATACATCCAGGGCCGCATCAAGGAGCCTGTTTCTTGTCATTTGGGAATCTTCCTTGGTCTTTCTAGGCAACACATCACATCCTATAAAGAAAAATTGCATAGCGAATTATACATACCCATGGGTATGTAAGTCAATAACAGAAAAGTATCATATCACTCAATACTATAAGAATTTGAGAACGAAAAAATCAGACGTTGTTTTTCCTGGGGCTTTTCCTGCCTGAAAATACAAGGTCCGTCGTATACAAGATAAGGGCAGCCCATATAAACATAAAAGTAAAGACCCTGTTCATATTGATGTCCTCTTTGAATATCAGCAGCCCGATCGCAAAGCTCAGCGTGGGGGTCACGAACTGAACAAAGCCTACTGTCGTCAACGGCACACGTGACGCACCATAGGCGAACATGAGCAGGGGTATAGAAGTCATTATCCCTGCACCTGCCAGCATAAGGTTCGTCATACTGTCATACGGGAAAGACGAAAGACCCTCTTTTTGCAGAAAGATAAGCCAGGCCAGCGCAAATGGTGCCACTGTAACAGTCTCCGTGAAGAGCGCTATTTCAGGCTCCACTGCGACTGTTTTTTTAAGGACGCCGTACAGACCGAAAGAAATTGCAAGGCCAAGGGAGACAAGCGGCAGAGAGCCTGCCGCAACAAGTTCGATGGATACGCCAAGGACAGCCAAAACCAGTGCTAAAGTTTGTATCCTGTTAAGTTTTTCCTTAAAAAAAATCATTCCCAAAAACATGCTCAGAAGCGGGTTGATAAAGTACCCAAGGCTTGTCTCGAGGATCCTGCCCCCATTTACTGCCCATATATAAAGACCCCAGTTGAAAGAGATAAGGAAGCCTCCTGCCGCCAGCCATAACACATCTTTTTTTCTTGACCTGAGCATTTTGCCAATGACCTGCCAGTTTCTTTTTAACGTGATCAGGACTAAAGTGAAGACAACTGACCATATCACACGGTGTCCAAGTATCTCAAACGAAGAAACAGCTTCAATGGCCTTCCAGTATATTGGCATTGCACCCCACATGAGGTAGGCTGAAAAAAGGGCGATTATTCCTTTGGCATTACGAGTCAACTTATCCTCATCCCCCGTCTAACACAGAACGAATAGCCTTTCGACTGACCAATTGTACACTATATCCCATATTTGTGATAAACTAAGCCATTATTCATCTAGTGTGCTTTCCGGAGATGAAAGGAAGAATAAGATATGCCTGAAAATTCAAAACTCTCTGCTCTTGGGGCAAGGCTTCTGTCCGACGCAGAGAACATTTCGGAGGAAATGCAGGACTGGAGAAGGGATTTTCACCAGTTCCCCGAGCTTGCTTTCGAAGAAAATATCACCGCCTCCAAGATCATCAAAGTCCTCGAATCGATCGAGGGCATGGAGGTCGTCTCCGGTTTTGCCATACCCACCGCAGTCATAGGAATACTTCGCAGCGACCTTCCCGGGCCCGCTATAATGCTGCGCTCCTGTATGGATGCGATAGCCGTCGAGGAAGAGACGGGACTCCCCTTTTCCTCCTGCATGCCCGGACTGATGCACGGATGCGGCCACGACGCCCATATGGCTTCTCTGCTCGGCGCCGCAAAAGTACTCTCCCTCCACAGAGACAAACTAAAAAAAAGAGTGGTCCTGCTCTTTCAGCCCGCCGGTGAGGGAAGGGGCGGAGCGAGGACCCTTGTGGAAAACAGGTTCCTTGAGACGTTCAACATAGGAAGCGCCGCTTCGCTGCACTGGTGGTCAGAACTTCCGTACGGAGAGCTTTTCCTCCGCAGGGGAGTCCTCACGGCCCTCTCAGACAAGATACACATCGATATCAGAGGCACTGCCGGCCACGCCGCCGAACCCCACATGACAGTCGATCCGGTAACTATCGCATCGCACATCGTGATAGCGATACAGACCATGCTTACCAGAGAGATCGATCCAAGAGAACCGGTCGTCGTATCTTTCGGCCACATCGAAGCAGGTTTCGCTTATAATGTGATACCGGAGCAGGTCAACATATGGGGGACCCTCAGGGCTTTCAGTCCGAAAACGAGGGATTTCGTGCAGGGAAGGATAGAAAGCATGGCCCCGGCAATCGCAAAAGCCTTCAGGGGACTGGCTTCTGTCGAATACACGAGAAACTACGGACAGGTGGACAACGACTCAGAGATGGTAGACAAGATCCTTGCCGCGGGCATTCCGTTCTTCGGCGAGGACGGTATCAAAATGCTTGAACGGCCGCTGCTCTCGGGGGAAGATTTTTCCTTCTTCAGTTCCTGTGTACCCTCAGTCTTTATGCTGATGGGGACCGGATTGGAGTATGGCCTGCACCATCCCAGATATGACATCCCGGAGAGTATGCTGTCCTTCTCGGCGGCATGGGAAGCTTACATGGGATTGACGCTTTGACAGAGTGGAGGGGAAGCATTGGCTCCCAGACTTGAAGATATCATACTATCAAATCTTGAATCACTTAAGACAGAACCTTTCATCTGGTGGCAGAAGACATGGTGGTCAGGCGGAGCATTCCTTGAACTGATCGAAGAGTGCGAAAAAGGTTTTAAGGCAAGCGGTTTCCATGAAGGACAGAGAATGGCCTTTCTTCTCCCGAACAGTCCGATCCTTCTCGCATCCATCATTGCCATATGGAAGCTCGGCGGCACGGTCGTACCGATAGATCCGAGGAGCGGCTACGTTTCACTTATCAAACAGCTGAAACACGCCGATGTCTTCGCTTCCATCACTTACAGGGGATCTTCAGGCATAGTGCCGCTGATCTCGGAGGAAGGCATACCATGTGTGGTCACCGCTTTGGATGCACCCGTAGAGAGCATCGCAGGCAGAAGATCCGAAGAAGAATCCTCCGACACCGCGGTCATTTTTTACACATCAGGCACCACCGGAGAACCCAAGGCAGTGCCTTTGTCACATTCAAACCTTTATGCAAGCATCAATGCGTGTGTCGACCATATTGGCAAACTTACCGACGATGACGTGTTCCTCAACGCCCTTCCCAACTTCAACGCATTCGGTTTCGTCTGCGGCTCTCTGATACCCCTTGTAAAAGGGACCTGTCAGGTCGTCCTTCCGTCGTTCATGCCCCCCGAAGGGGCGATGGACGCCATGAGGAACGCAGCTGTCACGATAGTGCCGGCGGTCCCTACCATAATTTCCCTCCTTCTGGGAGCAGCCGCCAGGGGAGTGACCCCGCCCAGAACGCTCCGATACATACTGTCTGGAGGAGACAGACTGCCTCTGGATTTCGACAAGAGGGCCCAGGAAACCCTGGGAGTTCCGGTAATTGAGGGATACGGACTTACCGAAGCCGCATCGGTCGTATCGATAGCCCCCGGAATAGAAAACAGGAGGGCTGGTAGCGTAGGAACGCTTCTCTCCTGTGTGGAGGCAGAGATAAGGAACGATGAGGGAGAAGTTCTGCCGGCCGGTTCGGAGGGACACCTCTGGATAAGGGGGGACAATGTGGCAAAATGCTACTACCGCAATCCGGAACTTACATCCCAAAGGTTCGTCGACGGATGGTTCGATACATGTGACATAGCTAAATTCGACGATGACGGATACCTCTACCTCGTAGGACGCAGGACAGAGGTCATCTTCGTAGGAGGGTTCAAGGTTTACGCACAGGAAGTCGAAAAAGTCCTCCTTGAACATCCCGCGGTCGCGGAGGCCGCCGTCATAGGAGTCCCGCGGTCGATAAGCGGAGAGATCGTAAAGGCCTTCATCGTTCTGAAAAAGGATGAAAAGGCAACTTCGAAGGATCTGATCGAACACTGTAAGAAGAAACTCTCCTATTACAAGGTACCGAGGATAATCGACTTCCTTTCAGAGATGCCAAGGTCGAGCATCGGCGAGATCCTGAAAAGAAAACTTGAGAAGGAGTAGCCCCCGATGTTTGGCTTTCAGACGAGGACTATCAGGGATCTCAGCTGGAACGAAAAAAAACAGGTGGAATCGCTGCTTGAGATAAACGGACTGACATTTGAAGGCAGGCCCGACTGTACTGCCGTCGTGGAAAATTCGGAAGAAAAGTTAATCGCCACGGCAAGCATCCAGGGCAAGGTGATAAAGATGGTCGCTGCAGACCCGGAGTGGCAGGAGGCAGGGCTCTCCGGGATGGTGATCTCGGAACTGCTGAAATACGCCAGAGAAAACGGGATCTTCCACCTTTTCGTATACACGAAGCGTGACATGGCAGACAAGTTCGCCTCACTGGGATTCAGCGAGCTGGCAAGGACAGATGCCATAGTCCTGATGGAATCCGGACATCCGTCGTCAGATGATTACCGTCTGGTACTCAGGAAAAACAGGACCTTCGAAGGCAGCACAAATATCGGCGCTTCTGTGATGAACTGCAACCCCTTCACCCTGGGACACAGATATCTTATTGAGAAGGCAGCCGGAGAATGCGACGGCCTCTATGTGATCGTGGTCCAGGAAGACCTCTCGCACTTCCCGTTCAGCGACCGGCTGCGGCTAGTGCAGGAGGGCACGAGAGACCTAAAGAACGTCAGGATCATCCCAAGCGGAGACTACGCCGTATCAAGGGCCACCTTCCCAACTTATTTCCTGAAGGACAAGGGGCTGACATCTGTTGCGGAGAGACAGGCGGAACTGGACGCAACGCTCTTTGCGAATCTTTTCGTACCCGAACTCCTGATAAAAAAACGCTTCGTCGGGACAGAACCTTTCTGTCAGACCACAGCAAAGTACAATGAGATGATGAAAAAAGTGCTCCCCCCGCGCGGAGTCGAAGTTGTGGAGATAATGCGGCTTAACGATATATCTGGAACGGCAGTCTCTGCATCAAGGGTAAGAAGAGCCATCGTTGAGAACGACATGGAGGCATTGAAAATAATGCTTCCCCCTGTCACGATGGACTACCTCCGTTCAGAAAAAGGCAGGGCCGTCGTAAACAAACTGATCCATGAACACGATAAAAACTGACACTGGAGATGCCCTTTCCGCGATCCTTTCCGGAAGGGAGGAAAGGGTCAGAGCGAGGGACCGTCACCTCTCGGAAGTTCTCTTCGCGTGCCAGATCACCATCAATATCCCCGGATACCCCAAAAGGATCGAAAATGACTGCAAGGCAATAGAAAAGTATGCTTCCCTCTTTTCTCTCAAATGGGGATCCGATCCTATTTGCACGGAGACGGTCTCAAACGAGGCTGGCCTGTGCTGGATTGGATTTTTCCGCGGTGAGGCACCCGACGCGCAAAGGGCAAAAAAGCTGGCTGTAAGTCTGGAAGAAGGCTCTCCCGAAGGGCGTATCCTCGACATCGACATAATAGTGTGCGGAAGATCGATCTCGAGGTCAGACCTGGGGCTTCCGGCCCGCAGCTGCATACTGTGCGGCAGGACAGCAAAGGAATGTGCCAGGGAGATGAATCACACTTACAGTGACCTCAGGGCAGCAGTAAAAAAACTTATCGAAAACATCTGATATTTCCGTAATTTCCTGTCGCAAAAAAACGATCCTGCATGTAGATTCGATCTGGTGCACACAGAGGCCGCGTTTTCCGGCTTCCGCTGATCGCAGATGCCGTTTATCCGGTGCCGTGACGTACCTGCAGAGATAAAAAATTACTTGGCGGACACCTTTTATCAACATAAATGCCTCAATATAAACTATACTTTATGCAATAGATGAATATCTGCCGGGGAGGAAAATATATTGGACCGTCCTGACTGGGACAGCTACTTTTTGATGATAGCCAAGGCCGTCGCAAGCAGGAGCACCTGCCTGCGAAGAAAGGTCGGCGCTGTGCTCGTGAGAGACCGCCAGATACTCAGCACAGGCTACAACGGCGCGCCGAAGGGAATAATCCATTGCGAAGAGGCGGGATGCCTGAGGGAGAAGCTCGGGATCCCATCCGGAGAGAGACACGAGATCTGCCGTGGGTCGCATGCCGAGATCAACGCCATAGCACAGGCTGCCTATGCGGGAGTCTCAACGGCCGGATGCTGGCTCTACTGTACGCACGAACCGTGCGTATACTGCACGAAAGCTCTTATCAACTGCGGTTGTACCCGCATAGTATATCTGAATCAATACCCGGACAAAATTTCCCGGGAGATATTAGCTCAATCCGGAGTCGAAACGCTTTGCATACCCGAAGAGAGTGTCGCTGGAGATAATTTTTCAACAGGAGGAATCTTATAGATGTTCACACGAGAAGAATCACTTGAATTCCTTAAGGAACACAACAGGGAAGATATGCATATCCGCCACGCGTACGCCGTTGAAGCTGCAATGAGGTGGTTCGCGCGGGAAAACGGCGAGGACGAAGACTACTGGGGCCTTGTAGGCCTTTTGCACGATATAGACTGGGAAGAATTTCCCAGCATTGAGACCCATCCGATGAAGGGCGGGGAGATGCTCCGGGAAAAGGGCTATCCGGAAGATTTTGTACACGCGGTGCTCGCGCACGGATGGGAGTACTCCGGGATAAGACCCGAGACCCTCTGCGAAAAATATCTTTACACCATAGATGAACTTACCGGATTCATAACGGCGGTGGCTCTTGTACGCCCAAGCAGATCGCTCCAGGACCTGGAGACAAAATCGGTAAAGAAAAAGTGGAAGGACAAGGCATTCGCAAGGGGCGTCAACAGGGAGGTCATCGAAAAGGGATCCGAGCTGCTTGGCATACCCATCGAAACGCTGATAGAAAAGACGATACTGGCCCTCAGGCCTGTAGAGAAAGAGATAGGACTTGGTTCCTGAATTGTCGGAAAAATCAAAAACAACGGAGGGAGGATACAAAATGTCAATTTCATTGATACTGGCAGATGACCATCCGCTTACAAGGGAAGGGATGAAAGCATATCTGGCCAAGGAGGCTGACTTCAACATCCTGGGGAGCTATGCAGACGGAGAATCGGCATGGGCAGGTATCCTGCAGCTCAAACCGCAGGTCGCGCTTCTCGACATAAGAATGCCGGGCATTGACGGAGTCGCTCTTGCACGCAAGATCAAAGACGCCTCACTTCCCGTTGCGTCTTTGATGCTGACTTCGTACGACGCCCAGCAGTACGTTATGGCTTCTCTCAGGGCGGGAGCCAGGGGATATGTCCTGAAGACCGCCAGCATGGACACCCTCTCCAAGGCTATACGGATAGTGGCGCGCGGAGGCTTTTACCTTGACAGCGAGGTCGCGAACGCAGTGGAGCAGGAGGGAGATTTCGTACCTGAACCAGTATCGGTGAGGGAAAGGGAGGTCCTTCTCCTTGCGGCAAGAGGACTCTCCGGAAAAGAGATAGCCACTCAGCTTTTCATAAGCGAGAGGACCGTCCAGACACACCTTGCCTCGATATATGACAAACTGGGGGCAAAAAATAAGACGGAAGCGATGCTGCTTTCGCTTAAATACGGGATAGTAACACTGGAGGAACTGCTCGATTGAGAAGAAACCTTCTCGTTCAGCTGACCGTAGCCGTTTTTCTGCCTAGCCTCGGAGCATTCCTCCTTGCATGGATAGGCTTCTGTCAGTTTGAAAACACCATGGAAGGTATCGCAGGTTCTTATGTACAAAACCTGGCAAGGGGGGCCGCGGCAAGGCTTGAATCTTCCCAGTGGGACCTGAGAACTGACGGAACATGGCAGCCGAACCAGTACAGATCAAGGATACTTGGACTCGGAGAGATGATGGCAGACGAGATGGCAGTTCCCGGAATGTTCGCCGTATTTGACAGCGAAGGGAATCTCGTTTACGGGTCACCTGACGTTACGATACTCTCGATAATATGGGACATGCCCATCTCGGTAATGTCTCCCCAGAAAATACGTGGACCGGACGGAAGATGGTACACGATAGCTGTCTACCCCATGCTGCAGAGGAACCTCTTTGTCCTCGCGGCCGTCTCGTGGGACAAGCTGCTCGGCCCCATGGTCACGCTTACGACCGTCTGGCCCTTTATCATGGGGATACTCGGCCTTATCGGGATATTGTCTGTCTACATAATGTGGCAGAAAGTGATAATGCCCCTTAAGGACCTCGAAGAGGAGGTCTCTATGCTTAAGTGGGGAGAAGAGGTCCCGCTGAAAAACGCTCCCGAAGCAGTGACCGAGCTGCAGAAACTCAGGGAAGCACTGGTCGTCCTGGCTAATTCGGCGATTGAGAAGGTCAGGCTTTCGCGCAGATACGTCAATGACCTGGTAAAGGTGCAGGAAGAGGAGCGTGCAAGGATATCCCGCGAGATCCATGACGGTCCGCTGCAGGATCTCACAGCTTTGATACAGAGGCTGCGTCTCCTCTCCATCGACATGGACTCACCGGAAGAGAGAGAAAAGCAGCTTGAAGAGGCAGAAAAAGTTGCTATGGCAGGGGTTAAGGAGATGAGAGAGCTCTGCAACAATCTGACTCCTCCCTGGCTTGACCTGGGAATAGTGCAGGCTCTTACCGAACTTTCCGAGAGACAGAGCGCCCAGCTCGATATAAAGATACATCTTGACCTGCAGGAGATCCCCGATCTCCCCGATGATGCCACCCTCGCCTTTTTCAGGGTGGCCCAGGAGGCGGTCAACAATTCGGCAAGACATGGCACAGCTGAAAATGTATATATCTCGCTGAAAAATACGGGCAAAATGATCATTCTCCGGATAGAGGACGACGGAAAGGGCTTTGAGGTATCGGACAACTTCACCGAACTCTGGGTGCAGGGACACAGAGGCCTCTCGAACATGCGGGAAAGGATGTCCATCGTGGGAGGCAGTTTCAGCATATCCTCCACCCCGGGGAAAGGTACTGTAATTCGTTGTGAACTGCCGTTAGTGACAGTACAATAAATCAATAGATCAGATACGTTTTCAATAAAAACAGAAAGGTGGGAGCCCAAGGGGCGAATGATTTGAAGCTGAAAATCCACGGAGCAGCCGGAGAGGTCACAGGGTCAAATTACATGATAGAGACAGGGAAATACAAAGTTCTGGTGGACTGTGGCTTCCACCAGGGCCAGGACGAGGAAAAGCATGAGGGAGAAGCCTTTCCTTTCGACCCCACTTCGATAGATGCGCTTCTGCTGACCCACGCCCACATCGACCACAGCGGAAGGATACCACTGCTAGTAAAAGAGGGATTCAAAGGAAAGATCTTCTGCACATTTGCCACTTCCGAGCTCGTCGAGATACTCTGGAGGGATTCAGCGAGGCTGATGGGTGAAGAAGCCGAATGGAGGACGAGAAAGAACAGCAGGAAGGGACTTCCTCCGGTCAAACCCCTTTACACGGAAAATGAGGTGGAGGACTCGCTGGGACTGCTCTCCCCCATCCCTTACGACGAAGTCATTGAGATCACTGAGGGCCTCAAAGTACGCTTCCGCGAGGCCGGCCACATACTCGGGAGTTCCATAATCGAGACATGGGTGTCCGAAAACAACGGAGACAAAGCTGTCAAGATCGTATTTTCAGGGGACCTGGGACCGCACGACGGCGTCATTGAGAAACCCCCGACCCTGATCGAAGAGGCAGATTTCGTGCTGATTGAATCTACTTACGGCGACAGGCTCCATAAATCACTCAATGACACAAGGACAGAATTTGAAGATGCACTGAAAGAAGCTCTCAAAACAAGTTCGAAAGTCCTCGTGCCGACATTTGTCGTGGACAGGGCGCAGAGAGTCCTCTACGAACTCGACCGTTTTCAGAAAAAATATCCTGATCTCAGCATGCCAAAGATCTACCTTGATTCCCCTATGGGGGTAAAAGTGACCGAGATATACTGCAAGTACATTCCGCATCTCTCAAGGGAACTTAAAGAGATGTTCCTGAAGGGTGACGATCCCTTTGAACCTGAAAATTTCCAGTTCATAAGGAGCGCCGACGAATCAAGGGCGATAAACGAGGAGAAAAGCGGGATAATACTTGCGGGAAGCGGGATGTGTTCGGGAGGCAGGATCATGCACCATCTTAAACACAACCTCTACAAGCCGGATACGCATGTTTTCTTCGTCGGATATCAGGCCTATGGGACACTTGGGCGCAGGCTTGTAGACGGTGCCAAGGAGATAAGGATCGCCGGGGAGGACGTTTCGGTAAAAGCCAGATTCCACACACTGAACGGTTTTTCCGCCCACGCAGACAGGAACGATCTCCTCAATTGGGCCTCGAACTTCCCCAAAAAAACCAGGTTCGTGGTGGTCCACGGAGAACCCAAGTCTGCAAAGTCACTTGCAATGGGGCTCAATGACAAGGGATACGCAGCAATGGTGCCGGCTCTCAACGACACCATAGACCTGCTTGCCCCCGCAGAGGAAAAGCCGGTCAGGATGCCCGTCATCTCACAGCAGATAATCGACAGGCTGGAACTCAGTCCGCAGGACATCTCGCAGCTGCTTGCCTCGATAACCAACAAGGCAGACGAAATGCAGAGGCTTGCCATAGAGAGCAAAGACTACGCAAAGATAATGCCGCTTCTCGTCTCTGCGAAAACATTGCTGGAAACAGCGGCGGCACTGGGAGAGGAAGACAGAAAAACAGCGTGATATTTTCACCTTTTGCGGCAATAGGGATTATAATACCCTGGTTGCAGTAAGCATACCACAGGCAGCATAGGATCATCACATAAGAGGAGAGAGACCTGATGTCGAAGAAGGTCAAATTGTTCATACTGATCACAAGTACGGTGGCAGCCGTACTATTTGGCCTGTTTGCATATATCTCCGCAAAAGGTCCTGCAGTCCTTGCATCAAGACTGCCGGCCCCTTCGGGTTCGGATCCTTATGTGCTCTTTGAGGCGAAAGAAGAATATTATCCGGTCTCTCTTTCCGCACTTCTTACTGAGGGCCAGTATGCATTCTTCAGTGAAGGATCTTCAGGAAGCGATATCCTCTCTCTTGCGAAAAACGCAAAAGAGTGCGCTGTCCTTATAGAGAACAGCAGGGACGACATCATTGACGTCTTTGCCGCAGTAAGGCTTGACAGGGAGGCTGCGGCTTCGCTCTCAAAGGGTGAACTGCCTCCTTCATGGGAAAAGATACTGGGTCCGGTCGGGGCAGTGATCAAAACGGGAGACAAAAATTCGTGGGAGATCAGGACAAGGGACAGCTCTCTCTTTTACGGGACCGAAAAGGACATCGTACTGATCGCCAATGACAGAGAACCATTCTCCGGACTGATCAAGATAAGATCAGGCTCTGCAAAGGGCATTTCGAAAAAAATATGGAAGAAGGAAAGATCCTGGCCGGCTCATATGATCCTCTCTGACGGCGGGCTACTTTTTGCAGGAGAAGAACGAAAAGGACCTCTCACGCTGCATGTTTCATGGAGGTCGCAGAAGGCTGACAAAGAGTCAGGCAAAGCAGGCGAAGCTGTCTGGAGGATAGAAGGGCTCGACAAAAGGATCTCTCCGATCTTTCTCAAGTCACTAAGGCCCAAGACGTGGGATACGGCAAACTCCATCATACCGGATCCGCTCCTTGTCTCAGCGGGCATCAACCTCCCGGATCTGAAAGGATCGCCCAAGGATTGGCCTTTCCCGCTCGGGACGATCGGCGAACTTGGCGCATCAATGGGGCTGGAGGACGAACAAATACAGAAGATACTGTCAGGAGAGACTATTTTCTCGGTCGGCGGATACAACAAGATCCTCTGGTTTTCCCTGCCCGGCATCATGGTGCAGTTTACGGGCGACAAAACCCTGTTGGCAGAGCTGATAGATGCTTTTTGGAACAAGCTGCTGTTTGGCGCAGAACCCAAGCCGCTTACCGGTTTCGATCTGGGCGGCAGCACGAGCCTGCCTTTTTCTGTTGTGGGAGCAGCCAAAGACAACACAGCTGTCCTCGGCCTTCTCTCGCCTGAATCTCTAAAAGAAAAAGGAAGTCTCGGCACTTTCCTGAAAGATAACGAAAAAGCAGTCGCATGGCTGGTCGCAGACCTGCCCAAGGTAGGCGCGGCCCTCGGCGACATGACTAAAATGAATGCCTTCATGAACGAGCCTGACATAAACGATGACGGGTACTACGGCAGCGATACGGAGGATATATTCCAGCCTGACTCATCTTTCTCTCCGTTCGATCAGGGGATCTCGAACTCTTTTGGAAATGTCCTGAAGAGGATGGGAAGGGCCCTGATCGTATGGGAGACAGCGGAATCGGGAAGGATCAGCTGGTACATCGGCCATAAATAGCACTTATGCCCTGACCGGCCGGAGGTATCTGGCAAAGTCGGACGATGTCTGTACGTAAAAAACACGCGATAAACTCACTGTAATAAAAACCGGAGGGATAAATCAATGTACTGCAATGCGCTGAAAGTTTTGAAGGAACGTGGATTCGTCGAGTGGAGCAGCCACAACGAAGAGCTTGAAGAACACTTTATGAAAAACATGGTGACAGGGTACATCGGCTTTGACCCAAGCGCCGACAGTCTCCACGTTGGAAACCTCGTTGCGATAATGGGACTTGCCTGGCTCCAGCGCCTCGGACACCGTCCGATAGCACTCGCAGGCGGAGGCACAGGGCGGATCGGTGACCCTTCCGGCAAAAGCGCAGAAAGAAACCTTCTCTCCGAAGAAGAGATAAGCTACAACGTAAGCCGGATCGCAAAACAGCTCGAGCACTTCCTTGATTTCAACTGCGGCGAGAACAGCGCGATCCTCGTAAACAACAACGAGTGGCTGAAAAAGCTCAATTACATAGAGTTCCTCAGGGACATAGGAAAGTACTTCTCCGTAAGCTTCCTTGTAAACAGAGATTACGTCAGAAGCCGGGTGCTCGATCCCGACAAATCGATAACTTACACCGAACTCTCATACATCCTTCTGCAGGCATACGACTTCAACCACATGTACAACGAATTGAACTGTACCCTCCAGATGGGAGGGAACGACCAGCAGGTGAACATCATCGCCGGCATGGACCTCGCGCGCAAAAAATCAGGGGGCCAGTGTTACGGCATTACGTTCCCGCTGCTGCTCAACGCACAGGGACAGAAGTTCGGAAAATCCGAGAGCGGCGCTGTCTACCTCTCTCCGCATCGCACAAGCATATACAAGTTCTATCAGTTCTGGATAAATGTCGACGACAGCGACCTTGAAAAGCTGTATAAGCTCTTCACATTTATGGAACTTGACGAGATAAGCGCCATCATTGAAGAACACAATAAAACTCCGCATCTGCGGATGGCTCAGAAAAAACTCGCATGGGACCTTACCTGCAGGGTACACGGAGAAGATGCCGCGAAAAGGGTAAGGGACGCAAGCGCCGTACTTTTCGGGGAAACGGACATAAGGGAAGCAAGTGCCGAACTCCTAGACACTCTCTCCGCAGAGATACCTTTTGCAAAGGCCGGTTCGGAGATCGGAGGCCCGATTACAGATCTTCTCGTGCTTTCGGGCGGATGCGCATCAAAGGGCGAGGCAAAACGCAAGATAAAAGAGGGCGGAGTCTACCTCAACGGAAGCAAAGTCACGGAAGAGACAAGGCAGCTTTCCTCAGAAGACCTCCTTGACGGCGGATATGTCCAGCTGCGGGTAGGCAAGAAAGATTTCAGGCTGGTCAAATTCGGAGACTGAAGTTTCACCTTTGAAAACATTTAAGGAGCATGCCGCGTGAAGGATCGCCGCTGTCTGAAAAAACAGAAGATCCTTCGCGCATTTTTAAGTTTTTGGCAGGTCCTCTTTGAGCGGAAATCCGGCATATCATGTCTTGCGATGTGCGGCTGTCGTTGTATTTTGCCGGCGTCTAAAGTCAGATGTGGATCATCAGGAGCTTTGGTATGGATCGAAAAATAAGATATTTTATCCGTTTCGCAAAAATGATAAAACCGGGATGGAGAGCCACGGTTCTTTTTTATTTCCTTTTCATCCCTGTCAGGCTCATCGCGCCAAGGAAAAAGGTCGCACAAAAAAACATCGAACTCGTTTTCCCGGAAAAAACTGACGCCGAAAAAAGGAAGATGCTTGACGGATCTTACAGGAGCATGATATGGACAGGCATAGAAATGCTCTCGTGGCAGAGAGACCCCTCCCTTGTCGACAAATGGATCGTCGAGATCGAGGGAAGGGAACACATGGACCGGGCTTTTGCAGGAAACAGAGGAGTGATCGTCGTCTCAGCCCACTGTGGGAACTGGGAGCATGCCGCGGCCTGGCTGGGCAGGAACTGCAGGGGAGTTGGCGTGGTCCGCCACTCGGACGATCCATTCCAGCGGGAGCTTATTGATACGCTGAGACGAAACGGCGGTCTTCGTACACTGGGGAAAGATGAGCCTATGACAAGGGCCATCGGCATACTCAGAAGAAATGAACTGATAGGTCTTGCGGCAGACCAGCACGGCGGAGGAGATGGGGTCATGGTCCCCTTCTTCGGACACGAGACCAGCACTTTTCAGGGAGCCGCGGTGTTTGCCTGGCTAACGGGGGCTCCCATTCTGCCGTACCAGTGCATCAGGATAGAGCCGTTCCGTTTCAAACTTGTGATAGGCCCCCCGATCGAATGGAAAAAGACAAAGGACCGGGAGGCAACGATCAGGTCACTTACAGCCAAAGTAAATCTGGAGCTGGAAAAAATAATCCGCAGGGCGCCTGAACAGTACCTATGGCAGCACAAGCGGTTCAAGGAGCTTTTTTCAGGCTAGCTCTTTTTCTTTACCTGGGCATCCGGGTTGTCGCATACAAGGGTGCCTGCGACCGCAAAATTGTCATTGGCCATTTCGTTGATGATTATGCGGACAGACGTTTTAGGGACTTCCATGGTCTCACAAAGAGCTTCGGTGACTTTCGTCACCATGGCGCGCTTCTGTTCCAGAGTGCGGCCCTCTTTGATGTTCACTACTACGATGGGCATGTTTTTCATCTCCTGCATGATATAGTCAAGATCCAGCGCTTGCAGGTTTTATTTTAACCTCCGCCAAGAGAGGTGTCCACATGGAAGGCATAGGCATATTCATTGGTTTCGCCGCAGGAGCGGTCATCGGTTCTTTCATAAATGCAGCGGCCATGCGTACTGTCGCAGAGAAAAAATGGTGGGGCAGCGAACGCTCGGTCTGTGACAACTGCGGAAGAACGCTCAATGCCTTCGACCTTATCCCGATAGTTTCCTACCTGGTGCTTGCCGGACGCTGCCGTACCTGCAAGAAACCGATACCTTCCCGCCACTTCATATCAGAGCTTGCCGGCGGGTCGATAGGAGCGCTTTCGGTCTGGTACTGGGGCATCGGAATGCCCTTGCTCTTCTCTTTTATCGCGCTCTTCTTCATGCTCTTCCACTCTCTCACAGACATCGAAAGCGGCTACATCTACGATCAGTGGGCCCTGGCAATGGCCGCCGTCTCGATGCTTGCAAGGATCCCGGGAGGACTGGGCTCCATGATAGACGGAGCGACGGGGGCAGCTCTTGGATTTGTATTTATTTACTCGATCATTTTGCTCAGCCGCGGCGGGATGGGCATGGGAGACGCGATGATGATGCTTGGCGTCGGTGCCCTTCTGGGATGGAAGCTTACGATCCTCAGCCTCTATCTTGGATTTATGTCGGGCGGGATCATAGTGATCCCGCTGCTGGCCGCGAAAAAACTCAGCAGGAAGGATGCGGTGCCGCTTGGCCCGTATCTGGCAGCAGGATGCATCCTGGCAATTTTCACAGGACGGCTTATCTTCGAATATCTGGGTTTCAGCCTCGGCTGGCCCTGGTCCAATATATGACAGGGGAGTAGATGACATGGATCGTTCAGCTTGTGATACAAATTTAATGAAACCGTTCAAATTCAGAATGCCGCGGGAAGTGATATTTGAGTCAGGTTCTTCAGGCCAGGCACCTGAGAAGGCTTTGCTGCTCGGCTCAAAAAGACCGCTCTTCATAACCGGCAGACAGATGGCAAAGAGCGACCGTCTGGCCTCCCTTATGGATGGGTGCTCAAAACTTGGGATGACGCCGGGACACTGGGACAGGGTCGAGCCGGAACCGCCCGTGGAACTTCTTGAAGAGGCCGTCTCTTACATCAGGGAAGGCTCTTTCGACTCTCTTATCGCCTTTGGCGGAGGGAGTTCCATGGACTTTGTAAAAATGGCCGCCGTCATGGCAGAAAATCCCGATATCAAAGTCTCCGATATGGTAGGGAGCGAGAAGATCCCACGAAAAGGCCTCCCGACAATAATGATACCGACGACATCGGGGAGCGGATCGGAAGTGTCCGCAGTTGCCGTTTTTTCATTCACAGAGGAAAAGATGAAAAAAGGAATATCCAGCAGATTCCTTGTCGCTGACATTGCCATAGTCGACCCCGAACTTACCCTGGACCTGCCCCCGTACATCACTGCGACATCGGGGATGGATGCCCTCGTTCACGGAGTGGAGGCCTTCCTCTCCCTCGGAACGAACCGTTTCACACAGGACCTGGCGCTGACTGCGATAAAAAACATTTATCCAAATCTCGCCGAGTGCGTGCTCAACGGCCGGAACCTGTGTGCAAGGGAGGCCCAGTCCTACGGAAGCATGATAGCGGGGATGGCCTTTTCGATGTCAGGAACGGCCGGAGTACACGCGATGGCATACCCCCTGGGCGGACAGTACCATGTGCCGCACGGCGAAGCGAATACAGCGCTCCTGAGATGGGTCATGGAGTACAATCTGGAGGGCTGCGAGGAAAAATTCATCCCGATAGCGCAGTCGATGGGGCTGTGGTCTGAGGGGATGACAGCCTGCGACGCGGCTAACGCGGCGCTTAAAGGGATAGTCGAACTTGGAGAGAGGATCGGGGTGAAGACCAGGCTCAGGGAGTTCGGGATACCCAAGGAGGCTGCATCCGAGATGGCCGAAGCGGCCCTCAAAGAGGTCAGGCTGATGTCAAACAACCCCCGGCCGCTCGATTTCGAGTCTGTTAAAGCTATATATGAAAAGGCCTGGTAGCACCGCTTAAGATCAAATGTAAATTTACGATATCATGTCAAAGGGCATCGGACCCTGAAAGGAGGCTATATATGAAAAACATATTTCTGTCAGCGATGTTTTTTCTGTTGTTTGGGATCTCTGCCGGGATAGCAGAGGCGGTCACTTCGGACATCATGCTCACCTCTCCGGAAAAGGACGGAGGGATAAGCCTTTTCAAGGCGATCGAGGAGAGATCTTCCGCCACACAGAAGGCATTCAAAGAAAAGGAACCCTCGCTCAAAGAACTTTCTACCCTGCTTTGGGCCGCGACCGGGAGGAACAGGGATGGCAAGGGCTGGACCGTGCCCTTCGCAATGAGTTCGGATCCGTACGTAAGCCTCTATGTGCTTCTTAAAAGCGGATCTTATCTATATGATCCTGAAAAGAATATGCTCAAGATGCTGTCAGACAAAAACTCCCTATCGCGGGCCGCAAGACAGGAGTACGCAGGTTCTGCGCCGTGTATTTTTGTCTTCGCTACAAAAGGAAGCGGACCGCGTGTAGAGAACTGGGCAGAGGTGGCCGTTGGCGCCATGTCACAGAACGTCTATCTGGCTGCCGAGGCCCTGGGAATGAAGACAAGGTTCGTCCAGTCCTTCAACAGAGAGACGCTGATAAACATCCTGAACATAGGCCCGTTGTCCAGGGTGATCGCAATAATGCCGGTAGGATTCCAATAACGGGACATCGACATTAATGACCGGGACCGGATGGACTGCCATCCGGTCCTTTTTTATCTTATTATCCCCGCTGTTTTCGCTTCGGTGGCTTTGATAAGGTCTTCCGGACTTATTTTGAAAAGAAGTCCTCTCTGGCCTGCGTTGACGGTTATGAAATCGAAGAGGCAGGCGCTTTCGTCTATAAAAACAGGGAATTTTTTCTTTGTTCCGAGAGGCGAGCAGCCCCCCCTGACGTATCCTGTAAGCGGCTGGACCTCCTTGAGAGGTACGAGCTCGGAGCTTTTGTTGCCGCTTGCTGCGGAGAGCGCCTTGAAGTCCAGTTCCCTGCCCGCGGGCAGACATACCATCATAACGCCCGTCTTGTCACCTCTGACGCAAAGCGTCTTGAAGGTCTGTTCCTCGGGAACGCCCGTCTTTAAGGCGGCATCCTCCGCCGAGAGCGAACTCTCATCGACCTCGTACTCTATCAGTTCAAAGGGGATCTTTGCGTTTTCCAGGATCCTTACAGCGTTTGTTTTTTTCTGAGAAGCCATATTATTCCCCCGATGCAGTAAGATATAATAAAGTATAGCGCATCTATCTGAGTGTGGGAGAGGGATATCGATGGAAGGTTATTTTGACGGTGCCTCAAGAGGCAACCCCGGTAAGGCGGGAGCCGGAGCGCTTCTGATAAATGAAGATGGAAAGATCATATGGGAGGCATCACGTTTCCTCGGTGAAAAGACCAACAACGAAGCCGAGTACATGGCTTTGATTATGCTGCTCAAAGCGGCAAAGGACCGCGGGATAAAGTCCCTCAGGGTATATGGTGACAGCAAGCTTGTGGTCAGCCAGATCTCGCGGCAGTGGAAGATAAACCTTCCCCATCTCAGGCTCCTTGCGCGCGAAGCGTGGGACCTTGCCGAGGGGATGGATATTACCTACAGCTGGATACCCAGGGAAGAGAACAAGCGCGCCGACATGCTGTCCAACGAAGGCATCGACGGAGCCAAGTGATCGTTGATCAAAACTAAGCGGACCCCGGGCTGATCTCACCGATCGCCCCGGGGTCCGCAAATTTTGTATTTGCCTGCCCGGCCTATCCCCTGTTGTCTATGACCCTTTTGGTCTTCTTCTCGCTCCTCGGGAGGTCTCCTATTTTCAGGACCTCCGGTATGACCTTGATCCCAAGGCCCGACTTGCAGGCCCTTTCAAGCTCCCTTCCGAGCTCTTCCGCGTCGGTACCTTCAAAGGCTTCGGCCTGAACGATCATCCTGTCCCTCAGGTCTTCGTTGTCAAGGATTATCCTGTATTCACTCGAGAAGCCGTCAATACTCTTGAGTATCTCCTCCACCTGCGCCGGATAAATGTTCGTCCCTTTGACCTTGATCATGTCATCGCTTCTGCCGACTATCCTGTCAAGCCTGGGGTATGGCGAACCGCACGGGCATGTTCCCGGAATGATGCGTGAAATATCGTGGGTCCGGTAACGTATGAGCGGGGCGGCTTCCTTCCTGAAGGTGGTGATAACGATCTCTCCCTGCTCTCCTTCAGGCAGCACCCTGCCGGTCGCCGGGTCGATGATCTCACAGTAGATGAAATCATTGAAGTAATGCATGCCTGTATGTTCCGAACAATCTATGGCTATTCCCGGTCCGTATATCTCGGTAAGGCCGTAGATATCGAAAAACTCTATGCCCAGGGTCCGGTAGATGCGTTCCCTGACCTTGTCTCCCCATCTTTCGGATCCGAAAATGCCCTTTTTCAGTTTTATCTCGTTCCTCATCTCCCTGCGGTCTACCTCTTCTGCGATAAGGAGGCCGTAGGAGGATGTGCCTATTAGTACTGACGACTGAAGATCCCGCATAAGCTGGAGTTGCCTGTCAGTATTGCCGCTTCCGGTAGGGATTACCATTGCTCCCAGACGTTCCGCACCGGCCTGGAAACCCAGCCCGGCAGTCCACAGACCGAATCCGGGTGTGATCTGCACCCTGTCTTCCTTTGTTACCCCGGCAAACTGGTAACACCTTTCCATCATCACAGCCCAGTCCTCGATATCCTGGCTGCTGTAAGGGATGATCACAGGGATACCCGTAGTTCCTGACGAAGAATGCACCCTCACGATCTGTTCGTTGGGGACACACTGCATACCCATCGGATATGCGTCCCTGAGGTCCTGTTTTGTTGTGAAAGGCAGCGTCTCGAACTGGTCCTTCGTCATCATGGTATCGACCGGGATGTCCTTGAACTTTTCGATGTACATCGGACTGCGCTTCGCAACTCTTCTCACCTGGGCAAAACACTGGCTCATAATTGATAATTCGTTCATTGCTCTCAGCTCCGCTCTTCTTTATGATACTGTTATTAAAAATATTTCTATTTCTATTTATTTAATACATCTATCTCTGATCTTATATTCCCCGCTTCCTCAGCTCCAAGCATGAAGGCCTTTCTGTTCATCTCAAGAAGCCCGGGCCTGATGCAACACTCCATAGCCCCGGCTATCTCCGGTCCACTGAACGGAAGCAGGCCTGCGCCGGAGGAAAATCCGAGCAGCACCATGTTGAGGGTCCTTGCGTCTCCTGCTTTGATCGCCAGGGGGGCTGCTTGTATAAAAAATACCCGCCCAATATTCGCTTTTAAGGCCTCTATGTATTGGTCGCAGTTATACTCGCCCATGCGCAGGGCAACATTTGTAGGGATTATGCAGTCCGTGTTCACCACAGCCGATGCATCCGGCCTGAGCCTGTTGATCTGTCTCGCCGCTTCTGCGGGCTCAAAACCTATCAGGATGTCGGCGTGACGAAGAGGTATTACGGGCGAGATCTCTTCAAGGCCCATCCTAAGATGGCTGGATACGCATCCGCCCCTCTGCGCCATCCCTATGGTCTCGGAAGTCCGGACGAACAGGCCTCTCTTCTGTGCCGCCGTCGAAAGTATTTTCGACGCGAGCAGCGTTCCCTGTCCGCCCACACCCGCTATGACTATGCTGCTAAGCATCTCTGTCCACCCTCTTTATGGCTCCGACGGGACATACGTTCACGCAAAGGGAACAGTCTGTGCATATGGGCTCGTTGATCGATACCTTTCCGTCTTCGCCCACAGACATCGCCGGACAGCCAAGCTGTTTGATGCATTTAAGACATCCGATGCAGGCCCCGTTTACCCTGCGTACGGTTTTCGGCGGCTTTATGAGAGCGATGCACGGTGCCTTCGCGATAACAGCCGAAGGCCCGCCATGCTCAAGAGAGTTTTTAAAGGCTTCGACTGCATCATCGTATTTGAATGGGTCAACTGTCGATATGTGCTCCACTCCGCATGCCCTCAAGATCTTTTCTATATCCAGCGGCTTCGCCGGCATTCCCATAGCGGTCCTTCCTGTTCCCGGATGAGGCTGGCCGCCCGTCATCGCGGTCGTGTGGTTGTCGAGCACCGCTATCGTTATGTCGGTGTTCTGATAGACCGCGTTTATGACCCCGGGAATCCCGGTATGGAAAAAGGTCGAATCCCCTATGAAAGCGATACATTTGGTCCCTTTTTCCGCCAGCTTTATCCCCTGCGCTATCGTTATTCCCGCACCCATGCAAAGACATGTGTCGACAGTGTTGAGCGGAGCGGCATTGCCAAGGGTGTAACAGCCTATATCGCCGCAGTAGACTGTCTTTTCAAAGTTTTTAGCCGCTGTTTTGGCCGCATAGAATGATGCCCTGTGGGGACATCCGGCGCAGAGCACCGGCGGTCTTACGGGAAGTACGGGGATCTCTGCCATCGGCAGATCTTCACTCCTGACGCAGGCAAATTTGAGGACGGCATCCCTGATCAGTTCAAAGCTGTATTCTCCGTTGCAGGGAAGATGGGCTGTCATTTTGCCCAGTATCTCCTTTTTCCCCGCAGAGAGAATGAGGAGCTGTTCCTCGATCACGGGATCCAGTTCTTCGATCACCAGGACCCGGTCGACCAGAGATAAGAATTCCTCCGCCGGCTTTGTCGGGATCGGATAGGGGGTCCCTACCTTGAATACCGTAAGATCCAGTCCGAACTCCCTTATGACCTCAGTCAGGTAGAGATACGATATTCCCGATACGGCTATGCCTGACCTTCCCCCTTTTTTGATTTTGTTGAAGGGGAGAGTCCCGAATTTCTCGGACAGCAGTTTTTGCTTTTGTTCAAGTTCTCCGTGTTTTCTGTAGGAAAGAGCCGGGAAAATTATCCAGTCGGGCCGTTTGACAAAACCCGAGGCGGGCCTGGGCTCATGTACATCCGCCAGATCCACGGTCGCGCTTGCATGGCAGACCCTCGTGGTCGGTCTCAGGAAGACAGGCAGTCTGAACTCCTCGGAGAGGTCGAATGCATATGAGACCATCTCGTACGCCTCTTCAGGCGACGACGGGTCAAATACGGGCAAGTTCGAATATTTTGCAAAATGCCTGGTATCCTGCTCGGTCTGTGAGGACCAAGGACCCGGATCGTCCGCGACCACGACGACCATGCCGCCCTCCACGCCAACGTACGAAAGGCTCATCAGAGGATCTGCGGCCACGTTCAGCCCGACCTGCTTCATGGTGACCATCGATCTGGCCCCTGAGTATGCAGCCCCGGCAGCCACTTCCAAAGCTGCTTTTTCGTTCGTTGACCACTGGACTTCTATACCGGGTATCTTTTCGCGGATCAAAGTTTCGATTATTTCGGTCGACGGAGTGCCCGGATAGCCGGATACCACGCTGACACCTGCCCTCGCAGCACCTAGAGCTATCGCCTCGTTACCCATACAGACCCGTTTGGACATTAACAGCCCTCCTAAATGTACAAAAGAAGCCCGCCATAGAAATGACAGGCTTCTGATAATATTGAAAGTCTCCTTTGCCTTGTCTATTCTATTCTGCAGATCTCTATCTTCGCTCTTCTCTTGCCGGAAGAGGCTCCCCTCTTCCTTCCAGAATGTTTATAGCATTTTAATCGATAAAGTCAAGTCAAAAATCCTTTGCACATGCCGGATCCTTTGGATCATCCATGTCCCGCTTTAACTTGCGCAAGAGTATCCAGGAAAAAAGCCCCGTCATTAAAGCTGCTCCCAAAAACGATATCGGCTGGAACCACCAGATATAGTCAATGGTGAGTATGCGCGACAAAAAGTGGGCCGCAGGCACCCTTATCATCAGAGAACGGAATATCTGAGTAATGAGGCCAAATGTCGAAAACCCTGTCGCAACAAAAAAAGCGTTGTAAATGACGCTGTAAATGACCATTGGATATCCGGCTATGGTGATCCGTATCGCATTAGCCGCGATCCTAGCGATATCCTCCGAAGGCCGGAAAAGCTGGATGACAGAGAACGGGAAGAGGCAGACGACCAGTCCGAGACCGCCCGTGATCACGGCACTTATTATCAGTCCAGATCTCATCCCGTTCTTCATCCTCCTGAGGTCGCGTCTTCCGTAGTTGAACGAGAGAAAGGGAACGAGCGCGTCGTTTATTCCCATCAAAGTATTGAAGGCCAGGTCCTCGACCCTCAGCCCGACCATCCATGCAGCCACAGCCTGAGGTCCGAAGGTGCCTGAGAGTATGTTGTTCACGCTTCCCATCCCCAGAGCTACGCTTGCCGTAGAAAGGGTGACGGGGAATCCTATCGCTGAGATTTTTCCCCACAGAGGCAGCATGGACAGTTTTATGTACGGTTTGAAAGGCAGCTGTATCTCACTGTCCGTTTTTAATTTCTTTATAAGATATACGATCCCGGCCGCCCGCCCCACGAACGTCGCGGCGGCAGCGCCCGTAATCCCCCACCCGAAAGTGAAAATGAATATCGGGTCAAGGACGAGATTTAGGCCGTTCGCGATCAGGAAATATTTGAGGGGTATCATCGTGTTTCCCTGACACCTGAAGACCGAGTTCACCACATACGAGAAGCTGATAAGGATGAAAGTCGGCGGTATCCACATATTGTAGAGCCAGGCCTGCCGCAGGGTCTCCGGGTCAGATGCGCCAAGCGTCCTGAAAAAGATGTTCGAGGTGTATGGGAAGAGGAATGGTATCCATATCAAACAGAGCAGGTAAGCAAAGCCCATGGCAGCGAGCGCGGTGTTTCTTGCCTCTTCAAGGTTGCCCTCGCCGAGCCTTCTCCCGCAGAGCGCAGTCATTCCGTTGCCGACCCCTTCGAGGATGGCGAATACTCCTATCTGGACAGGAAATGTATAGGATATCGCCACCATGTGGCTCTCCCCGAGCCATGATATAAAGACGGTGTCAACAAGATGGAAAAGAGTATGGAAGAGCACCATCGCTACGGAAGGTATCGACAGCTGTATCAGTGTGCTCAGTACAGGACCGCTGCCCAGATCTGCCTTGCCTCTGAGCCTGGTCATCCTCATAACGGCCTTCATAAATTTCATTTTTATTCCCCTTGCAAAAACGTTCGGTCCATTATAATGCAAAAACAGTTCAACATATTATAATATTATGCAAAGGGGGTGTATCTATGTATAAAAGGTTCATAGAAATAATGAACAGCAGCAGCTGTCTTGCCGGAAGCAAGATCGTCCTCGCTGCGGCGGATCACGAAAGCGTCGAAGCCGTAAGGCTCGCCATGCAGAGGGGGCTCGGAAAGGCGATAATGACCGGAGACAGAGATGTGATCCAGCCTATGGTAAAGGAAGCGGGCATCTCGGACAAGGTCGATATCATACACGCAGACTCACTTCCCGCGGCAGCAGTTATCGCAGTGCAGAGCGTAAGGGACGGGATGGGCGACGTCCTTATGAAGGGGCTCATCAACACTTCCGATTTTCTGAAGGCCATCCTTGACAAAGAAAACGGACTTAGGACAGGACGCCTGCTGAGCCATCTGGCGATAATGGAGATACCCGGCGAAAACCATCTCTCTTTCTGCACGGACAGCGGTTTCAACGTCGCACCCAACCTTGAACAGAAAAAACAGATACTGAGAAACGCGCTTGAAGCCATAAGCGCGCTCGGATATGATCATGTAAACGTGGCATGTCTGGCTGCCAACGAAAAAGTGGATCCGCACATACAGTCTACCGTAGATGCAGCCGGAGTGGTAAAGGCATGGGAAGACGGCGAATTCAACGACCTGCCCTGCACGTGCACAGTCGAGGGCCCCATGGCGATCGATGTGGTGGCATCCCAGAAATATGCGGAACACAAGGGGATAAAGAGCAAGATATCAGGCAAAGTCGACCTTACTCTGGTCCCAAACATCGAGTGCGGCAACGTCCACTGCAAAACACTTGTACACTACTGCCACGCTCAGATGGCTGGACTGGTCCTCGGGGCAGCGGTGCCCATCGTTCTGGTCTCAAGGTCAGATCCGCCTGAATCAAAATTCCTCAGTATGGCCCTCGCATGCATAATTTCCGGCGGGATGAGATAGCCATGAACAGGATCTTGGCGGTTAACCCCGGATCGACTTCCACAAAAATAGCTGTATATGAAGACGGCAAGGAGATCCTCAAGGAAAACATCCCTGTCGACCAGAGCATCGTCTCGGCATACAAATACGTAATCGACCAGCTTGACCACAGATTCGAACTGATAAGGCAGGCCCTTATCGGTAAAGGGATCCAGCCCGACAGCTTCGATGCCGTAGTCGGAAGGGGCGGCATACTTGCTCCGATCCCGAGCGGAACATACCTCGTCACAAAAGAGATGACGGACTACCTGGCGGAGGCGCCGCGAGGAGAACACGCATCGAACCTGGGAGCGTTCATCGCCCAAAGATTCGCAGATCTGTCGGGCTGCCGGGCTTTCATAGTCGATCCGGTCTCGGTCGACGAACTGACTGAAGTCGCGAGGATCTCCGGTGCGCCTGAGATAAAAAGGCCAAGCCTGGTACATGCCCTCAACCAGAAAGCCGTGGCAAGAAAGGCTGCGGCTGAACTCGGAAAAAAATATGAAGAATGCAGATTCGTCGTTGCCCACCTGGGTACCGGTATAACGATCGGAGCCCACTGCGGCGGTAAGATAGTTGATGTGGTCGGCGCAAAGGCCGACGGCCCCTTCTCTCCTGAGCGGGCTGGCGGACTTCCGGTCGGGGAACTGGTCGAACTCATCTTCAGCGGGATATATACCGAGGCTGAACTTAAGAAAAAACTTCTCTCGGGATGGGGCATGGTGGCATATCTTGGGACAAGGGACATCAGGGAGGCCGTCAGTATGGCTGAGCATGACCCCAATGCGAAACTGGTCCTTGAGGCAATGGTCTATCAGATAGCCAAGGGCATCGGGGAGATGTCCACTGTTCTCGACGGGGACATCGACTCGATAATACTCACGGGCGGCATGGCATACTCCGACTTCCTGACCGGAATGCTTATCAATAAGATCAGATTCCTTGGCCCATTAAAAATCATTCCCGGAGAAAACGAACTTGAGGCCCTTTTCAAAGGCGCCGAAAGGGTGCTTACGAAGGAAGAGAGACCAAGAAAATATCCAGGCGGCGAGTTTGTCGAAATTTAGCCTTCCGGATCGTCGGTAAAATAGAATAAGCACAGACATTACAGTAATTGCCCCTTCCGGTCAGATCATAAGTATGGGATGATCGGTCTGATATCGATGACCTGAGGTGTTGGAATTGACATTAAAAAAACGTCCCGGAGGATGCCCTCCCTGAATATTGCTTCTGCCGATCGTGGCGGTCGCCTCGTTGCTTTCATGGATCGTATCCGAAATAAAAGATCACGCAAAACGCCCGAAGGTTTTTGAGAAAAAAGAATAGACGGAGGCGATAACAATGCTTTTTACCGGAAAGTTTTCCAAAGAGGACCTCAAGAAAAGCAAAAGACGATTTTATTTTATCGGAGGGCTCATGCTGCTTTTGGGATTAATCTCTCTTTCAATGCCTCTTATCGCATCGTTCGCGGTCGAGACCATTGTAGGGATGCTTTTGATCGCTGTGGCTTTCAGCCAGGGGTGGAGCGCCTTCAGAGGCTTCAGTGACGGAGGGGTCCCGTGGCAGGAGACGATAATGGCTTTGGCCGCAATGGCGGCAGGTTTCATATTCCTTGTCCATCCCATGGCAGGAGTCATGACCCTTAGCATAATACTTGCCGCATATTTCATGGCTGACGGAGTCACCAAGGTCATCGAGTACTTTCGGATAAGGGAGATCGAGGGCTCGATATGGATCCTCGTCTCCGGGCTTCTCGGGATAGTCCTGTCGGTCATGATGTGGAAAAACCTTTTTACAGGAGCCGCACTGATAGGGATCATACTGGGAGTAAATCTTGTCTTCAGCGGGATAAGCCTTATCCTGCTGGGCAGGGGCTGCTCCAAAGCTTCGGGAGACTGCTGAGGACACGCGCTCAACAGAATGAAAAAACATATAAGGCCGGATCAAAGACGCACGAATCTTTGGTCCGGCCTTATATGTTATCTTTTCAGATCATGCAAAGAGTCCCGCCCAATAGCCAAAGAGGTCGAAGAGCATCATAAGTCCCGCAAGAGCAAGGACAAGGCCGGATACGGTCTTTATCTGCCTTCCGTGCTTTTTCAGCCACTGGAAGACTCCTTTTATGTTCGTGAAAAACAGGGCCGCGAGCAGATAGGGCACCCCCAGCCCCATTGAGAAGACAAACAGGTAAAATATGCCCTGCATAACTGTTTTGCCGTTCGCAGCAAGCATAAGGGCCGAACCAAGGAAGGGACCCAGACATGGCGACCACCCAAGCGAAAAAGCCGCGCCGAAGAGCAGCGCTCCGATCAGGCCTCCCCGCTTATTCAATCCAAGGTCTATCTTCTTTTCAACGTCAAGGAAGTCTATTTTCAGGATACCGAGAAAGTGCAGCCCGAACAGCAGGATGATCGCTCCGCTGACTCTCTGCAGGAGCATCCTGTGTTCGTTCATCAGCGACCCTATCGCGGTAGCGGTGGCTCCAAGCATCATGAAGACAACTGTGAACCCGCAGACAAATCCTACCGTGTTCACTATGCTGGCCCTCTTGCCCTGTTCTGTCTCTGCCGCAAGATACATCAGATATACCGGCAGCATGGGAAGCATGCACGGGGATATGAATGCAAGGAAGCCTTCGAGGAACAGGAGCGGAAGGTCTGCCCACATTTACTTTATATCCGCGACCGCTTTCAGAACATCCTCTTTGGTCGTCTCTCCGAAGACCTGCCAGCGAAGAATGCCTTTGCCGTCGATCACAACTGTAGTGGGAAGCCATCTGATATTAAAAAGCTTGGCAGCTGTTCCGCCTGTATCGAGGAGGACTCTCATGCCCAGACCATTTTCCTTTACGAATTTTTCGACCCTGCCCTTGGTCTCTCTCTTTCCGTCAGTCATATTCACGGCAAGGAATACAGCCTGTCCGCTCTGTTTGAGTTCTTTGTCGAGGAGGTCCAAGTCGGGCATCTCATTTTTACACGGCGGACACCAAGTGGCCCAGAAGTTGATCACGACGGTCTTTCCTCTGTAGTCACCGAGCCTTACGGTCTTCCCCTCCATGTCCTTCAGTTCAAAGTCACTTACGGCAGCTCCCGGTTCGAGTGCAAAGACAGCCTGCGCAAAAACGAACAGCAGGACAAAAACCGCGGCTATGGTCAGAACGGACCTCTTCATGCTGCATCTCTCCCATTTTTGGATTCACATTACTATTTTATCATTCTATTACTTAATTTTTCTGTCGTCCTAAGCGATGCGGCGTATTTTTTTAAAACTATTTCAGAAATTAAACTATTTTGATCTCTTCTTGACAGTTGGGTCATCTCACTGCTATTTTCAATACTATTATCGCATTTAATTTTTTGGGGGGAGTCAGTATGCCTTTTTACAAGATCAGAAGCAAGTCGCGCTCGTGGGACGGCGAACCAATAGGTATCCTCATTCTTGATGCCGCGTATCCCTGCGTTCCGGGAAACGTCGGAAATGCTACGACCTATCCGTTTCCTGTCCGTTACCATGAAGTAAGGGGAGCCTCGATCGAAAGGCTTCTGAACCAGAGAGACCCGGCCCTTCTTGAACCCTTCATCGAAGGAGCCCGAAAACTCGAAGCTGAAGGAGTACGCGCGATCACAGGCGCATGCGGCTTTATGGCACTTTTCCAGCAGGAGATCGCCGATTCTGTCGACATCCCGGTCTTCATGTCAAGTATGCTTCAGGTACCATTTATCGTAAGGACCCTCAAACGGGGCCAGAAGGTCGGGATAATCTCGGCAAACGCATCCGTCATGACCGAACAGCATCTGAGAAATGTGGGCATAACCCCCGATATGCCGGTAGTCCTGTACGGCATGGAGGACAAGTACGAGTTCCGCTCTTCTGTTCTGGAAGAAAAGGGAACGATGGACACCGACGTCATAGAGAAAGAGATCCTGGAAGTCTGCGAACAGATGCTGAAAGACCATCCCGAAGTTGCGGCCATACAGCTTGAGTGCAGCGACCTTCCTCCCTTTGCGGCAGCGGTACACGAGCACACCGGCCTGCCTGTGTTCGACTTCATCACGATGATAAGACACGTCGAATCCGCGCTGAACCCCACAAGGTACTGCGGACCCGGCTACCATATGTAAAACACCGGGTCCCATCGACACAGACATCACAGCATACTAAGGACCGGCATCGCATAGATGCCGGTCCTTTTTTCTCTGCCTGTTTCTTTATGTACGAAATGCCGTTTCTTAAGACACTCAGGAAGAGGATGTTTTTCTGTATTTCAGCAGAGTTTCTGTCTCGGTCAGTATCATACCCGCTATTATCATCAGCCCTCCGATCGCCCCCTGAAGGTGGAAGGGATCCTGACCGCTCAATACTGCCACAAGGTATCCGAAAAGTCCCTCAAGTGAAAAGATGACAGCGACGTGAGACTCTGACGTTATCTTCTGTGCCTTGAACTGGATTATGAAGCACAGTACCGTGTTCCCAAGCGAAACAAAGAGCAGTGTCGCCCAGATCTTCAGACTGAAGGAACGTATATCCGGGATGGGTTCAAAAATCATGGCTATCACTGTCATGACCGCGGCAAGCATAATTATGTGAAGGGCTACGAGACGGTGAGGTTCGACCCTTCTTGCTCCGTATCCGGCGGCAAGGACCTGCAGGGCATAAAAGACAGCCATGATAAAGGAGAGAAAATCCCCGAAGTTGAACTCCATACCCGGAGTGAACCCCATGACAAGAAGCCCCGCCGTCGTTACTCCGGCCCCGGCAAATATCCACTTGCCTGGTCTCGTCTTATAGATCGCCCAGACAAAGATCGGCACGAGGATAACATTGAGTCCGCCGATGAAGGACTGCTTGCTCGCTGTGCTGTAGACCAGCCCGAACGTCAATGTAATAAAGACGCCTGTCAGGACTGCGGTGAGGATCGAGGAAATGGCCCAGTCCCTTCTGGTCGAGGTTATTATTTTTTTGGGAAACATCAGCGCGAGAAAAAAGGCTGATAAAAGCATCCTCAGAGCTACCGCCCAAAGAGGCGTTATGCTCCTTGCAAGCAGCGCGCTCATCGGAATACCCGCTCCCCAGATGAAAGCGACCATTACAAGCAGTATGTCCGCCATCAATATCTGCCTGGCGCTGGGTTCTGTCTTCAGATCTGCCATTGGACCGCCTCCGGATCCTCCAGTGCTGTTTCTATCTCATCTTTGACCCTGTCTATCTTTTTCAGGTAATAATATGCGATCGCCGAGCTGACCGCTCCGCATATGAAAAGCGCCCAGTCAGTCCCGAAGCTGTCTCCCAATTTTCCGGCGAGCAGACTTCCGAAGGGCGGGATGCCAAGGATAGCCAAGGTATAAAGGGCCATTATCCTGCTTCTTGCGCTTGCAGGGACCATCGACTGAAGAAGCGTGTTGCATGAGATCGTGCTTGTCACCATAGAGAAGCCGACAGGAGCGGCAAGGGCTATTCCGACATAAATGTTCCCCGAGAGCGAAAAAAGTATCACAGAGATCCCGAAACCGAGACATGCTCTCGTGCACCACCAGGACAGTCTGTCGTAAGATTTGAGCGATGCCATTATAAACGATCCGGCAAGCGCTCCTACCGCAACACCCATCAGAAGGAACCCAAGCGTCTGTGAATTGCCGCCAAGCACGCTTTTTGCCATTGCCGGCATCAGGACTATGCTTGGGAAGCAAAAGAATCCCGTGAACGCGATAAGGATAAGCAGGTAACGGCTTGGAGCAAAATTCCTGGCCATTGTCAGCCCCTCGAGCGTATCCCTCAGAGGCCTTGAACTGCTGCCGTCGTTTCTGCCTATCGGGGGGCGATCCATTTTCATTTTTTTTACGGCAAAAAGAGTCGAAGAATAGGCAAATCCGTTAACAAGAAAACAGACGCCCTCCCCTAACGCATGTATGACGAACCCTCCTATGGACGGTCCGATCATCCTTGCGATGTTGAAATTCACGGAGTTCAGAGCCACACCGTTTGAGACATCCTCTCTCCTGTCTACCATATAGGAGACAAGAGAATACCTGCAAGGCAGTTCAAATGCGTCTATAAGGCCCAGGATAAGGCTCATGAACACCACGATGTGAAAAGTGACAAGCCCCGTAAGTGTCAGAAAGGCCAGAATGAACGCAACAGCCATACATCCGGCCTGACAGCAGAAAAGCGTTTTTCTCAGGTCCCACCTCTCTATCAGAGCTCCCGCAAACGGAGCGAAGAGGAATACTGATACAGAAGCCGCGAAATCTATTATCCCCAGTGCGCTGTTCAGGGCTGTCAGTCTGAACACAAGCCACCCCATGGCAATTCGGTGCATCCACAGGCCTGTGAGCGATATGGCCTGGGCCATGAAAAAAAGTCTGTAGTTCCTGCTCCTTAGAGCTCTGAGTGAATCGGGGACTGCCATCATCACTGAGCCTGCCCTAAATGCTCACCGTTACGGAACCGGCAATTATCATTAATATCCCTGCCCACTGGACCCTGGTCAGACTCTCTTTGAGCACAAAACGGCCGAAGAGGGCGGCTATGAACGGGCTGGTCGAGGTGATCGCTGTAACGACGGCAACAGGCATCACCCTGATGCATGTGGTGTAGAATATGGAACCCAATGCAAGACCGATTACCGCCGCGGTCAGCATGTAGGCCCACGCTTTGAGGGGGACCTCCCTCAGAGGCATCAGGGCCGAAGGCCGGAATTTTACAAGCAGGAACCTGTACCCCCAGGCCATTATCAGCAGCGCTGCAGCCCTGTAGAAGGATATTTCGACAGGACCGAGCCCGGAGGCCTCCATGGCCATTTTTGTCAGAGGAGCTCCGAACGCCCACGCAAGTCCCGCTCCGATGGCAAAGAGGAACCCCTTCATCAGGTTTGAAAGGCCGATCTCTTTAATAGCAGGACCGTCTTCATCCTTTTTTTCCTTAACTCCGCCGAACCTCAGCATGAGAAGACCAGTTATGACTACTATTATTCCTGCGACGATCTGTAACGTTATCGGTTCGCCAAGCAAAAACCATGATGTAATGACAACAAGTATCGGGTATGAGTTTGAAACCGGCACTGCAATAGTAATCCCAATTTTTTTTATGGCGATGAAGTAGAGCACGTCCCCTACAAGATATCCAAAAAAGACATTGCCGCCTATGCAAAGCAGCGCTTTCGGAGAGAGGACTATCGGTATGCTTCCGTTACTATGTATAAGTGCGAAGATAAGGGTGAAAACAAAAAATGATATCGACCTGATGGGATTTATTTCGTTTGAGGTACATTTTGACAGCGCCATGCCCCGGGCCACCATTATCGGTGAAGCGGCCCACATTACAGCAATAAGGAAACTGAGAAGAAACCCCCATAGTGGCATTCGCGTGCCCCCTGCCAAATTGATATATTGTATACACTTTCCTCCCCGAAGACAATAGAAACTATTACTGAATGCTGACGACTTCAGTCGTTATTCAACAGTCTTTTTCTGCAGATAGAGCGCTAAGGATATTTTGGAGCCTCAGGAAAAGAATAACGCGGAGAGTGGGATCAGGATAAAGAGTGATAATACGATCCGCATCAAATATATTACTGACATCTGCCATATCTTTATAGGTATCGTGGAATGCCATACATGGATGCCGACCTCGGTAAGGTTGATCAGACCGATCGTAGTAAGGCATATGCAGAGAAATCTCGCGGACTCGGTAAAAAGGCTCTGCGCATATGCGGCAGCAAGGTACTGGTCAATATATGCAAAGACCACAGCTCCCCCGATGACCCCGGCTTCGGCGACACCTGACATTTCAAGAAGCCATGATACAGGATACGATATTATGTAGATGACCGGAGTCATGTCCGCCACAGCGAGCAAAAAGGTCCCAAAAGTTATCATGAGCGGTATCGTCCCGAATATCAGGGGCACGCCTATTGAGAGTGTTTCATGGAAATACTGTTTTATGCTCATATGCCTGGCCTTATTTATGCCCATCTGCAGTGCCCAGTCAAAAATAGTATGACCGTGCCTCGCCTCTTTAGATGGCACATCAAAGCCTTCTGCGCTGCCGCAGTAGGTCTCAGGGATGGAATTCAGCGGCCATATCCTTGGAAATATGATCGCAAGAAGGAACATCGTGAGATATACAGAAAAAACGATCTGAGGGAACGCATAACGAAAATCAAGAAGTGAGGCAATAGCATATATATTGTAAATTCCTGTAAGTGAAAAGCTGGTCACCATTATCGAGGCCTCTCTGTCATTGTAGTAGCCGCTGAGATGCATCTTCGCCGTTATCACCACAGCCGTCGAACTGCTTCCCAGCCAGGATGCGATACAGTCGACCGCTGAACGCCCGGGAACTTTGAAAAGAGGCCTCATTACCGGACTTGCATAAACAGCCACGAACTGTACCAGTCCAAAATCCAGCAGCATCGGTGCGGCCAGGGACATTATAAAAGTCAGGATGATCAGCTTTGGCGCAAGATTCAGTACGATCAGCTGCGAATCCTTCAGAAACAGTCCGAACATACCCGGATCTCCCCATACTGCGACCATGGCAATAGGGATGCTGATGAACCTCGCCGCAAACCAGAACGGATTGCATATAAGATTTTCCCTGAAGACCTGGTTCTTCATTATCCAGGCAGGCCGGGTAAAAGTGGCGAAGACACTGAGCAGCATAGTAACAATAGAGACTACCACTACAAGTTCCCCAAGATTGTCATTAAATATGGAAATCAGGTATTCCTTGCTGTGTCCGATAAGCGTATTGACAGTGTCATGCCACTCAAAAGGCAATAAAAAAGTACAGACACCGAAAGATGAAGGGATCAAAAAAAGAGATAAATTCCTGACCTTATTAGGGAATCGCTCCACCTCCTAAACCACTGTAATTATAGCAGAATTTTCAGTAAGAATAAATTAATACTAATATTTTTTTTATTAATAAGTCAAATTTTGTTCAGTTGGAAAAGCAACAGAAAGTTATGCTGAGGTGTTTCCTCCGTTTTTTCTTTTCAGAAAAGAGGTAAATGAATGATGAATAGGCTTGGGATCCTATCCGCCGAGATA
>DBRW01000072.1 GCA_002306075.1 Synergistaceae bacterium UBA1358
ATCTCGATGCCGTCCGTTTTAAGATACCTGATCATGTTCTCGGTCTTTGTCATCATTACTGTCGGGATCTGCTCAGAGGCGGTGGGATGGAAAGGCATCGCACGGGAATTGCCGGGGTCGAACTTTTTTGCCCAGTCTGCACTGAAGCTGATGGCATTGGTGAGTACCAACAAGGTGTCTTTATCCAGTATGCCTTCGCTTATCAGATCTTTTATTTTATTCCCGGTCTCTTTTTCGACCCATTGGTTTATCGTCTTCCTTGCCTCTTCCGTATTATTTCTGTAATCAAGCGGGGTCAGCGATGCTCCGTAAAAACTGATCATCAGATCTTTGTATTTTTGAAGCAGCTTTTCTGTTTTCGCCGGCCACAGCGCGTTCGCCGTCCTTACTTCAGCAGTTCCTTCGGGCACGGAGTTGATGTCGTTTATCAGTGCTGCCATGCTTCTGTGCATGTCGGGATCGAAGTAGAGCACGCTTCTCATCTCTTCCGCAGTTTCGCCTGCCGCGCCCGCGTATGTCATTGACAGGGCCGATGATATGCTGTAGGGGGAGATCAGGAGGTTGTTCCCTGATTTTTCCGCCATATACCTGTAAATGTCGAATGTGAATTTACTGACTGCTTTTGCTGCCTGAAAATTTAAGGGCCGTTCCTTCGATCCGGAGCCACCGTTCTCCAACGCGGAGAGGCCGGCGGCAATGGCCAGATCTTCCAGTTCTGTCCGCATATTTTCAGGATCGATACCCTTTGCGCTGAGTTCATGCCTGTAGCCGTTGATCAGCTGACGCATAACGCAAAGAACATCTTCATTCATCACTGACGGTTCGGCAGAGATCTTATTAAAGGCATAGACGATCATCTCCGCTGTCTGCTCTTTTGTGTAGGAGCTCTCGCCGGGGTCTACGCTCTCATTTATCAGGGAGCGGTCCGAAAGTATCTCAAGTGAGTGGTATGTCCAGTGATAGGGCGGTATTGACTCATTTGCCGAAGAAGGGAGCGATATGACCGTCAAAAGTAATGAAAGGATAAGGAATAGTTTTTTCATCATTCTGTCTCCATTCTGTTTGGTTGTCTCTAAGCTCGGTATTATAGATGGATATCAGGATAATTGATTTAGTATTCATGCTGATTTTATCCGTTATCCTGCAAGTTGCTTCCGCTGTTTTGTCCAACATTTCGTCGGTGTTGTTATAATAGTTGATGTATCCGAGACCATCAAAAGAAGGGAAGTAGTATCATGCCGTCAATGACAGTTGATCCTTCAAAATGTACAAAATGCGGGACATGCGTAAAGATCTGTCCTGCGGGAATAATTAAATTTGGGGATATCGGCCTGCCTGAGATGGATGTAAGGCTGTCCGGCCGCTGCATAGAATGCGGCCATTGCGCGCTCTTCTGTCCCGAAAGCGCCAATTGTCTCTCCTTCCTTAAAAATGATGAAATGGTCGCATCCGATGATCTCGACATGCCGACCGCATCGGAGGCGCTGAATTTTATAAAGTCCAGGAGAAGCATAAGGCAGTTCAAAAGCGAACCTTTGCCTCAGGATGCCTTTGACAGGATATTCGATGCCGTAAAGAATGCCCCTACTGCGGTCAACAGACAGCCGATAAGATGGATAGTTTCGTTGGCTCCTGAAAAGACAAAGGAGATCACCAACCTTATCCTCTGCTGGCTGAGGGAAGAAATATTCAAGGATCCGACGTCTCAGATCGCCATTATCGGTGCTTCGATGATAGCAAAGGCAAAAGCCGGGGAAGACGGACTGCTGAGGGGCGCGCCCCATGCCGTGATCGCAGTGGTCCCTAAAGATCATATGTGGCCTGAGGATGCTTCCATCGCACTTACGTACCTTGAGCTTGCCGCTCATGCCATTGGCGTGGGCGCATGCTGGGGGGGCTTCCTTACCTCCGCCGTCAGGAACTTCAAAGGCCTTAGGGAATATCTTGGCATAGGCGAGGATGAACATGTCTGCGGGGCACAAATGATCGGATATCCGGCGATAAAGCCGACCCGACAGTTCCCTCCGAGGAGAGAGCCGGATATCGAATGGATAGGTCAGAGAAAGGATGACCGGTAAATATAAGATCTTACGCCAGGCTTATACATTATAATGTTCGTGGGACAGCGCCGGTTTTTCCATTTTCCGGCGGATCGAACAGCCCGGGAGGTACACTGAATGACAGAAAAAGACTACACTCATGTTTCAACGATAAGGGTCAGATATAGTGAGACCGACCAGATGGGGGTCGTTTATTACGCGAACTACCTTGACTGGTTCGAGGTGGCAAGGACGGAGTTCTGCCGTCTTATGGGAGTTCCGTACTCAAAGTGGGAAGAAGACGGACTGATCCTGCCGGTAGTCGAAAGCCACTGCCGGTACAAGCACCCTGCCAGGTATGACGATCAGATACAGCTATGGTGCAGGATAGCGGATGTAAAGATCTACACCGTGACATTTGAATACAGGCTGCTGAGAGCATCAGACTACAAGCTGATAGCAGAGGGCTGGACAAAACACGGATGTACCGACTGTAAAGGCCGTCTCTATAAAAAGGAACATCCGTTTTATAAATGGATAGTGTCCCGTGCAGAGGCAAAGACAGAGGGAGAGCGGAGAAAATAGGAAATAAAAAGGCTTTTTCTCTCATAGAGCTGCTTGTCGTCATGCTGATAATGGGAGCGATAGCCGGCGCTTCCTGTCTGGTCTTTGCGGACGGGAAAGACAGCGACAGAACAGTACGGGAAGAGGCCGATAAATTTTCTCTCTGGCTCACGGAAATGATGTCTATGGCACAGATGGAAGAGTGCGGATTCAAACTTTCCATGTCGCAGAAAAGCACAGGCAACGCCTCTTTCCGGCTGACATGGCAGGGAGGGCCGCGGCACGGATCGACTGAGGTGTATGAATCTTCAAAGGCAAGGATATTCCCTCAGAACGGAAATCTTTCAACAGCACGGATCTTCGACGGAGAGTGGGGATCCATGACGCCCGCAGTGACTCTTGACGTAAAACCGACTTCTCCCGGCAGCGCCAAAACTTTATATATAGTAGTTTCAGGAGCAGGGTGCGTCTCTGTTAGGGACAAGGCAAACTGAACTTCACGTCGTCTGACCGTATAAATTTACATTGAAATGACAGAATAGGATGTGCTGTTTTGGAAAAGAAAAGATCATGGCAACACGAGATAGATTTCAGATGCTCTTTCGGCATCTGGCCCTTTAAAAAAACTCTCGAGATAACTCCGAAAGGATTTTACTGGTGCGGGGAACTGATCCCTATGAAAGATATCACCAGACTGAGATGGGGAGTAGACCTGAGAAGAGGCGGGATTTTCCCCAAAAGGGTCTATGTGGCGGTATTCGGCACCCCCAAAAATGAGTACACGATAAAGACCAGGCAAAAAGATTTTTATGAACACCTGGCCGACAGATACTGGAAGGCAGTTGGGAGACGTCTTCTCTCGGAGATGATGGACGGCCTTGCCTCAGGCAAAAAGTATAGGTTCGGGGACGTGACCGTGGAGGACGAGGGCATCACAGTTACGGCAAGATCGGCTTTCTCTTCCGCGAAAGAGTCATATCACCCATGGAGCGAACTAATTTGGGGCATCGTCAACGGCAGCCTATGCTTTGCCCGGAAGGAAGAACCGAATAAGATACTGGCAGGCTGCTCTTTCCTGTGGGTCGACAATGCCCATGTCCTGAATGTTGCGATGGGACTGCTCCAGAAAAACGAACATGTAAAAAAACTGAGCATGCTGAAGATCTGAGAGTTTGAGGCAGGAACTGTAAGAAGGGGGTCCGGAATGATCCGGACCCCCTTTTTTATCTTGGCGTATATTATTGCCGTGCTCGTTCTTATATCTTAAATTTGCTGTATTCGTCCCTCATGCCTTTTACTGCTGCTGCCAGAGCTTCCGGGTCAAGGACCATCTCCATCATGGATATCTGTTCTTCCCACTGTGCTTCATCGCATTCGGAACGGATCTCTTCATCAAAAATGTGGTATACCGCGAGTCCCAACGAGACTCCCGCAAGTGGCCCCGCAAAAGTAGGATCGCCGTTCGTTACGGTCTCGGCGTAGATCTCTGCGCCTTCCGCATCCGAAGAACCAAGTATCACTACACAGTTCTCGGCCCCGTACTTTTCAGCCGCATCGATGATGCGCTGCTGGTTCTGCAGGTCCATTGCACCCGCTGCGGTTCAGACGAAGCATTCTGTGGCAGAAAATACTATCTCAGCCCCGCTCTCTTTCAGACATGCCTCCATGGCCGGCCCGGGGACGCCGTCTCTTTCCCCAAGCAGAAGAAGCTTCTTGCCTGCCAGTTTGCCCATGGCTGAACACCTCCCTAGGTTTGTATTTTATGCGTCCTTAGAGGACGTTGACGCCTATCCGATAAGTTTCTCTATCTCTGCTCTGATCGCTTCAGGTGTACATTCTTCCTTTGTAAGGCGTTTTACTTCCACTCCGTTTTTCCAAAAGAGGAATGTAGGAAGTCCCATTACGCGGAATCCCATTGCGACCCTCTTGTTGACAGAACAGTCTACCTTTGTGAATTTGACCTTGCCCTCAAATTCCTTTGCCATCTCTGTGTAGTGGGGCATGAGACCCATGCATGGGACGCACTGCGGCCCCCAGAAATCCACCACGACAGGCAGTTCCTTCTCCTCGCGTACCTCGGCGTCACAATTTTCCTTCGTCAGTTCGATCATTCGGTTTCGCCTCCTGAAATACTTGGTCCGTGTAAATATCTGTTGCTTATGGTATCACTTGTTTGGATTAAATATAAGCCCTATGGGCCAAAACTACGAAGAACTACTGTACGATATTGAAATATCCCTGAGTGCCCTTTGCAGCATCTGCCGGTCGATAAGGGCGAAATCTTCCTGAGGTTCCTGACAGTTTCTCTTCCTCTCGATCAGATATCTCTCTCTCGCCTTCTCTATCGCGATCATACCTTCCTTATCGTACTGCCTGTCTGATTCTTCGATCACCAGTGACCTGTAGGGGCCGCGCATTATGGGGACGTTCGGAGGAAGGGGCGCGGAGAGGAGGCGCCAGCCATGCTGCAGGAGTTCCTCCGTCCTGTCCAGTACATCGATCGGATCTCCTTCTACGGAGACGACGCCGTAAGGCATCTCCGGACTCCAGTAGATCTCCGGGTTGTTTGTAACTATCTGAAGTATCTTTTCGGCCATCTGATCTCTCCCCAACAGTTCCAAACGGCGGGGCGGGAGCCTTAAATATCTCCCGGCCCGCCGTGAAAATTATTATTTTTCGAATATCGTCTGCTCCGTTATATCTGTTGTCATAGCTTTGAAGGAACGGAGCAGAAGTTCTCTCCTTACGGCCCTGTCTCCCTCGGGACCAAGAGCCGGGTTCCCGGTCGGATGCGGTATGGCAACTCCCGGTACTATCCTGTTCGTTCCTACCGTAAGCATTATGGGTACTATCGTTGCGATCTGTACCACCGGAATGCCTGCCACCCTTTCTATCTCGCGGGTCATCGATGCGCCGCATCGTGTGCATGTTCCTCAGGTAGATGTCAGGATCGCTGCGTCAACTCCCGCTTTTTTGAGTTCCTCGCCGATCTCCCTGCCGAACCTTTCGGCGTTTGCGACGGCAGTCCCGGTACCGGTCGTCGTGTAAAAAATGGGATGGATCTTTCCGAATACTCCCTCTTCCTCAAGCTCGCGCATGACATCGAGAGGAAGTACCACGTCAGGGTCGACATTTGCCCATTCACGGTCATAACCGCCGTGTATGGACTCGTAGTTCTCCGGAGTCATGTTCCTGAGTTCAGAGATGTCGTAAGCTCCGTAGCTTTCTGCAGATGAGACCCTGATATGGTCCGGGTTTCCCTTTGGGACAATGCCGCCGGACGATATGAGAGCTATCGTGGCTTTACTGAGGTCCTTGACGGGGGGCGCGGGAGGGATCTTGTTGAATACGGGCATCTCGTACTCGGTCCTGAACTCGCTGCCCTTAAGTTTGGCCAGAAGCATTTCGACAGCCCTTTCAGCCCCGCTCTTCTCATGGAAGAAAGATTTTCTTATGCCGCGGTGGATATAGCCCTCCAGCCTTGCGGGCCCCATCTTTTCGCCCTTCAGAAGCTTGATGCCTATGTTTGTCATCGCAGGCAGTGCCTTAGCCATTCCCCTTGCGCTGTCTGATGTTATCGCGATATATGTCTTTTTGGAATAGAGCTCGACTCCGGGGTTCTCGGGGTACATCCCGCTGACTGTCGGTATCCCGAGCTCTTCGCCGGCCGCTGCCGCTATGTCTCCGCATGCGAACCCGTATCTTCCCGCGTTGAAAGCCGGCCCCGCAAAGAGGATGTCGGGCTTCAGCCCTTTTATCATTTCAAGGCATGCTTTTCTTGCCTCTTCGGTGTTCTCTCCGTAATATCCGTCTCCGCATATCACGGTCCCCACGACCCTGCCTTCCCCGTTGAAGAGCTTTTCGATCTGCATACCCGGGCCGACGAAGCCCTCTCTGAGTTCGGGTCTGTGGTCAGCCATTTCCTCGCCGCCGATCCCTGCATAGAACTGGTTGATATAGTGGACTATCCTGTATGTCATGTCAGCCGCCTCCTCTAGACCCACTCGCAGCCAAGTTTGTTGAAGCCGATCTCAGCGGTCGATGCAATTATGGACTGAAGCTCCACATACATTGACCCGTCAGGCCTCAGGCTCTCTTCGGCTCCGCCTGAAAGCAGCGAGATGGCTTCTTTGTACCCGATGTCTTTTTTCATCGCCGGGACCTCTATCATCTCGTTTACATTTCCCGTCGAGATGAACGCGTCAAGTTCAGGTGTGGCATCTGCCAGACTCTGGCTCGCTCCGTCGGTCCCCGCCGATTCATCGGACACCAGGACCGTTTTGATCCCCGCTCTCTCAAAGAATTTTGCGTTGAGGCAAAGGTCGGTGTCGGGATTCCCGTAGCCCTCTTCCGATATTATCGCGCCGTCGGCACCCAGCTGCTGTGCTATTGACAGATTCATTCCTGCTGCCCTGAGTTTTCCGTCGAGGATGGTGCTCTCCTGTGTCGGGATCACGCCCAGGAAGTTGATCTCCTTGCCGTGCCTTGCATAAAGGGCCTGGACTATCGGGTTGTGGAGATGGTGCCATGTGGTGTTCTTGTCGCATGCGGAGACGCAGTTTCCGGATACCATCGCCCCGTCAAGCACTTCGTTGGGGTGGAGGAAGGTGGGAAGTGCCGGCCTGAGATCGCTTGCATAGAGGTATGTGTCATGGAGGAGACCCTGGGTTATGTTCATGCACACATATACGATCCTGGGCAGATCCGGATACTTCGCCGTCTCTTCAAAAGTATTGCCCTTTTCGAAGACCTGAACCTCATCGGCCTTCCATTCATTTTCGGAACAGCAGCGGGCCAGATACACTCCCAGTTTCAGTCCGGCTTCACGGAGCGCGGTCTCATAGAGGTGTTTCTCGAGGCCTTCTTCGGGTTCGACGCAGAGCACCACGTTATAGGTATTTGAGAAAGGTGTATATGGGGCCCCGGGGCCGCTCATGTCGATAAAGCCCTCCTGGAAGGCTACGATCGGTCCGCAGGTCACCACGGCCGCACCGTCAAGGACAAGGGTCCTGCCCGATCCGGCTTTCTCCATCGGCGCGAAGAATCCGGGGAAATATCCCTTGCCGTCAAGTTTCACCCTCGGTTCTACGACGTCCTTGACCGGTATTATCCTTGTGCTGTCTCCGGGGGAGGCCAGGTCCAGTTCAACTTTTGCGAAGCGCCTGTCCTCCGCTATCAGTGCCTCGGCCTCATCTTTGCATATAAAAAGGGTCCCGCCGGAAGTGTATGTCTTTTCGGCGAAAGCAAGGCCGGTGATGTGTACCTTATGCAGTTCCAGCCGCATTTATAAATTCCTCCTTTATCATTATGATCTTCATGTTCCCTGATCAAATTCTAATTGCATTCCGGGGTCAAAAGCATTATGCTTCAGAATATATATATATTTAAAAAATACTAAAAAATTATGCCTATGAATAAAAAATGAGGTGTGGAAGATGTTTAAAAAAATGGCTCAGAATATTGCAAAAAGCACCAGTGACGTCATAGGGCACGGAGTGCTGGTAACAGATGAAAATGGGATGATAATCGGATGCAATGATGAAAAAAGGATAGGAGAATATCATCCGCCTTCCATTAAGGTCATGCAGGAAAACATGCCCATGACGACCTCCATCTCCGACGCCGAAAATTACGGCAACGTTCTTCCGGGCTACACTCTGCCCATTCGGTTTTTTGACAGGGTGATGGGGTCGGTCTCGATCGCAGGCCTTCCTGAAGAGGTAGAGCGCTATGGCCTGCTTGTGCAGAAGCAGGCTGAGATCATGCTTCGTGAACAGGCCTTCCTCGAGTCCGATCTGCTCAGGGAGAGGTCTCTGCGTGACCTGATAGAGAATATCTCGTCCTACGATCCGAAAGAGGGCAGTGGGGAACTTATAATGATGCAGGCCAGGGAGCTCGGATTCAACATTTCGAAGTGCAGGGTCGCGTTAGTGATAGAGATGAGCAGATGGTCGAACGAAACCGCTGAGGCAGCCTTTCAGAGGATGCTCAGAGAGGTCAGGTCAAGCTTCTCAAATCCGAGAAACGTCATCTGCCCGCAGGAGAATTACAGGGTAACGGTCCTTCTGTCTGTGGGGGCTGACAGGGAACCGGATAAAACTTACGAAGCCGCTGAGGTACTCTCAAAAGATTTTCTCGAAAGCATAGGCGCAAAAGGGATCCTTGCGGATGTCTCGATAGGGTTTTATGCCCTCGATCTGCACGGGCTTTCCCGTTCGATAAACTCCGCAAGAAATTCTCTGAGGCTGGCCAGGCGGCTTGGGATAAAAGGGATGATCAGGTCAGAAAAGTTTACGGGCGAAGCTCTGCTGGATGCTCTCCCCACGGGAGTGAGGGAAGAGTATGCGGCGAGGATCCTGAAGGAGCTGCCTTCGAGAAAAGACTTCAATGAAATGAAGGAGACCTTTATGGCATGGTGCGGGTCTCCGTTCGCAAGCGGAAATGTCGCAGAAAACCTGTCGATGCACAGGAACAGCCTTCAGTACAGGCTGAAAAAGATACGTTCGATCACCGGGAAGGATCCCTGGAATTTTAAGGACGCCTTTGAACTGTGGGCTGCATTCGTCATCTCGGATATTTCAAAAAACTGACCTGACCGAAAAACGGCTCTATATCCCGAGCAGTTTTGACCCAATACAGAGATTGCCGTGCAATTGGCGGAAGTATATAATACCCTGATGTATGAGTTGTTCCGATTTCATTTAGCAACGGAGGAGATATAGATGCCATACGATTTTGGCGCCATAGAACCAAAATGGCAGAAGAAATGGGCCGAATCAAAGATTTTTGAGGTCGAGGCCGACAGCAGCAAAGAAAAATTCTACTGTCTTGAGATGTTCCCCTACCCGAGCGGAGCCCTGCACATGGGACACCTCCGCAATTATTCCATCGGAGATCTCCTGGCAAGGTTCCTCAGGAAGAAGGGCTACAACGTTCTCTATCCGATGGGCTTCGACGCATTCGGAATGCCCGCGGAAAACGCGGCTATAAAAATGAAACTTCCTCCGGCAGAATGGACATGGAGCAACATCGAACATATGACGGACCAGCTCAAGAGGGCCGGGTACAGCTACGACTGGAGAAGAAGGGTAGAGACCTGCAACGTGAATTATTATAGGTGGAACCAGTGGCTCTTCCTCCAGTTCTACAAGAAGGGACTTGTTTACCGCAAGCATGCTCCTGTCAACTGGTGCGAGGACTGCAAGACCGTCCTTGCCAATGAGCAGGTCGTCGGGGAAGGCGTCTGCTGGCGCTGCGGCACACCTGTCGTGAAGCGGGGCCTTGATCAGTGGTTCATAAGGATAACAGACTACGCCCAGGAACTTGTGGATTGTCTCGACGAGCTTGACGGATGGCCGGAACGCGTAGTGACCATGCAGAGGAACTGGATAGGCCGATCCGAAGGAGTCCATTTCAAAATGGATATAGCTGACACAGACCTAAGTATCGAAGCTTTTACCACGAGGATCGACACGATCTTCGGAGTGACCTTTGTCGCATTGGCCGCAGAACATCCCTTTGTAGAGGCATTTGCCGAGAAGGTCGGCGGAGCCAAGGCTGAAGAGCTCAGGGCTTTCGCAAAGAGGATGTCATCCCGGAGCGCGATCGAGCGTACAGCGGTCGGCACGGACAAAGAGGGCATAGAGACAGGATTTTATGCCATAAACCCTGTAAACGGCAAAAAAGTACCCATATGGATCGCAGATTACATCCTGATGGACTACGGAACGGGCGCTATCATGGGCGTTCCGGCCCATGACCAGAGGGACTTTGATTTCGCAAGGAAATACGGCATTCCCGTCATCCCGGTCGTAAGGCCTGCAGACGGACCTGTCCCCGACGGAGATGCGATGACCGCATCGGTCGAAGCTGACGGCATAGCATGCAATTCGGGCGGGTTCGACGGACTGCCGACTCCGCAGGCTATCGAAAAGATAGGCGAATGGTTCGAGGAAAAAGGACTCGGCAAAAGAGAGGTCCAGTTCAGACTGAGGGACTGGCTGATCTCAAGGCAGCGGTACTGGGGCACCCCGATCCCGATGGTTTACTGCGATCACTGCGGGATAGTTCCTGTCCCCGAAGATCAGCTTCCTGTAGAACTGCCTCTTGATATTGAGATGCCGGCGAACGGAGGCAACCCGCTTGCCCTTCGTGAAGACTGGATAAACACGACATGCCCTGTATGCGGGAAGCCCGCGAGGCGTGAGACGGACACGATGGACACGTTCTTCTGCTCTTCATGGTACTTCAGCCGCTATACCTCTCCGTGGTGCACGGATAAGCCCTTCGACAAGGATGCGGCGGCTTACTGGATGACCGTAGACCAGTACATAGGCGGCATCGAGCACGCATGTCTCCATCTTATATACGCAAGATTCTTTACGAAAGTATGCGCAGACCTCGGCCTGCTTCCGAAAGACATGAGAGAGCCCTTCAAGAGGCTCCTTACGCAGGGAATGGTCATAAAAGACGGGGCCAAGATGTCAAAATCTCTCGGCAACGTTGTCGATCCCGATGAAATAATCAATAAATACGGTGCAGACACGGCAAGGCTCTTCATCCTTTTCGCATCCCCGCCTGAAAAAGACCTTGACTGGTCGGAGAGAGGGGTCGAGGGAGCCCATCGCTTCCTCGGAAGGGTGTGGCGCCTGGTCGAATCGAACCTTGAAGGGATATCGTCAGCTTCGGGGACCCGGGTGCCGATGAAAGAGATAACCGCTCACGATGTAAGGAATATCAAACGAATAATCCACAATACACTCGACAGGGTCACCAGGGACATAAGCGAGGAGCGTCAGTTCAACACGGCTGTCGCCAGGCTGATGGAGCTCACCAACGCTCTCATCGGATTCAGGCCCGCTGCTCCGGAGGCTTGGTCGGTAATGAGGGAGGGCGTGGAGACTCTGCTCTCATGTCTTTCCCCCTTTGCTCCCCACATAACGGAAGAGCTATGGCATATGATAGGGAACGATACGTTCCTCTCTGTCGAAAAATGGTTTGAAGTCGACCCAGAGTCTCTCGTGGAAGACACGGTGACAGTAGTGCTCCAGATAAACGGTAAGGTCAGGGAGCAGTTCGATGTGAAGGCCGGCCTGTCGAAGGAAGAACTCAGCGAGGAGATCCTCTCGAGACCCGAGACAAAGAAAAGGATCGAGGGCAAAGAGATCGTCAAGGTCATCCCGATCCCCGGCAAGCTGGTAAATATAGTGGTGAAGGACTGATGCCCTCTCTCCTCCTGATCTCAGCCTCGGGCACGGCTCAGAGACGGCTCCTGGAGGAGACAGTTGCAGATTTTGAAAAAAAAGGCCATGTGATATCCGGAAGACAGGAGGGCGGCGAGTGGAGCCCCCTCCTGTCCGATAACCTTTCGGGGGGCCTCTTTGACGAAAAGAGGCTCATCGTTGTCGAATCGGCTTCTCTTTTGGGGCCTTTCCCGGAAAACCTCGATGCAATGGTGGAAGCTGATTCATCCGTGGTCATACTTCTGATATATGAATCAGACCCAGTAAAGATATTCCCTCCTGATACGTTTAAAAAATGCACTGTGTTGAAAGCCGCCCCATTCCCGCGCTGGCCGCGCGAGAGAATGATGTGGACATTGGAACTGGCGGGAAAGATGGGGATAAAGATCGACAGGGACGCCGTTTCGCTGATCATCGAGCTCACGGAAGATCCGGAGGAGATAAGGCGCCAGCTTATCAGCCTCTCTATGCTGAAAAAAGGCGGGACTGTCACTCTCCCCGATGTAGAAAGCATGTGCCTCGACGACGGGACCGGAAACCTTCTCAAACTTCTCGACGGCCTATGCTGCGGCGATCATGTCAAAACGATCAGGAGCCTAAGCGCTATTTCCAAAAACGGAGATCTGATTCCCCTCGTCTCTGCCATACACAACAGGATGAGGCTGGCCTGGTATGCATCGATGCATCCCGGCAGGGGAGCGCTCTTTGCACAGGCGCTCGGAGCGAAGAACTACGCATGGACGATGGCCGGAAACGCCGCGCGCAAGTACGGGGCGGCCGCGATCGGCCGATTTATATTGGGGCTCATAAAGATCAACATAGATGAAAAGAGCGGTACAGGGTCGGGATGGGCCGGTCTTGAGACCCTTGTGATCGAGTTGATGGGAAGGTAAAAAAATAAACGGAGAGGATGGATACGGCCTCTCCGTACAGATCTCTGTAGAATTAATCGGGTCACTTAAGCAGAAAGCGACTTGAATCTGGCTGCCATCATAGCCTTGCGGCGGGATGCTGTATTCCGGTGGACGACGCCCTTTACTACCGCCTTATCCAGTACACCCTGAGCCTCGTTCAGCCTCTTTGCTGCAAGCTCGGAGTCTTTCTGTTCAACTGCATCCAGAAGCTTCTTTACTGCATTTTTGCAGCGGGTTTTCCAGAAGCGGTTGTAAATGCGGTTTCTTTCAGTGACCAGAACTCGTTTTTTCGCTGATTTCTTATTTGGCAATGCCGTCACCTCCTTCACAAAAGACAGCGGATATATTAACACATATTGGGCATATCCTGCAACAGCCCATTAGATTTTACTTCAATTATTTGCATATGGCGGCAGATTTTTATTATACATTATAGAATTTTTCTTGCTCCATAGAGAAGTGTATGATATATTTAATAAGTTGCTTACAAGACAATTACAGTTATAAGAAAATGAACCACAGGAGGTGTAGTCTGTGAAACGAACATTTCAGCCGCATAACACCAGACGAAAGCGTTCAATGGGCTTTCTCGTACGTTCTGCCTCCCCGAGCGGACGCCGCATTTTGAGGAATCGTCGCCGTAAGGGTAGAGCGCGTCTTGCTGTCTAATCAGCCGTGAATTTCGGCTTTTCGTCAGCTGTCAGGCTAAGGCACGGATGGCAGTTCGACCTTGTATTCCGCACCGGACGTCGTGAAACAGGCGAGCTGGTGCGGTTGTTGTTTGTTGAACGCCCCGGCAGCCCCACGTTGGTGGGGGTTACAGTGGGGAAAAAAACAGCAAACGCAGCAAAGCGTACAAGAGGCCGAAGGATGATGAGGGAAGCATTCAGGAGACTTCTGCCATGGATGAGGGACGGAGTATGGATAATCGCTTCGCTCAGAGAGAGCGCACTGGAAAAGTCTTCTGTAGATGTCTACATGGATATCGCGCGTTCGCTCAAAAGAAGAGGGCTCATGAGGCAGGACTGGCCCGGACCGGACTGGAATGCTGACAAGGCAGGACGGAAATGCGCCTAGCATCGCTGGCAGGACTTTTTCTGATCAGGTTTTACCAGGCAGCGATATCACCGGTACTGGGAGTGGGAAAATGCCGCTTCATACCGACATGCTCCGAATATACGGCTGAAGCGGTAGAAAAGTACGGTCTTATTTACGGAGCGGAACTCGGACTGCGAAGGATACTGCGCTGCGGTCCATGGGATCCGGGAGGATACGACCCTGTGCCCGGACAGGAAGAATTAGATACACGGATCCGGATAGGAAAGATATTTAAAGGACTTCGAAAGGTTAGGTGAAAGTTTTGGGCGCGATTTGGAACGGAGCAAGCGATCTGCTCCTCATGATCCTTGAATTTTTTTACGGCCTCACAAACTCTTTTGGAATGGCCATAGTGCTGCTGACGATAGTTGTCAGGATCGCACTTTATCCCCTCAACCAGAAACAGATGGTCAGTATGCAGCAGATGCAGAAGATACAGCCGCGTCTTAAGGTGCTGCAGGAAAAATACGCCAACGACAAAGAAAAACTCAACCAGGAGACGATGCGTCTCTACAAGGAAAACAAGGTCAATCCGGCAGCGGGATGTCTGCCCCTTCTGGTACAGCTGCCGATCCTCATACTTCTCTTCAACGTGCTTAGGTCGTATGATTTTGCGGGAACATCTTTCTTCGGGATAATACTGGGCTCATCCACGACCGCGGGCCTTGCGCAGGCGGTGGGTGTAGCGGCAGATCAGACAGGAAACTACGGCATTATGTCGGTCCTGACAGGCATCCTGCAGAATCCGTCGGGACTCTCCAATGCCGGACTCTACATGGGCAACCTCATTCTGCTCATAAGCATTTCATTCCTTACCTGGGCTCAGCAGAAACTTTCTTCGGCAGGGGCAAACCCGCAGATGGCTATGATGAACACGATAATGCCGTTTTTCATGGCGTTCATCTGCCTTTCGATGCCCGGAGGAGTTATGCTTTACTGGGGGCTTTCGTCACTTATCGGAGTCGTTCAGCAGTACTTTGTTATGAAAAAGACCAAAGATGAACTTCAGGTCAAGCCCGTGCTTCATAAGAACAAACCTACGTCGGCCGCAGTCCGGGACAACGATGATGATGAAGACGATGACGACTACGATGAAGACGATGATGAATAAGGGACGGTTTCTTCCCGGACAGGACAAGAGGTACGCATGATGGACAGAGAAATGGAAGAGAGGATCCCGATGCCGGAGATCGGTTCGGCGGTCTTTGAGTGCGAGTCGGTGGAAGAAGCCCGTGAGAAGGCTGCTGAACTTTGGGGCATCAAAGCTGATGATATCGAGGCCAGGATAATATCCGAAGAGAAAAAACTCTTTGGTATCCTTGGCTGCACATACAAAGTCGAGGTAAGACCGTTTGCCCCCGTAACTTTCATAAAGTCATGCCATTTTGTCAACGAGATCCTGGAGAAGATGGATCTTGACCTCATCCCCGAGCTGGATGAAGACGGAACGATAAATCTTGTCGGAGAAGATGTCGGTGTGGTGATCGGAAGATACGGCGAAACGCTTAAAGCGCTCGAGTATCTTACCAACCTTGCCTGCCATGATGACATGTCTACGAGAAGGGTACGTTTCGACTGCGGCGGATACCGTCAGCGCAGGGAACAGACGCTGACAAGGCTTGCAGAATCGATAGCCAGGGAATCCCTTCGCAAGGGGACTCCGGTCAGCCTCGAACCTATGTCAAGCTGGGAACGCCGGATAGTCCACCTCGCGCTGAGGGACAGTAAAGAAGTTGAGACGAAATCTATCGGAGAAGAGCCCTCCAGAAGGGTGCTTGTCTGTCCGGTGGCCCGTCAGGACAGGGGAGGCTCCGGCAGGGGAAGGAAAAGATCTTCCCGGAGCAGATAGTGTCCATACGGAACGACCTGGGATAATGAACAGGAGCGGAGGGCAGGATGCCCCTCCGCTCTTGTTTATTTCCCGCATTGCGTTCATCAGTCTTTTTTCCCGGGCCCCGTGTAAGTTTTGATAAAGTCCATAAGAGCGTCCTCATCAATAGGCTCAGAGATCAGAAACCCCTGTATGTGGCTGCAGCGGCACTTCAGGACCGCTTCAAGCTGATCCTCCGTCTCCACTCCCTCGGCGACCACCTCTACGCCGATAGATCCTGCCAGAGCAGTTATGCTTTTGAAAAGATTGAGATGTTTTTCCGAACGGTCGATCCCTTTGATGAAACTCCTGTCGATCTTTATGAAATCTATTGGGAGGTCTTTAAGGTAAGAGAGGGAAGAATAACCTGTCCCGAAATCATCTATGGAGACCATTATGCCCTCTTTTCTGATCATTTCCAGCTTTTCTATAAAGTCGGAGGCATCGCCGCAAAGGTATGATTCCGTTATCTCGAGGCCTGCGCTCTCTCTCGGAAGGCCGCGGGATCTGAATTTTTCCGTGAGTTTTTCCGCAAAGCTGCTCTGTGAGAACTGCAGCGATGAGACATTGAAATTCACCCGGATATCCCTGCCCTCGGAGCAAAGCTTAGATGCGAGATCAAGTGACGCATCGATCACAAAATCGCCGAGCTGGTTTATGAAACCGCACCTTTCTGCGATAGCTATGAATGTGGAGGGAGGGACATTCCCGTATCGCTCGTTTTCCCATCTGATGAGCGCCTCTACCGATGTTATCCGGTCGGGGCCGTAAGAATAGACGGGCTGGTAGACGACTTTCAGCTCGCAGTTTTTTATCGAGTTTATCAGGACGACTTCCATATCGAGCTCTTTCATGGCGGACAGGTAAGACTCCATGTCAAGCCTGAATACCCCTTGAGTTTTCTTTGCAAGCCTTCCGGCCAGTTCTCCGTATCTGAGCATGTCGCCGGGACTGATCTGTTCCCCTCTCAGATATTCTGTGCATGCGACTAATCCTATCCTGCAGCTTACCTCATAGGGCGCGTCCCCCAGCGGGAAGGGGATCGCAAAGGATGCGAACACCTTGTCTGCAAGGGAGTACATCTCACTTTCTTCCTTGAAATCGTCGATAACGATCACGAAATCGTCGCTTCCCAGGCTGAATACCTCCCCGCCGTTGGCGTCGGCAACAACGGAAAGCCTCTCAGCCGCATCGCGCAGCATTTTTTCAAAGAGCCTGTGTCCCGATATCTCCAGTATCCTGTGGCTGTTGTTTATGTCAATAAAAAGAAGCCCGCTTTTGAAGACAGTTGACATGCTCTTCCTGTTCAGGCTTTCGATCTTGAGGATGAAGCTCTCCCTGTTCGGCAGGCCGGTAGTCTTGTCGGTATAAGCCAGGTCTCTAATCTTTTCCTGCAGGATCTCATCGCCGGTCACGTCCATCGCGAAGGCGGGGAAGGAATTCCTCTCCTTTTCCCCGATGATCTGGACGAGAAGGAAAATATCCTTATCTCTGCTGTTTTTTATGGAAAGTCTGAGCTTGAAGGATGTATCCCGGTCCATCCCGGGCATTGGGAAGATCTGCTGTTCCTCGCTGAGCAGATCTTTGAAGCTGAAAACTTTTTTATCGCTGCCGATGCCGAGGAATACCGCGAAGTCGTCGTCAAAGTCCGTGACATCCCCGTCAGGCGATATTTTGAAAAAATTGAACCCTGCCTTGTTTATGGTCGTGTTTGAGAGATCGCGGATACGTTTGTATTTCCACCTTATCACGTAAAGGTAGACGACTGTCAGCGTGATCAGTAAGACGCACAGCATGATAAAGGCTCCGATTTTCATAAGCAGGCTGTATTGCTGTGCCCTTATGCTGTCTTCCGACGAGACCGCCACAAGTTTCCAACTGTCTGAATTGGGAAGGTGAGCGAATGAAAGGATCCTGTCGCTTTTGCTGCTTTTGTGATGCTTTATCTCAGTTCCGGCAAGGGCTGCCAGTTCTTCTTTAAGGAAGAGCAGTTCATCGGACTCTATCAGAGTCGACAGCGGGCTGAAAAAATTGAAGCTCCTCGTTAACTGCGGGAACTCTCTCAGAAAGCTGCCGGAATACTCTACTATGTTGTTGTTGCCGTCAATCAGGCACATAAAAGTCCCGCTGTAAGGAATGTTTATATTTTCCAGCATGGAGATCTTATCTACATCTATAGCGGCTGACAGGACTCCGATGACGGATGCCCCGCAGAACAGCGGTACGCTGACCACTATGACCTTATTGTCTGAAGTTCCGCCGGTTTCGGTCATGTCATCGCTCAGGATGTTTGATACCGCGCTGAAACCCCTGATCGCCCTGAAAAAATGCTCGGCCTCCACTATTTTCGCTTTTTTACCGCTCGTGCTTACATGATTTCCCATGCTGTCCGTAATCTGGACGAAGTCATAGCCTATCTTGAATGCCTCTGCCCCGATCTGTTCGAGTTTTCTTGCAAGGAAGTCTTTTTCCGACAGGTCTTTTTGCGATGAGGAGGTATATCCGAGTGCCTGAAGCTGGATCAGCTTTGCGTTGATGCGTTCGTTCACCATGTTGGCTGCAAGTGATACCATAGACTGGTTCTGGGTGTCTGCGTGGGAAAAGAATATAGACCTGACATGGCCGAGGAGTGCTAAGATGGCGACAAAGGTGACAGCCAGAAAGGCTATCAGAATAAAAAATGTACGGGTGGTCGGAAAATAAGTTCGGAATATCTTCCTCATCTGGCTACCCCACTGCGGCCGGATTATATTACTTTAATATATTATAACAGGTTATAATAGGCAAAGACACAAATAACAACGAGACAGAAAATAACATAAAAATTAAAAAAAGTTGACTTAAGTCATTTCACTTTCTTTTCCTTACGTAATATCCTTGATGCAATTTATATTGCAATAATTAAAATATTAGCCGTAATATGATATTTATTATGATCAGCAATGCGGAGGTGTGTTTATGAACAAGAATAATTTCATAACTGCTTTGAAAAAATTTGGAATAGCTGCCGCAGCCGGAGCGATCATGTTTGCGGGAGGTGCCTTCGGGACCTTTATTGCGTCGGAATACAGCGTTGTAAAAAATACCGATGGATCTGAAACCAGGACTGTAGCTTCGACCACTAACGGGGCATACGCGCAGGATGTCTACACAGGCAACCCCATCGTCTCGATAGTCAAGAAGAGTTCCCCTGCCGTCGTTAACATCGACACTGAAACGATGGTGAAACAGAGGGTGATAACGAATCCTTTCAGAGGAGATCCTTTCTTTGAGGAGTTCTTCGGGGGAGATATCTTCGGAGGCGGCGGAACGCAGGAGCGGGTAGTCCCCCAAAGGGGAAAAGGTTCCGGCTTCATAGTCACGAAGGACGGCTATATCCTCACGAACAACCATGTTGTCGAGGGTGCCGACAAGATAAAGGTGACTCTTCTTGACGGAAGGTCCTTCGATGCAAAAAAGATCGGACAGGATCCTACTTTCGATCTTGCGGTGATACAGATCAAGGCCCCTGATCTTCCGGTGCTGGTGCTCGGAGACTCCGACGCGACAGAGGTCGGCGAATGGGTAGTGGCCATCGGCAATCCTCTGGGCTTTGAGAATTCGGTGACAGCCGGGGTCGTTTCAGCCAAAAACAGGACGCTTCAGGCTCCCGGTGTCAATTTCCAGGGTTTCCTCCAGACAGACGCGGCGATAAACCCGGGCAACAGCGGAGGTCCCCTGATAGATCTCAGCGGCCGGGTGATCGGCATCAACACCGCCATCGTTCCATACGCACAGGGAATAGGATTTGCAGTCCCCATCAACATGGCCAAACAGATCATGGACGACCTCATCAAGCACGGAGAGGTGCGCAGGGGATGGCTTGGCGTAACAGTGCAGCCTCTGACCGCCGCACTTGTCGATTCTTACAAGATCCCCGTAAAGGAAGGATCGATCATTGCAAATGTAGAGCCTAACTCTCCTGCCGATAAGTACGGCCTCAAGAGGGGCGACGTGATAGTCTCGATCGGAGGCAAGAAAGTAAAGAACAGCCAGGACGTGGTATTCAACGTCAGGAACAGAATGGCCGGCGAGAAGGTAGATTTCGAGATCTACAGGGACGGTAAAAAGATGAACGTACAGGTCGTCCTTGGCGAGATCGACAAGGGCAAAGGGGAGAAGAGCGGCAGCAAGCCGTCCTCCGGCCCCAGGAGCTCATCTGGCTTCTCAAAGCAGATGGGGATCACAGTGGCTGTTATAGACAGCGAACTTCAGAGGCAGTACAAGCTTGACTCAAACGAAGGCCTGGTAGTGACAGACATCGACAGAGGAAGTCTCGGAGCAAGACTGGGTCTTCAGCCCGGAGACGTCATCCTGGAAGTGAACAGGACGAAGATGAAAACGCTGGATGACTGGAACAAGGTCATGGGAGCGAAGAACAGATCTCTCGGGATACTGATGTCGAGAGGCGGGCAGACCCTCTTCATTTCGGTCGAGCTGTAGCGCTGCCCATAACATAGCCGTTCTCTTCTATAAAAACATCCGCGATACCGATAAGCGCAAGTTCTTCGGATATCGAGACCAACGACTGAGACAGGCTGGGTATGTTCTCTCGGTCTGTCTCTATTTTTGCGGTCCTTCCATCGTATCGCATCCTCAATTGGGCGTTTGCCGGAAGATATTTTTTGATCATGCCCTCTCCCGCATCTATCTTCAGTATCAGATCTTTCGTAATAACGGTCCCGGTCGGTATCCGTGAAGCGAGGCATGCCGCAGACGGTTTGACTGCTGTCGGCAGTCCCAGGTAGGATGATATTTCCCTTATATCCTTTTTTGAGAGCCCGCATTCAAGAAGGGGAGATCTGGCGATCTTCGATTCCCTGAGGGCTCTCATTCCGGGGCGCCAGTCGTTCAGGTCGTCAATGTTAGAACCGTCGAGCAGCCATGGGATATCAAGCTCTTCTGCCAGCGAAGCGAGTGCATCAAGTCTTGCCGATTTGCATACATAGCACCGCTCGGGGCTGTTTTCGCAGAAATCATTGCTGCTGAGTTCGTAATGTTCGATCTTGAAGAGCCTTATGCCGTACCTGGCCGCAAAAGATAAGATCTCTCTCTTGTCATCCCCGGGCAGCAGCGGAGACCATAGGGTAAATGCGTACGCATCGTATCCCAGGGCATCTTTTGCCGCATATGCGAGCAAAGAACTGTCGACCCCTCCGGAAAAGGCTGTGGCCGCCCTCCCGAGTTTTCTGATCGAGTCGGTCAGCTCTCTGTATTTTTCTTTTACGGCGCGGAGGTCATCCCTTTCTTCTGTAGCAGAAATCACAGAGATCATCGCCCTCCATAATGGTCTTCTCTCTTACGAGTTCAAGTTCCGGGTCGAAGCCTTCGAGGAATGCGGCATCGCGGTCGCAGGAAATGAGGGCTCCGATATCTCCGAACCCAAGCTCCCTGTAAAGGTCTGCGAAGTCGCACCTTTTGACGTCAAAGGCCAGGACGGTGTCAGAGTCCTCCTTCATGCTGACTTCGAGTGCGCCTCCGTTGTTCCATTTTGAGATGCACTTCGATTTGAGGTTTTCAAGCCCTCCGCCCCCGAGGGACATCTCTTTGCCAAGGCTGCGTGATATCTCCTGCATCGTCCTGCGCACGATGTCATAGGTCTTTTCTTTTCCAAACTCTGTCGCGAATGCTCTTATGACAGGTCCCAGCACCTTCATTTCTATCTCGCGCTGCTGAAGCAGCGGAACTTCAACGTAGTTTTCCCTCATTCGGATCCCTCCTGCCTGACATATTTCAATAAGCAAAACACGTTGTTATTTTAACCTCTTATTCCCCGAAAATACTCTATCATGATAAAATAGCAAAATAAAAACATATATGAGTGGCAAAAAATTGAAAAGAAGAGGGGGATGGATCACCATGACAGAAGTCAAGACCAGCGAAGATGTCATAATGGAACTCAAGGCCGAGATCGAAGCTCTGAAATGCGCCATAGCGGAACAGCAGGAAAAAGCCGAGGCCAAACGGATCATAGATCTCAACAAGATCAAGGGCACCCTGGATGAAGGCGCGAAGAGCCTGCTGGCCGCGGTAAAGCCCGTGATCGAAAAATACGAGGAGCCCGGAAGGGCGGCTGTCGCCAAAGTCGGGACAAGAGTATCGGATAATCCTTTCCTGTCTGTGGTCATCGCCTTCGGAGCCGGTATTGTGATAGGCAAACTTCTCGATTACTGCTGCTGGAGATCCGAAGAGGAATAGGCCCCTGACATTCGGGGCCTGGGAACAGGCAGGGTGGATATTTTGGAGACTTTGACCAATCTGATAGTCAGTTTTTTTGACCTGATCGAAGCAGAGGGAAGGACTTTAAGAGAGAGAGCGGTCCTCGTCGCGGAGGGTCTCCTCGTCATGTTTCTCGGAGTCTCTCTTCTCATCTGCGGCCTGTTTGTCGTCGGAGCCGCGCTGTATTTCTGGCTCAGCGAGCATCTGGGACGTCCGGCATCGGCGCTCATTGTCGCGGCTTTGCTCCTGTTATCCGGCGCATTGCTGATCCTGAAGGGACGAACGATATCTTACGGAAAAGGGGCTTCCAGTGTTGGAACGGAGCAAAAAAGAACTGACGATTGAAGAAGCCAAAGCCAATTTCAGGTCAGCCATGATGGAGATGGACCCTGTCAGTGTGATCCGAAAGAGGCCCATTCATGTTCTGGGCGCTGCGGTGCTTGCCGGCCTGACGGTGGGCATCGCCGGGAAAAAAATTTCCCGCGCCTTATTGCCCGGATCCGGGCTGGTCCTGGGATTGATAAAAAAACTGATCTGATCGTTCATTTCTGCAGAAATAAAATGGCAGCCGGACCTTTTGGGTCTGACTGCCTTTTTCATTTTCCGATCATTTGCCGCGCGCCGTCTTCTGCCCTGCTGGAGAGGATGTGGGACCGACCCTGCCGTACAGGATAGCGAACCCGCTTGGCCCTCTAATGATCTTGTAGCCTACGCAGCCGTTCGAAAGAGCCTGCTTCTGCCTTTTGATATCCCTGATAGGTATCCTCAGGTGTCCGTGTGTCCATAGCGGATCTATTGGGCGGAACTCCTTTTTCAGCACAAAACGGAGATAGCCTCCGTATATCCACTCGATGGCGATAATATGGTATCCGCATGCAAGCACGTTCTGCAGGCTGAAGATATTTTGGGGCGATACGGTCGTTATGACCGAGTCAAAACTCCTTGAAACGATGTTCTCGGCATAAAACTGTGTCAGGAACTGTATGTTGTTACCCCTGAACTCCCTGTCTACCACGCAGAAACCCGTTACCGCAGAATGTCTGTATGTTTCGGGAGACAGATTGTAGTCGGCAAGGGATTCCCTCACCCAGTCAGGCGAGATCTTGAGGGTCCTCAGACAGACCAGGCGGCCGCCGGACCTTGCTCCGACCGCTATGCCGTCTTTGGTCAAAAATCTCCTGAGTTCTTCTTCCGTGCTTGCTGCGAAGAGGTCACGGCTCAGACCTGAAGCCACATCGTTGTGCAGTTCGATGGATAATTTTTCATCCTTTTCTGACAGTACTTCGATCGTGCAGGGGACCGTGAGGGATCTTCCGTCGGGCAAGTGCCTTTGTATGAAGAGCTGCATCACAACATTGTTTTCCAAAAATCAGACCTCCTCTGATTAGAGGTTTCTTTGGTCAATAACAGGGGCCGTACAATGGTGAAATTTGTCGGTGACTGCCATTATTGCACAAAAATATATATTTGCACAATGAGCATATTGCCGTGAGGTAAAAAAAATGAAGATGATCACGCTGGATGGAGTTATAATACGATACGTCCTGTCCACACAGAACAGGCCGGCAAACAGGATGAAAAGGGGTATCATCATGTCTTCAGCGGGAACGGGCAAACCTTCAAAGGCAGCTTTGGTGTTTGCTTATCTTATGGTGTATATCATATGGGGATCCACATATCTGGGGATCAGGTTCTCGGTCGAGACGATACCGCCTTTTTTTTCGGGCGGTGCAAGATTTCTCTGCGCCGGGACCATCCTCTTCGTACTTAGGTCTGTGATGTCAGGATACAGGACGGCTGCAGAGGGATGGAAAAACGCCTTTTATGCGTCCCTCCTGCCGTTCGTAGTCTCATACGGACTTATAACGACCGCCGAAACTGTGGTGCCGTCGTCTATAGCGGCACTTCTCGTGGCGCTGGAACCGCTCTGGTTCTGCCTGATAGGCTGGCTCTTCTTCAAGGGCGCCAGACCTTCGGGAAGTCACTATGCCGGGATAGTCTTGGGGTTCCTGGGGATATTTTTCCTCGTGGCGGGAGACCCCAATGCCGACTTTTCCTTTGAATCTGGCTATATCATTTGGGTCATGATGCTGATCCTGAGCGGGGTCACCTGGGTGACCGGAGCCTTCATCTCTAAAAATCCCAGGATCCACGAGGACCTGCTCATGTCTTCGGGCATGCAGATGATGTGCGGCGGAGCTGTGATGATGCTGATCCATTTCATGATCTCTGCGTTTACGGGGAATTATCGATCCATGGCCTCTTTTTCCTCCAGATCGCTCCTCGCTCTTATCTACCTGATCATATTCGGCTCTCTTGTCGCATATTCCTCTTTCCTGTGGCTCATGCGGGTACAGCCGGCAAACAGGGTCGCGACCCATGCCTTCGTCAATCCAGTCGTTGCGGTATTTCTGGGATGGTTTCTCGGAGGAGAGCGTCTGACAATGAGCATGCTGATCGCAACGCCCCTGATAGTAGCATCGGTCATCCTCCTGATAAGGGATCCGCGAAGAGATAAATAAGTGCCAGATGCAGGGCCTCTTTGTTCTGATTTTCCGTGCGTAATAATATGAAAAGATCTCAGGGAATTTTCCCTGAGATCTTTTATATGTACATCGGTCAAATCATTTTGGAGGCGGCACCCAGATTCGAAC
>DBRW01000053.1 GCA_002306075.1 Synergistaceae bacterium UBA1358
GGAGCCGCCGATACTTTTCCTGTCGCTATTCCGGACCAGGACGGTGTTTTTATCATGTCGACGAGGATCGAACTCGATCCCGGAGCTTCTATAGGCTGCCACAGGCACGAAGGTACTGAAGAGGTGTATTTCATCATGTCCGGTGAGGGGCTCTACACCGAAGAGGGAGAGGACAGCAGGGCACTTCCGGGGGACGTGTTTCTGTGCAGAGAGGGGAGATCTCACGGGATAGTGAACACGGGCAATGACAAGCTCGTCATGTGTGCCGCGATAGCAAAATACGGCAAATAAAATAAATAATAATCAAAGAACTGCCGGGATCTTGGGCGATAATGCTCCGGTCCCGGCAGTTATTATTTGATCTTATTACTACCGCTGATAAGCTGCCAGCACTTCAAAAGGGAGGAATCGAGCCTGACGATCGAAGGGAGCATAAGGTCGAATTCGTCCATCTCCCAGACCATGCCGTTCCTGACCGCCGGTATATTCTTGAACCTTGTGTCCTTCATTATCTCCTCTCTGGAGACGGAGGCAACGCCCCTCCTTATATTTTTAAGGGTTATTATGACCTCTGCGTCCTTTCCTTCCGAAGCAAGTTTTTGCGGGCCGTAAAATATATACCACGGATAATCCTTTATTTTGGTCCCGCCTGCGTCTGTTATGATCCTGGCTCCGGTCGAATCTATAAGCCTGGCCCCCCACGAATCAGCCGCGCATGTTGAAAAATCTGCTCCCGCAATGACGAATACCTTCTTGTTTTTAGTCTTTGCAGATCTTATCTCACCTTTATACAGGGATTTTTCCGACAGCAAAAGCGTCTGGGCGGCCTCTTTTGATCTTCCGGAAATGGCGCCCAACTTCTCAAGGTATTGTGTCAGGACCGCCCATTTAGGCCTGTCCAACGCGGCATACTTGATCCCGGCCTTATCCAGGTCTTTCATAAGGCCCATGTTTTTCTTCGCCCACCCGGTATCAACTATCACTATATCGGGGTCCAGGGCTGCTATCTGTTCTGCGGAGGGCGTCAATGAGAGCCTTGGTATGTTTTTGAGGACCCATTTGCCGTCAGCTGAAAAATTGACCCCGACAAGCTGGCGGACCGCTCTGATAGCGACGAGATTTTCTGTATGGGCATCGCTCAAGGACACTATCCTGACCGCGGGACGTGGAAGTTCAACGCTTCTCTGAAGATCGTCAATGACTGTCAGCGGTTTCGAGGCCCAGGAAATTTCACAGCCGATCAAAATAAAGATAAAGGTCAAAACAAAGAAAAATATGCCATATTTGTTTTTCGTGGTCTGCGAATTTCGACCTTGGTCCACATTTTCACCTCCTTAACAACAATTTTATCCACAACTTGTGGATATTTTTGTGACCAACTCTGTCTTCTCAGCCTATAATGTCCCCGTTTTCATCTCTTACACTACAGAACACGTGGACAACCCGAAATAAACCATTTACATTTATATGATTTATCGTTAAATGTAAGTGTTAACGGGTGCGGGAACGGACCACGTACATATTGTATTCCAAATATATAAAAATAGGGAAGGCGCATGCCTTCCCTATTTAGCTGCTGTTATCCTTCAGGTCGGGAACGACCTTATTCTACCTCTATCTCCGCCGAAGATTCCCAAAGCCCGTGTATGTTGCAGTAGCTCTGAACGATCAAAGTCCCGGACTTCGCAAGTTTGAGCGTCGCACAGCTGCATGGTTCCGTCATTGCCGGACCGGGCGCTGCCGGATCCATCGATGCCGCATGTGCGGTATAGTCAAACTTTGCAAGCTCAATCACAAACTTACCGTCGAAAGGTTTGTAAAAAAGCTGTATCCAGCTTATGAAGTGCTCCGGCTTATTGGGATGAGGGATCTCTTTTCCAACCGAAACGATAACTTTGAATGGCTCGCCCGCTTTAACTTTTGCCGGAGCCTCTATTACCGGTACATGCTTTTCTCCTTTGAAGTCTCCGCTCTGGATCAGATCTCCGAGTTTCATTAAAACGCCCCCATTTCTCTATTTTTATTACCTAATTACTTTGATGATGTCTTCATATTTTTATATCTTAGTTCTTTCCCGGCCACAATCCGCATTTTTACTGCATTATAGATGACAGACAAGGGCTTTTCAAAGACAGGACAGACCGATGTGATCATTTCTTCCTCATACTGAGTCTTTCGATCACCGTCTTTAATCTGGCCAGGCTTTCTGCAAGTTCTTCGTCTTTGACCTCCGCGCTTATCTCCCTGATATTCTTTTGGAGGCTGGCCTCAGAGATCAGGACTGGCGGGCGCCTGAGATGGTCCGGGAGCGGGTCTTTGGCGGAGGTCTGCCTCCTTACCTTTCCTACCTTTATCTCAAGCCTGACCTCCTTCACCCCCAAATATCTGCTTACAGACCTTGAAATAACGGATCTCCTTGACATCATGGTCGGAAGCACGCCCGGGGAATCCACGTGTACGGAGATGACCGGAACTTCATCGGTGTACTCGCATGAGACAGGAGCGCTTCTTTCCGCAGCAGCCTTGCCAACGACTTCAGGCCAGTGATTTTCAAGTTCGGCCAGCTTCATACAGAGCTTCAGGCTGTAAGGGGCATTGTTTCTGAGGGCTTCTTCGGTACTTTTTATATCATCCATCCGAGTCAGCCTTCTCCCCTGACCGTCTCCTGCTCTCGACAGCCACCCACAGCAGCTGTATGTCCGTCGGAGGGATCCCTGATATCCTGGATGCCTGTCCGAGGGTGCCGGGCATATACTTTAACAGCTTCTGCCTTCCTTCGGCGGAGAGGCCATGTACCTGTTCAAAATCAAAATCCTCCGGAAATTTCAGGATCTCCATCCGTCTGAATTTATCGACCTGGCGCATCTGCCTTTCGATATAGCCCTCATACTTGACTGAGACAGATATTTTCTCTCCCAGTTCCTTTTCGAGCGGCGATGATACGATATCCGAAAAAACTTCCCAGTTGATCTCAGGCCTTCTGAGAAGTTCTATTGCCGGCAGGGTTTCCGAAAGCGGCGAAGATTCGGCACCCCGCAGGATCTGGTTGACTTTTTCCGTTGAACTTATCCTGATCCTCTGTATCCGTTCGGTCTCCTCTTCAACGCGTTTCCACCTGTCCTGAAGTATGTTCCATTCTTCATCCTTCAGGAGGCCTATTTCCCTGCCTGTCTGAGAGAGCCTGGTGTCGGCGTTGTCGTGGCGAAGCAGCAGCCTGTATTCGCACCTGCTTGTAAGCATCCTGTACGGTTCATTGGTCCCCTTGGTCACAAGGTCGTCTATGAGGACCCCTATGTAGGCCTGATCTCTCTTCAGCACCAGCGGTCCAAGGCCTTTGACCTTCAGTGCAGCGTTTATTCCTGCCATAAGTCCCTGGGCTCCGGCTTCCTCGTATCCGGAGGTGCCGTTTATCTGCCCTGCCAGGAAAAGGCCGGGGATCTTTCTGGTTTCAAGCCACGGATAAAGCTGGGTGGGATCCACAAAATCATACTCTATGGCATATCCGGGCCTCAATATATGGGCAGATCCGCACCCCTTCAGCGTCCTGACAGATTCCAACTGGGCCTCGAGGCACATGGATGTGGAAAAATTCTGCATATACACCTCACGGCCCTCAGGATTTATGGGTTCAAGAAAAATGGGATGTGTATCCTTTTCAGGGAATCTTATGACCTTGTCGTCTATGGAAGGGCAATATCTCGGCCCTTCTGAGTCAAGGGTGCCCTGTACCAGGGGAGAGCGATCGAAGTATTTTCTCATTACCTCATGGGTATCGGCATTGGTCCTTGTAAGGGCACAAATAACTCCTTTATAGACCCTTTTCTGCCCGAAATGAGAAAATGATTCTGGCTCGCTGATGCTTTCCTGCCGGTCCAGCATATCCCAGTCCACGGAGTCCGCAAGGAGTCTGGGGGTGGTGTCCGTCCTCAGCCTGCCTGTCTTCAGACCGTTCTCCCTTAAGCTCTTCGAGAGGCCGGAGACTGAGACCATGCCCAGGGGGCCCGATTTATAAGAGGTGAGCCCTATAAATATCCTGGCGGCAAGATATGTCCCCGTCGCGATGATCACTGTCTTTGAGAGAAACTTCTGACCTGTCCTTATCCTGACACCGGCGACCTTCCCGTTTTCGGTCAAAAGATCGGTGACCATTGCCTGGTGGACTTCAAGGTTCGGGCAAGTAAGGATAGCTTTCCTGTAATGGTTGCCGTATTTTACCGGGTCACACTGTGCCCTTAGGGTCCTCACAGCCGGTCCTTTGGAGGTATTGAGCCATCTGAGATGGTGGGTGGCGCTGTCGGCCGCTTTTGCCATCTCTCCGCCCAGCGCGTCAATCTCCCTGACCAGATGGCCTTTTGCGGGGCCGCCTATAGAAGGGTTGCACGGCATCATGGCTGTGTTGTCCAGATAGAGGTTGAGCATCAGCACCCTGGATCCCATGCGTGCGGCTGAAAGCGCTGCCTCGCAGCCTGCGTGACCTCCTCCTATAACTATTACGTCATACATGTCTTCAATCTTCATTTACTGTCTCAACTCTCCCTGAATCTATGCGGTATATCCTGCCCGGAAATTTTTCAGCAAAGGGCTCAGCGGTGGAGGCAAAAACCTGCGTATTTTTCTCCGTCAGAGCGCAGAACAGGATGTTTCTGCCGTCCGAATCGAGTTCTGCTGTTATCTCGTCAAGAAGGAGCACGGGGTTTTTGCCGAGCTTCCTCCTGACTCCTTCTGCAACTGCAAGTATCAGTGCTATCGCTGTGCGCCTTCTGAAGCCTCTGCTGAGGGAGCGCGACGCAGGCGCACCGTTGGCCCTTATCAGCAGATCGTCCCTGTGCGGTCCGACCATGGGAACTTTCATGGCATCTTCCCTTGACTTGTTCAGTCTCAGAGAGTGTATGAAATCCTCTTCCGGGGCCGGAGAAGCCCCGGCCCCTCCCCTCTGGAGGCTTATCTCTGTGGGATAGGGCAGGAGCCCGCACATATCGTTCATCGATCCCGAGATCATTGCGACAGCCTCTTCACGCATCTTCCATATCCATGATGCGAGGGGAAGGAGCGCCCTGTCTATAAGTTCCGTCCGTCCTCCGTTCCTGAGGATCGCCGTCTTCTGCCTGATCCCTCTCCTGTAATCATTCAGCCTTGATGCATAAACGGGAACTATGAGCGCAAGGACCATATCCATCATCCTTCTCCTGAAGGAGGCCGGCCCTTCTATTATCGACATATCGTTGGGCAGGAAGGACAGTACAGGGATCTTCCATCTGAGTTCCGTGGCCGTGACAGGCTTTTCGTCGATCCTGACCGTATATCTTGATGAGATCTTGACCTTTATTATCTCTCCGCTTTCATCGTCAAGCTGACCCGTTAACTGTACCTCCGAAGAGCCGCTGTTCCATGTCGGGAGAGAGGATGATCTTGTGCCCCGTTCGAGCGGGCCCCACCCGGAAACGATGTTTATGCCCTCAAGTATGTTAGTTTTGCCCGAGCCGTTCGGACCCGTAAGTAAATTCAACCCCGGGGACCACTTAATCTCCCGGGGTTCAATATTTCTGAAGTTATTGAACCTTACCCGGCTATATCCCATCTCCGGAATCCGGCTCTGTATCGCCCATGTTCAACTCATCTTCGGTAAGGTTGATGGGTGCTATCAGACAGATGAACTTTTCACTGTCGGCCCTTTTGACCACCATATGTCCGGACGAGCCGTTGAAGGATAGCCTTACCTGGGGATCCCTGAGAACTTTGAGCGCTTCCATGAAAAATTTAGAATTTACGGCTATCTTGAGGTTTTCTCCGGAAATATCCGCATATATCTCTTCTTTCGCATTTCCGAAGTCTGGGGCCCTTCCGCGCATTACGAACGAATTTTCCCTCGCAATGTCGAGAATGACCATCCTGTTGTAATCTTTTACTATCACGTCGACCCTTTCCAGTGCAGAGATTAGATCTCCCCTGTCAAGGACTGCAGTCGTCAGATGGTTTTTGGGGAGGATCTTTTCGTAAGCAGGGAAGTGCGATTCGACCCTTCTCACTGTAAATTCAACATTGTCAGCCCTGAAATAAAACTGAGCGTCATCATAAAGTATCTCCACCATATACTCCGGGTTCAGGGAAGCAAGGATCCTCTGTATCTCCTTGATACCCTTCATAGGCAGAAGGGCGCTGTCGGAGTCCACACTTTCGCTTACAGCCGAACCGGAGAGGGCAAGCCTCCTTGTATCGGTAGAAACTATATTCAGACGTCCGCTGGATATCTGGAAATTAGCCGAAGAAAGATAAAGAGGAAATTCCTCTCCTGACGAAGCTGCCAGTGTACCCTCTTCAATTACCTCCGCGAGTTCTCCGACAGAAAGCTTACAAAAAAGTTCCGCACCTGCAGATGTAGGCAACGAAGGAAATTCCCTTACCGGATATGTGCTGAAGTTATATTTGCTCCTGCCGGCCTTAAGTATTACCTTACCGTCGGATACAGTAAGGTTAAATTCCTCTCCGGGCGATTTCTTAAAGAGCTCACTGACTATTTTTACAGGAAATACCGCTTCTCCCGGTTCAAGGACGTTAACACCGGATGCAGAGCAAATTATAGAAGTTCTTATATCTGTTGCCTGAAGCGTTACCTTATCCCTATCCGCTTTTACAAGAACAGATGAAAGGATACTCATTGAGCTGGAACTAGAAGTACTTCTTTCAGCAAGTCCCCAGCTCTGGAGGAATAATTTTTTGTTTATCAAAAGTTTCATTAGGATGACCTCCTGCTCTTATCTATATAATATCAAAAAAAGTAATAGGCGTAGTAGAGGCTGTGGATTTGTTGAAAATGCCGTAAAACGCTTGCAGTCATTGATTTAATTCTGTGGACAAAAATTGAGGCAGAAACTTGATCCATCCACACTATACACAAAAAAGCGACAGCAAGAGCAAAATTATATTTTAATCGCAAAAATATACACGAAAAAAAACTTGAATCTACAGCTTGCTTACAACATTATCCACAAAAGAACGTACACGCAGATCATTTTTCAGAAGTTCTTCAACTTTTTTACATGCGTGGATAACGGTCGTGTGATCCTTCTTGTTGAATGCGTAGCCTATCTGTTGAAGGCTTTCTCCGGTCCTGTTTCTTGCCAGATACATTGCCACCTGCCTAGCCAGGGCAAGATCTGCGGTCCTTTTCGGAGACAGAAGATCGTCTGTGGAGATGCCGAAGGTCTCCGCCACCAGCTGCTGGATAAGCCCGATATTGACAGGACCGGAACGCGTATCATGCAGGAGGTCTTTCAGCCACACAGATACGTTCTCCATAGTCATCGGGTCCGAGTTGAACTCAGAACAAGCGACTATCCTGTTGAGTGCGCCTTCAAGTTCCCTTATGTTGCTGGGGATGTTCTGGGCAATAAAAAGAATGATGTCATCCGGTATCTTATAATTTTTAATTTCTGCCTTCTTCTGGAGTATCGCAACTCTTGTCTCAAGATCCGGCGGCTGTATGTCGGTGACAAGACCCCACTCAAAACGGGAAACAAGTCTGTCCTCCACTCCCTGTATATCTCTGGGAGGCCTGTCTGAACTTATAATTACCTGTTTTTTTGAATTGTGGAGGGCATTGAATGTGTGGAATACTTCCTCCTGGGTCTGTTCCTTGCCCGCTATGAACTGTATGTCGTCGATCATCAGGACATCAAGTTCCCTGTAGCGTGACCTGAATTCATTGTTTGTGTTATTTCTTATGGATGTGATAAGGTCGTTTGTAAATTTTTCAGCACTCACATAAAGGACCTTTGTATTCGGCTGGGTCTTTTCAGTGTGGTGTCCTATCGCATGCATCAAATGCGTCTTGCCCAGACCGACCTTTCCCCAGATAAAGAGCGGGTTGTAGGCAATGCCGGGCGATTCTGCCACGGCAAGACACGCAGCGTGAGGCAGTCTGTTTGATTTTCCTACGACAAAGGACGAAAAGACGTAATTCGGGTTGAGACCGTTCCTGCTGAGCGAAAGCTTTGCGGGTGTGGCTGCGGCAACGGCCCTTCCTGCAGCGCCGACGTCCTCTTTTATTTCCTGGCTGACCTCTATCTCTATGCCCGAACCGAATCCTGTCTCGGACAGAAGATTTTTCATGTCATCGAGAAAGCGGGATTTGATCTGTTCCTTCGCAAACGGGGTAGGAACATCCAGGACAAGTATCCCATCCTTCATTGAGACGGGAAGACACGTGTCAAGATATGTCTTGATGGCACTGTCAGTGCTGGAAATGACCTCCACACAGTGAGTTTTGAATTCGTTCCATAAAATATCCAGATCTTTGGTCATCGATATTCACCCCGGGGGACAGATTATTGCGAAGGAAGTCTGTCCGGACAATTGTATCATGAAGATCCCTCTCTGAGAAAATCAAAAAAACATTTAAATCCACATTAAATATCCACATATCCACAAACAACTGTCAGTGTATTGTGAAATGAGCAAAACCTCAGAACCATAGCTCAAGCGCAAAATATAACAAAGTCAAGATTGACTGACCATAAATGACCATCAAGATTTTTAGGGCGTGGATAATCCTTGCCCAATTAAGACTGTTTTGTGGATATGATGATACTAATATGTAAACAAACGCCAATTTTTGGGACATATATATCAGAAATCCCAGTTTGTGATTTCTGCGAACAACCGTTAGGGAAGCCGAGATACGGGTCAGATTTTTGCATTATCCACACAGTGTGGACAGAAAATGTGTGTATGTTGGCAATAATTCAGAAAATAATAACATGGATCAAGAAAAAGACAATTTGCGGACGAAACAAAAACAGTCTTGCTAATCCTGAGAATATTGTCGGTACTGTGGGGCGGCATGTTGCTTTCCGAGAGGGGATCATACAGATGGCAGCCGTAGAAAGACCGGGAAAATGTCTCCGGTTTTTGTAATATAATAGCTTCAATAGAGTATATTGACTTAGACTTTATTTGACTATTTCATAAAAACAGGATGATCTGCCAACGGTGCGGCAGATCATCCTGTTTTGCTTATACGTTGTTAGGACTGTATAGTTTGTTTATTTAAGGTTTTTCCCAGTGCCAGCTCTTTCCTTCTTTGAATTCCTTCGGTTTCCCGGTCAGGATCACCGATCTTTCGGTCATGATGACCTTTTCGAATGTGACGGGAAAGGGTATGTCTTTGAATTCGATCAGAGGATTTATCCTGGACAGTATCATGTTCGTGAGGAACTCGGGCTGG
>DBRW01000032.1 GCA_002306075.1 Synergistaceae bacterium UBA1358
GTCTTCCCGTCTGAACGGAATGCTTAGTGCCGCAGGCGCGCCCAGGAGTATGCCCTTCCCTGCCCTGATGGAAACAATAGTCAGGACGATAATTGTCATCAGATATGGCAGCGTAAGCAGGAGAGATGCTGAAATACTTGAGCCCATTGCCTGCATCCTTAGCTGAAGGGCTTCGACTCCACCGAAAAGATAAGCACCCAGGGCCGCGCGCGCAGGGTTCCAAAGTCCGAATATCACAAGTGCGACAGCTATCCATCCCCTTCCGGCTGTCATGCCTTCGATCCACATCTGAGCGTAGACTACAGAAAGATAGCCGCCGCCGAGTCCGGCAAGGCCGCCGCCGAACATGCAGTAGAAGTAGCGAATGTATGTGACAGGGATCCCCATTGCATCTGCCGCCCTGGGGTTCTCACCGACTGCTCTCAGATTCAGCCCGGCGCGTGTCCTGAAGAGAAACCAGCACAGCGCCGCGATGAGAGCGTATGAAACATAGACCATCGCGTTGTGCTGGAAGAAGATCGGTCCTATGAAGGGAATATCACCGAGAAAAGGCATTTTATACGCTGTCATTCCGGCGATAGTCTCTCCGATCACGCTCCTGCCCAGAAGTGCGCTGAGGCCGTAGCCTGTAAGGACCATCGCAAGGCCGCTTACTACCTGGTTGCACATCAGGGTGATGCACAAAAATGCATGGATCAGTGTTATTGCCGCACCTGCGAAAAATGAGGCGAGGAGTCCAAGCCAGGGATCGCCGGTTGACTTTGTGACTGCGAACCCGGTATAAGCTCCGACAAGCATTACCCCTTCAAGTCCAAGGTTCATGACCCCGGCTCTCTCGGAGATCACTTCACCGAGTGTAGCGTAAAGTACGGGTGTCCCGCTTCTGACCGCTGAAGCCAGGATAGCTATCAGGAAATCCATCTATTTTGCCTCCTCTGCAGGGCCTGCAGAAACTCTTACTATCTTTATCCTGAATCTTGAAAGGGTCTCAGCCGCAAGCACTGAAAAAAGGATAAGCCCCTGAAGGATCTGGATGCTTGCCATTGGAAGACCCATTACGACCTGAAGAGTGTCCCCTCCAACAAGCAAGATCCCCAAGAGAAACGAGACAAGCGGGACATATATTGGAGAAAGCCTGGAAAGCCAAGCCACGGTTATGCCTGTATATCCGTATCCCATTGTGAAGCCGCGGCTCATCCTGCCGTGCAGACCTGCTATCTCACCCATTCCGGCCAGCCCTGCTATGGCTCCTCCTATGAATGTTACGAGAAGGATATTTTTTGCGATATCCATACCCCCGTAGCGTGCCGCCCGGGGATTTTCGCCTATTACCCTTATTTCATATCCCCATTTGCTCCTTTTGAGGATCACCTGAAGGATCATTGCTGCTGCCAGTGCTATAAAAATGCCGGCGTGGATCCTTGTGTTTCCCCAGACCCAAAGCCTCGCAGCATCCGGGAAATTTGCCGTGAAGGGAAAACCCCAGCTCATAGGGTCTTTCCATGGACCATAGATGAAGTATTCAGAGATGTTTATCGCGACATAGTTCAGCATCAAGGTCGTTATAGTCTCATTGACGTTCCATCTTGCCTTAAGGAAGCCGGCAAGCCCTCCCCAGAGCCCTCCGGCAATCCCCGCTGCGAAGAACATGATAACGAACATCACTGCCCAGTTGTCAACAAAGAAAAACCTCACTACGGCCACTGTGGCGATAGCTCCCATACAGAGCTGTCCCTCTGCCCCAATGTTCCAGATCAGCATCTTGTAACAGATGAGCCCGGCAAGGGCGGTAAGTGTGATCGGGATGGCTTTTGTCACTATTTCGCTAAGTCCGTATATGCTGCCGAAAGCTCCGTTCAGGACGGCCCAGTATGCCTCGAAAGGATTTACGCCAAGTATAAAGAAAAGCAGGCCTCCCGCGAAAAGGCCGAAAACAACGGCTGCGACAGGTATAAGGACATTTACCCATGCAGGGTTGTCAAGACGCGGTTCAAATTTCAAACGGATCATAAAGAGCGCTCCCGTCTTTGCGAAGTTGCAGTTACGACTATAAATTATATCAGATATAATAGATTGCTGAAGGACGTGATAGGCTAATGTGGAAGACTACCAGAATTGTCCTGTTCATGATACTGGCGGCATTTGTCGCCGGACTTATGCCGACTATAATCGATTTTATCGACAGCACCGTCGTATATTCCGTCAAAGAGGGCCTCTCCCTCCACCCGGAGTTTGCGTCCGAAATGGCATCATTCTTTCATACAGCGAAAAGTTACACAGTGCACATCCTTATAATATATGCGTTCGTGATCGGCGCGATCATCTTCATGGAGGGACAGAATCCGGACAGGACCATACTGTGGCTCCTGACACTGGTATTGGTCCCCGTCATAGGGGTCATCATCTACATGCTGCTCGGCCCCGACCTCAAAAATATTAAGACCAGAAAACTCTTCAAACCATCAAAAGCCATGCTGACGGACATGACACCCTTTACGCAGGACAAGAGGTTCCTCATAGGCAAAGCGATACACACTGTCAGCGGCGCAGACCTGATGCTCAGGAACAGGATGGAGATCCTTGTCAACGGAGAAGCCACGTTCGGTTCGATAAAAAGCGAACTCAGGAAGGCAAAGAGATTCATACACATGCAGTACTATATCATCAAGGATGACGGGATCGGCCGTGAGATCAGGGATATCCTTATTGAAGCTGCTTCAAGGGGAGTTAAGGTGCGTGTCCTCTATGATGCGGTCGGCAGCTGGAAGCTGAAGCGCGAATACGTGGAGACACTCAGAAGCGCGGGTGTGGAATGCCATTCATTCATGCCGGTCTCCTTCCCGATGTTCAGAAGACAGATGAACTTCCGCAACCACAGAAAGATAATAGTCATCGACGGAGAGGTAGCATTCACGGGCGGACTCAACATCGGTGATGAATACCTCGGCAGGGGGCCGCTGGGACACTGGCGCGACACCCATGTTCGGCTCGAAGGGGAATCAGTGGCGGAGCTTCACAAGATATTCCTTTATGACTGGTGCATGAGATCCGGAGAGGACCCCGACAAGATATGCGAGAACGTATCCTGTGATGACTGCGGCAACATGCCTGAACGGGATCACTCCTCTCTTCCCGTCCTGCCGATGCAGGTAGTCTCAAGCGGTGTGGACAACGCCTGGCATTCCATATCGATGGGTTATTTCAGCATGATATCAAGGGCGAAGGAAAGGGTCTGGATAACCACGCCCTATCTTGTCCCCGGTCCCATCCTGATGAACGCGATGATGACGACCTCCCTGGCGGGCGTGGACGTACGGGTGATGATCCCGTCGGTAAAAGACCACTTCCTCGTTTTTTGGGGGAGCCGCGGCAACATCGAACCGCTGCTGGGGGCAGGAGTGAGGGTATATCGCTACAAAAAAGGGTTCATCCACACGAAGACCGTTCTTGCCGATGACGACATATCTTCGGTGGGAACATGCAACATGGATGTCAGGAGCCTCGAGATCAACTTCGAAAACCAGCTCTTCATATACGACAAGGGGATAAATGGGGAATTTGCGAAGCAGTTCCTTGCCGATATCGAGGACTCCGAAGAGCTGCATCTGAGCGAGTGGGAAAAAAGACCGATATGGCAGAAGATACTTGAGTCATTCGGAAGACTGTATTCGGCGCAGATATAATGAACGACAGGGTATACGAGAAAAGATTTTCGGAACATCCGGTGCTGTGGGTGATATTAGGCGCGGCATTGATCTTCGTCCACATCTTCATCTACGCGAGGATCGCTGCGGCTGCGGAGGGAAGAATGATCAGCCTCGCGTGGCTGATATGGAGCATCCTAATGATGCTCGTCCTATATGTTTCAAGAAGGACTGACAAGATCACCTCATACGAGGGAAGAAAATGGACCGACAGGATCGGCGGAGTCTGGATGTTCTTCGTGCTTATGACGTTTCTCTCGCTGTTGTTTATTGACCTGATTGAAAACCTGACCTCATTCAGATTGTCCGGGATGTCTGAACTTTCGGTGGCCTTCGTCATCGGACTGGCCGTGACGGGAATGGGCATCAAGGAAGCCAGCACAGTACATAAAACCATGATAAGGATCCCGACCTCCAAACTTCCCGAGGGTTGTGACAGACTCAGAATAGTACAGCTCACCGACCTCCATCTCGGCCCATTCGTAGGTCTTCCCCTGCTCGCACAGATCCTGAGAAAGGTAAGGGAGACGGACCCTGATATAGTGGTGGTGACCGGAGATCTGGCTGACGGGAAACTTGCCGGCCGGAGGCGTGAGATAGCCATGCTGAAGCGTATCAAGCCCAGATTCGGGATGTATGCCGTTCCGGGAAACCATGACTATTACGACGATATCGACGAGGCCGTCTTCTTCATGGAATCCGCCGGCATGAAGGTCCTGAAGACCGAGGCTGCGGAAGCGGGCGGGATCATAATAGCCGGCGCAGACGACAGGGATCATCTTATTAAGGGACAGTGGAACCTGTCCCGCTCTGAGCTTCTTGTCCTCTCTTACGAGAGGGAACAGAGGAATAAATTCCTTCTTCTGCTGAGGCATCGCCCAATTGTGGAAAAAGGTACCGAAGGACACTTCGATCTTCAGCTCTCAGGTCATACCCACGGGGGACAGCTTTTCCCTCTGGCCTCTTCCAGGCACATGATAGCGGGATATTCCAGAGGGTTGAAAAAACTCAAATGCGGAGGTTTTCTCTACGTAAGCAACGGTGCAGGATTCGTGGGTCCTCCCGTCAGGCTGTTTGCGCCGCCTGAAATAGCGGTCATAGATCTGGTGAGATCAGATGAAGGATAAATTTGGGCGGGATACCGAACTCTTCGGGAAGCTGGACTGTCTTCTTCCCGATGATTTCAAAGATCCGGTGATGCCTTCCGGATCAATGCTTCCCAATGAGATCGATGTTTCGGGACTTCCCGAAGGAGAATGGACGGCCAGGGGCGTATACAGAATGGAACTCTCGGTCCCATACGGAAGGCGGTACGGGCGCGGGGTCCTTGCCGATCCGTCTCCATCCGGCGAACTTCTGTCATTCTGGGGAGGGAAGAGGCGGTCTGTATACCTTGACCTTGAGACCACCGGTCTTTCCGGGAGCAGAGGTGCATACGCCTTTCTGGTGGGGCTCGGCTTCAACGAAGAGGAGTCTTTCAGGGTGGTCCAGCTTTTCATGGCGGGACCGGCATGGGAGAAGAACTGGCTCAAAGCGCTTGGATCTGAGCTTCCAGAGGATGACTATGGGCTCGTGACTTTCAACGGCAGATCCTTTGACCTTCCCATTCTCAGGATCAGACACAGGATCGCAAAGTCTGCCCCGCGATGGGAAGGCAGGCCCCACATGGACCTTCTCATGCTTGCAAGACACTTTTACAGAGGCAGGCTCCCATCCTGCTCGCTTTCAACGGTCGAACGGATGGTCCTTGGTGTCCACAGGAGCGGTGAAGATGTGCCCGGAAGGGAGATACCGCGGATATATACCAACTTCCTTGCAAGCTTGGACGCCTCGCCCCTAAGGGGGGTCTTTTACCATAACGTGCTTGATGTTATATCCATGGCAGCCCTTCAGGTCCACATCGGTTCTCTTGCTGAGATGGATGAAGGGAACGAACGGGAACGATATGATAAGGTGCGGCGACCTTTGGGAAGGGGCGGGGATGCTCGAGATCTCAAAGAAAGCGTGGACGAGGGCCCTTGATTTCAGAGGCTCTGAAAGCGAGGCAAACGCAAGGCTTGCCCGATTCAGGGACTCGGAGGAAGAGTGACCGGGGCAAGCCCTGGACCGCCTCATACGAGCAAGTGCTGTTATAATAGTTTCCACCTCTATAGAGTCATAATTATTATTGATGCTGAATAAAGAAAAGGACGGGATAGATGATGTGGAAAGGCCGTTTTTCTCAGGACACGGACGAAGCAGTCCAGAAATTTACGCAGTCGCTCGATATGGACTGGATCATGGCGCTTGCGGACATAAGGGGGAGCATCGCCCATGTCCGTATGCTGGGTCACGTGGGACTGCTTTCTGATGAAGAAGCATCGACAATAGAGAAAAACCTCTCCCTGATAGCAGATGAGATCAAAAGAGGAGAATTCGTCCCGAAAGTATCTCTCGAAGATGTGCATATGAACATAGAGTCAAGGCTGACAGAACTTTGCGGTGCGACAGGCGCCAGGCTTCACATGGGACGCAGCCGGAACGATCAGTCAAATACGACCGTCAGGCTCTATCTGCGCAAGGAACTTCTCAGCATATGGGACGGCCTCAGAGACCTGATATCGGCACTCCTGAAAAAAGCAGAGGAACACGCTGAAACGATAGTGCCGGGATATACCCACCTCCAGCAGGCCCAGCCGATCTCGATGGGACAGTTCTGGATGGCTCATGCCCACGCCTTTATGAGAGACGCCAAACGGCTTTTCGACGCCTATGATTCGGTGGACGAGTCCCCGCTCGGCTGTGGGGCGCTGGCCGGATCGACCCTCCCGCTTGACAGGGAGTTTACCTGCAGGGATCTTGGATTTTCATCGGTATCGGGAAACAGCATGGACACAGTGGCCCACCGCGATCATTTTATGGATGTGCTGTACTTCGCGGCCGTCTTCGGGGGCCATGTGAGCAGGCTTTCGGAAGACCTGATCATATATTTCTCCTCCGAGTTCGGCTGGGTGAAGCTTCCCGACTCATTCTGCACAGGTTCCAGCATAATGCCGCAAAAGAAAAACCCTGATGTCCTTGAGTTGCTCAGGGGGAAGGCCGGGCAGCTCAACGGCGCGCTGATGGATCTCCTTACCATGACCAAGGGGATACCCCTCACATACAACCGTGACCTCCAGGACGACAAGCGCTCTCTGCTGAGGACGCTTGAATGCCTGCACGGGATATTTTCAGTGCTCCCGTCCCTGATCAGGGAGGTCGGGGTGGATGAAGAGGCGGCGAACAGGGGGTTCAGCGACGGTCTGATCCTGGCGACGGATGTAGCAGAATACCTTGTGCTTAAGGGAGTCCCCTTCAGGAACGCCCACGAAAAGGTGGGCCGGATAGTCAGGTACTGCCTGGACAGCAAAAAACCGCTGACGTCTCTGACCCTGGAAGAGTGGCAGACCCACATCCCGGAAGTCGGCGAAGACCTTCTCCCGCTTCTATCGCCGAGAAGATCTGTGGAAAGGAGAAACACCCTCGGAGGGACTTCTCCCGATCAGGTCAAAAAACAGATCGAGGACATCTCGCTCAGACTCATGATGTTTGACAGGGAAGCGCAGGAATTCAGAGATAGGATCCCTGAAGGATACTGACAAAAAACATACGGGCCGCCGGAAGATCAGGCGGCCCGTAATATTTTTAACGAATATAAAAAACTAGATCACCGGGACTGTCCAGCCGAACGGATCCGGCCTCGTGCCCCACTGGATGCCTGTGAGCTCATCGTAGAGCTTCTTCGTCAGCGGTCCGGTCTTGAAATCGTTGATGATGTATTTTTTATTGTCGAACGCAAGTTCGCCGATCGGCGAGATGACTGCCGCTGTTCCGCAGCACCAGCACTCCTCAAGACGGCCGGTGTTTATGGCTTCCAGCAGTTCGTCCAGGCTTATCGGGCGCTCTTCGACCGGTATTTCCCATGACTTGAGTATCGCGATCAGGGATTTCCTGGTAATGCCGTCGAGGACCGAACCGAGAAGCGCAGGGGTGACGACCTTCCCGTCTATCTTGAACATGACGTTCATTCCGCCTGCCTCTTCGATATATTTCCTCTCCACTCCGTCGAGCCAAAGAACCTGTGCGTATCCCTGAGCGGCGGCCTTTTCTCCCGCGCGCAGCGATGCCGCGTAGTTCCCGCCGCACTTAGCAAAACCTGTCCCTCCCTTTACGGCCCTTACGTCATCCTTCTCTATGGCTATGCGTACGGGGTTGATGCCTTCCGGGAAGTATGAGCCCACGGGACATGTGATTATGGAGAAGATGCAGTGATGGGGGGTGTGGATGCCCAGCTGTTCGTCCGTGCCGAACATGAAGGGCCTTATGTAGAGTGACGTTTCCGGTTCGCTCGGGACCCAGTCCTGGTCCACTCTAACGATCTCCTTCAATGCTTCCATCATCATCTCTTCGTCGATTTGCGGCAGACACATGCGTTCAGCCGATATATTCATCCTTTTGATATTCTCGATGGGCCTGAAGAGCTGCACCCTTCCTTCGGGAGTGCGGTAGGCCTTCATCCCTTCAAATATCTCAGGCGCATAGTGAAGCACTATAGCAGCCGGGGATATCATGAAGGGGGCAAAGGGGACGATCCTTGGGTCGAACCAGCCCTTTCCCTTTTCGTAGTCCATGATAAACATGTGATCTGAGAATACAGTCCCAAACCCTATCTTGCTGACGTCACACTTCGGTTTTGGTGCGGTAGTTTTTTCGATCCTAATCTTTTCCATGTCATCATCTCTTTGCAGTAAAATTTTATAACTTCTCACGGAGAAATTATCTCATTGTAAATATTATATTTGAACTTTGTCAACAAGTCTATTATTAATAAGACCGGTCACTGGAGTAATGCATGCTGTTAGTCTATAATTGTAAACCAGGCCACATTAACGGGGGTGTCTGTATGGCTTTTGTGCCGGAGCACATATTCAGGGAATATGACATAAGGGGTATCGCCGATACCGAACTTACGGATGAAGTCGTAATGTCCGTCGGTCAAGCGTTCGGAACATGGCTGTCGGCCAGGGGCGTCAGAAGGGCGACCCTGGGCGGGGATGTCCGCCTTTCGACGAAAAGGATCAAGGCCGCTGCAGCCGCCGGGATGATGAAGGCCGGGATAAACGTCACGGATATCGGCGTCGTCTCGACCCCGACGTTCTACTGGAGCATGTATCACCTTGACGCCGACGGAGGCCTTATGGTGACGGGAAGCCACAACCCGAAGGAATTCAACGGCCTGAAGGTCGCATATGACAAAGCCACCCTTTGGGGTGACGACATACAGGAGATCATGAGGATAATAAAAGAGGACCGCATGATCACTGCAGATATTCCGGGGTCACTTCGCTTTGCGGCGATCGACGAAGAGTATCTGGACATGCTCATTTCGAAGATAAAGCTGGGACCGCGCAGACCTAAGATAGTCTGTGACTCGGGCAACGGCACGGCAGGGAGATATGCCCCCGAGTTCCTTAGGAGGATAGGCTGTGATGTCATCGAACTCTACAGCGAACCTGACGGGACCTTTCCCAACCACCATCCTGATCCCACAAAGAGAGAAAACCTTCCCAGACTTATCGAGACAGTCATCGCGGAGGGCGCCGATCTCGGCGTGGGGTTTGACGGGGACTCGGACCGCATAGGTGTGGTAGACGACAGAGGTGAGATCATCTGGGGCGACAGGCTGATGGCCCTCTTCTGGCAGGAGATCCTGCCCAATCATCCCGGTGCCGTGGCTATCTGTGAAGTAAAGAGTTCGATGGCCCTTCCCGAAGAGGTCCTCAGACTGGGCGGGAGACCGATATGGTGGAATTCGGGCCACTCTCTTGTAAAGGCTAAGATGAGGGAGGAAAAAGCACTCTTCTCGGGCGAAGTCTCCGGTCATATGTTCTTTGCGGACGAGTACTACGGATACGACGACGCCTTCTATGCCGCAGGCAGGCTTTGCAGGATACTCTCCCAAAGCGGCAGGAAATTGTCGGAGCTCATGTCCGTGATCCCGATATATCCTTCGACTGCAGAGACGAGATATGACTGCCCCGACGACAAAAAATTCGAGGTCGTGGAAAAGGTTAAGCAAAGGGCACTCTCCGAAGGCCTGGAGACCATAACCGTGGATGGGGTCAGGATAGTGTATAAAGACGGATGGGGACTCGTAAGAGCCTCCAATACCCAGCCTGTGCTCGTCGCAAGGTGCGAGGGGCGGACTGAAGATGCGCTTGCTGAGATATGCGCAGACATGAAGAGACGGCTGGCTGAGGCCGGCAGTCCCCCGTTTGAATGGGAGTACTGAGGTCCTGACTATAGAGCGCAACGGGAATATATCCACAAAATCACTATGGAGGATGAATCACATGCAATGTTCAAGAGAGATCGATGAGATGGTATGCGTTGCAAAGGGGGCAAAACACGGCCCCGCCCCTATTCCCCAGGAGGGAAGGTGGACAGAGGCGAAGCAGATATCGGACATCTCCGGCTTCACCCACGGTGTGGGCTGGTGTGCGCCGCAGCAGGGAGCATGCAAACTGACACTGAATGTCAAGGAAGGCATCATCCAGGAAGCGCTGGTCGAAACTATCGGCTGTTCGGGAATGACCCACTCCGCAGCCATGGCCGCGGAGATCCTTCCCGGCAAGACTCTTCTTGAGGCTCTCAACACGGACCTTGTCTGCGATGCGATCAATGTCGCAATGCGGGAGCTCTTCCTTCAGATAGCGTACGGCAGGAGCCAGAGCGCCTTTTCAGAGGGCGGGCTTCCTCTGGGAGCCGGCCTGGAAGACCTTGGAAAGGGACTGCGCTCCCAGGTCGCGACCATGTACGGGACCCTTCCTAAGGGAGTCAGGTATCTGGAAATGGCGGAGGGCTACATCACTGAACTTGCCTTGGACGAGAACAATGAGGTCATAGGCTACAAATACGTTCAGCTGGGAAAGATGATGGAAGCCATACGCAAGGGAGTGGATCCGAAAGAGGCGCTGGAGAAGAACACCGGCACCTATGGACGTTTCGCTGAAGCTGCAAAAGTGATAGATCCGCGTAAAGAGTAAAGAGGGGGTATAGGATAATGGTCACATTTGAAGGCTGTGCTAGGAGAATGGGGCAGATCGAACCCTTTCTTGAGAAGATAGGGCTCGGCGATCTTGAAGAGGCGAGGTCCCTCTGCCTTTCCCGCGGGATAGACGTAGAAAAAATTGTCAAGGGAGTTCAGGCGATCGCATTCGAGAACGCTGTCTGGGCATATACGCTTGGTGCGGCGGCGGCTTTGAAGGCTGGAGTCAAAACAGCGGCGGAAGCTGCCGAAAAGATAGGTGAAGGGCTTCAGGCTTTCTGCATCCCGGGTTCTGTCGCTGACCAGAGAAAGGTCGGCCTCGGACACGGAAATCTGGGAGCGATGCTTCTTCGTGAGGATACGAAGTGCTTCTGCTTCCTTGCCGGTCATGAATCTTTTGCGGCGGCGGAGGGAGCGATAGGCATAGCAAGGACCGCCAACAAGGTGAGGAAGGAGCCGCTCCGGGTCATACTCAACGGGCTCGGCAAAGACGCGGCATACATAATCTCCCGCATAAACGGCTTTACTCTTGTCGAGACGAAGTACGACTACTATACCGGCACGCTGAATATAATCGGGGAACATCCCTTCTCATCGGGAGAGAAATCGAAGGTCCGCTGTTTTGGAGCCGATGATGTGAGCGAAGGCGTGGCAATTATGATCCACGAGGGCGTTGACGTTTCCATCACCGGAAATTCCACCAACCCGACCAGATTCCAGCATCCGGTAGCGGGCACATACAAAAAATGGACTGTGGAGAACGGCAAGAAATACTTCTCCGTCGCTTCCGGAGGCGGCACAGGCAGAACACTCCACCCCGACAACATGGCAGCAGGACCGGCCAGCTACGGCATGACCGACACGATGGGCCGCATGCACAGCGATGCGCAGTTCGCCGGCTCATCATCTGTCCCGGCGCATGTCGAGATGATGGGCCTGATCGGAATGGGCAACAATCCGATGGTCGGTGCCACAGTGGCGGTCTCTGTCGCGGTAGAAGAATCCCTTTCGAAATAACACAGACAGCAACATGAGAGCAGACATCATCGGGGACCGGCGGCAGATGCCGTTCCCCGATGATTTTTAGGAGCTGATCGATTTGCTGAAAAAAGCGGCTTTGTTGGTGTTCTTTTTACTTTTTATCTCTGGCGCGGCAGGAGCGCGTGAGAAGGAGATCAGGATAGCGCTGTGGAAGCTCCCTTTGAACCTCCCTGCGATGGCAGCTGCTGACGGCAGGGTCTACGAGAGAGCCTTTGAGGGGGAGTACAAGATCAGGTATATCGATCTTCCATCAGGTCCCAAACAGGTACAGGCTATGGCTGCCGGAGAGCTCGACATTGCGGAAGGGCTTGGAGCCGCCGCTGCCCTTGTAGGTATGGCCAACGGGGCAGATATTACGATAATCGGGGCAAACAGCAGGTCCCCGGAGGCATTTGCGGTCGTGATCAAAGATCCCGAAATAAAAAAAGTATCAGACCTGAAGGGGAAAAAAGTCGGCGGACTGAGGGGATCTGTAGTCCATCAGCTCTTTGTGGAACTGTTGAGTGCAGAGGGGCTCTCAGAGAAGGATGTAGAGTTTTATCCCATGACCCCTAGGACGGCAGCTTCCTCGCTGACAGCAGGCAGAGTCGATGCAGCCCTGCTTGCTGGCACTGAGATACTGAGGGCTGAAAAAGGAGGCTGCAGGATCCTTTCAGACGGGAGGGGGCGCATCGACGGACTGAGCCTCATCGTTGCGGGCCGGAAGTTTGCGGACGAAAACAGGTCCGCAGTGGGAAAATACCTGGCGGAACGGGAAAAGATCCGCATAAAGGCAGTCAGAACTTTGTCGGATAATATGGCGATGCTGAAAAAGGAGACAGGCCTATCTGAAAAAGAGATAATAAAAATGCTGTCAAAATATGATTATTCCACAAAAATTACCCAAAAAGACGTAGATGAGCTTAAAAAAACCGCAGAGTACTTAAAAAAGGAGAATATTATCAAACATATCCCGAATATAAATGATCTCTTCTGGAAAGATCCATCTTTATATTTTTGAGGTTTGGCTTCTCTTTACAAGAGAGATTATTTTGGTTATACTCAAAAGGCTATATCTTGATGAGTAAAGGATATAAGTAATTTGAATAAAGTAAGAAAGGAATGATCATATTATGACAAAGCCGACAAAAGAAGGCTCCCCGAAGAGAGTAAGAAGAAGTCCTGAAGTTCTTATGAAAGAACTTGATGAAAAAATGAAAAAACTGGAAAGCAGGATATACAAAAAGAACAAAGAAGCGGTACATCACATCGGAACAGCGATACTTAAAAAAGCTAATTTCGATTTTTCCAATTTTAATGATTCCGATCTTGAAGAAATTGTGAATATGACCCCAAAAGGTTCGGAAATAATCGCTGATATCATTCGTAAGGCTTCGGAATAAGATATACGGCTGCAAACAGACAATGAGAGCGGATGCATGATCATCCGCTCTCGTTGTCTATTGTCTCTTCATCAGCTTAGATATTTTTCTTCGAATTCACTGAGCG
>DBRW01000061.1 GCA_002306075.1 Synergistaceae bacterium UBA1358
TTGATCTGTGACGACCAGGAGTAGAAATATAGCGGAGAGACGAAAGCGATCACTGAGGCATCTTCTATCTCAGGGTAGACCTGATCCATGTCGTCGTTTTGTATGCACGGTTTCCCGGTGCTCCAGCATTTTCTGCAGTCCAGACACCCTTTGAGTGTAAGAGCGGCAAGGTGGACTTTTCTTGCCTCATAGCCTTTTTCAGCAGCTCCCTCCGCCAGGGCGTCTGCAATTTTTTCCGTATTGCCTCCGATCCTGGGGCTTCCCAGAAGCAGGGTGAGAATTTTTTTATCTTCCATTTCGGGACCTCCTGTCAAATAAAATTATCCTCTCCAGGTCTCGTATTGGTCGAGACCGGAGCGGTCGAGTATCGACATTATCTCTTTTCTGACCTCTTCAGATACCGGAAGCAACGGTGATCTGCAGGGCCCGCCTTTCATGCCCTTGCTGTCAAGCGCGGTCTTCAGCCCGGGAACTCCGAACCGGCGCGTCAGGGCGTCGCTTACGGGAAGCAGCCTTGCCTGGAGATCCATTGCCTCTTTCATGTTGTTCTCATAAAAAGATGTGTATATCTTCCTGCATGTGTTGGGGTAAAGTATCGAAGCAGCCATGGTCCCGCCGCAGGCGCCCATCGCAAGGGCGGCAAGGAACCAGTTCCCTGTCCCTCCGAAGACCGCGAAATCTTCAGATGCCGACGCGGCAAGGTATCCCAGTTTGGTCATATTCCCCGAAGTGTCTTTTATCCCTTTGATATTGGGATGCCTGGAGGCTGCGATCAGCGTCTCAGTTTCAACGTCCACACCGGTGTTAGCCGGCATGTTGTAAAGAAATATAGGTACAGGCGAATTATCGGCTACTTCATTGAAGTAGTTGAGTATCGCGGCCTGATTTCCTTTGAAGTAGTGGGGAGGCAGCAGAAGGAGGGAGTCTGCTCCGGCCGATGCCAGTGCTTTTGCGCAATCGATGGTTTCGCGTGTCGATGGAAAATGTGCTCCTGACATCAAGTGAAGTTTACCCTGTGATTCTTCTGCGGCTATCTCAGTCAGAATGACGCGCTCATCAAGCGTCACAAATGGCATTTCACCGTTCGATCCGCATATCACGATCCCATCCAGATCAGACTCTTTCCATATCCTTAAGTTGATCCTCCACGCCTCTGTGTCAAGCGATCCGTCCGACTTGAAAGGTGTCGGGACAGGTGCGAAAATACCGGTCAATTTCACTTGTAATGCCCCCTTTTCATTTGGTAGAGTATATCATCTATTAAAGCAGTGGTACAATCTATCAGAATATAAGAACGCCCACTGTCTGCGAGGTGTATACCCGATGTTTCTATGCAGGGAATTCAAATTTGATGCGGCTCATAATCTTGTAAACTATCACGGGAAATGCGAGACCCTTCACGGGCACACATACAGGCTTGCCGTTGTACTTAAAGGTGTGCCGGATGATGAGGGAATGGTATTCGATTTTGTTGAGCTGAAAAAATATGTTTCGGATCTCGTGCTCTCCAAACTTGACCACGCGTATATCAACGATGTCCTGCCGCAGCCGACTGCGGAATATATCGCCCAGTGGATATTCAGGACGCTTGACATGCCGCTTAAAAGGGACAACTGTGAACTTTACGAGGTAAGGGTATGGGAGACGGAGAGTTCCTCCGTAATATGCCGCAGGGAGGATGTCTAGAGGTGCGCGACGTTCAGAGCGAACATGACAAGAGGAATGTGGCAATAGATAAAGTCGGGATAAGCGGCCTCTCATGGCCTATCCAGGTCCTTGACCGTATGAACGGGACACAGGAGACCGTTGCCAATGTAAGCCTGTCCGTATTCTTGCCGCGTGACTACAGAGGCACGCACATGAGCCGTTTTATCGAGGTGCTTGGGGAGCAGGAAGATCAGGTTACGTTCCATAATATGGAGAACCTACTCAAAATGCTTCAGAGACGTCTTGATGCGGACGAAGCCCATGCCGATTTTGAATTTCCTTATTTCATAACCAAAAAGGCCCCGGTGAGTGGAGCGCTCGGCCGGATGAGATACGATGTGCGCTTTATTGCGGAACTCAAAGAAAACAAGTTTGACCTTATAACCGAACTGACTGCCCCTATCCAGACCTTGTGTCCCTGTTCGAAAGAGATCTCGGACAACGGAGCGCATAACCAGAGGGCCCACGCAAGGATAGCAGCAAGGATGAAAACTTTTGTGTGGATCGAAGAGCTGGCGGAGATAGCGGACAAATGTGCCTCCGCACCGGTATACAGTATACTGAAGCGGGAAGACGAGAAGGCTGTGACAGAAAGAGCCTACGCCAACCCGCGCTTTGTGGAGGATTCTGTCCGCGAGCTCGCGATAGCGATGGAGAATGACCATAGGATAACGTGGTACAGTGTCTCTGTCACGAGCCACGAAAGCATACACAACCATGATGCTTTTGCCAGCATCGAGAGGAGTAAAGCTTAGTGCCTTCAGAAAAAAGACTTGCAAGAAGGGCCGTCCTTGATGAATCAGGACTCGAAAGAGCAAGGGCGATGCATCCATGGATATTCAGGGGCAACCTGAGGCAGATCCCACAGTGCGCTCAGGGAGACCTTGTGGCCTTCACCGATATGTCCGGCGTTATCAAAGGCTGGGGACTCTGGAGCGACAGCGCCCTCTCGATACGGGTACTGACGTATGGGACAAAAGAACCTGATCAGATGGGGCTCTTGAGGGAGAGACTGACCTCTGCCCTGAACTGGCGGAAACTATGGTGCCCGGGAGAGGAAGCTTTCAGATGGGTACACGGAGAAGCAGACGGACTGCCGGGGATCATCGCAGACCTTTACGGTGATGTCCTTTCACTTCAGGTTTCCGCGGCGGGATGGTACAGGCATATCGACAAAGTCGCGGCCGTATTCAGGAAGGTCCGTAAACTGTCGGCTATAGTCCTGCGCAACGAGACGAAACACCTTGAAAAAGAGGGCATGCCGAAAGAGGTCAAACTTCTTTTCGGAGAGATGCCCAAAGAGCCCATTAAAATAAAAATGGGATCTGTATACGAACTGGTAGATATCGAAAAAGGGCAGAAGACGGGGGCTTATCTGGATGTCAGGGGAGTCCCCGATATGATCTCCCCACTTTTCAAGGGAGCAAGGGTGCTGGACTGCTTCAGTTATCAGGGGCACTTCGGACTGCATGCGCTTGCCGCAGGAGCTTCTGAAGTAGTAGCGGTCGAACAGTCCCAGCAGGCGATCGATATCGCGCAAAAGAACCTTGAGATAAACGGGTTGCCCAGAAAGATGAAATGGAAATGCGGAAACGCATTTGACATAATGAGAAAGATGGACAGCGACAGAGAGAGATTCGATCTGGTCATAATGGATCCCCCTCCCTTTTCTCCCGCCAAGGGACAGGTCGAATCTGCGCGCAGAGGATATAAGGAGCTTGCCGTAAGAGGTTTTAACAGGATAAAGGATGGTGGGCATATGGTCTTTCTCTCGTGCAGCCATGCCTTTTCGAGAGAAATGCTGCTTTCGGTGCTCAACGATGCGGCGAGGGATGCCTGTGTATCGTGCCGCATCGCACTTGAGATCCATCAGCCTATTGACCATCCGGCACTTTCTTCTGTACCTGAAACAGATTACCTTAAAGGTTTTGTTCTGGGGGTAAGGGATCAATGAAATATAACAGGAAGATCAAGGCTGTTCTTTTTGACTTTGACATGACTCTGGTCGACAGCAGCTACGCTATACACCATTGCACAAACCTGCTCGCAAACCGTCTCGGTTTTAAAGAGATATCGAGGGAAGAAGTCCTGTCCGCGATAGGACTGACGATCGAGGACAGCTGGCGGATGTTCTGGGGTGATTTCCGCCAGGAGTGGGTGGACTTCTACCGCGCCAATTACAGGGAAGAGGAGCAGGCGAGACTGAGATTTTTCCCGAACACCAGGAGTACACTGGAAAAACTGCGGTCGATGGGGATCAAGGTCGGGGTAGTATCGAACCGCCGCTATGCAAGAAGACCTGTCGAATATATGGGGCTTTCGCCGATGCTTGATGTTGTCGTCGGACTGGAGGATGTTGAGCGGGCCAAACCGGAACCCGATCCGCTTCTCAAAGGTTTTGGGCTGCTTGGAGTGTCTCCTTTGGAAGGATTCTATGTGGGGGATACGGACATAGACATGATGACGACTGTGGCTGCGGGATGCAGAGGCATAGGGATGACGACAGGGAATTTTAACGGAAAGGCACTGACGGAAGCCGGTGCATGGCATGTAATGGACGACCTCGGGGAGATCCCTTCGCTTTTTGTGGAATGACAGAAGGTCTTTATAGATGGTAAGGCGTTTTGAACCGGAGGGACCAAGACGATTCAGGCCGATGTACTGGCTCATGGTCGTTCTCGTTATCGTTCTATGGATATGGGCGTTCAAACTCTATTTTGACAGATATGAGTATCTCCATCCTGAGATTACCTGGGCAGTACCGGGGATCGACGTTGAATTGGCAAGGATCAGCGGGATACTTTTGTGGAAAGAGGTCGCTGTCCGGGCCCCTGCCGAGGGAATAGTGACATATCCACAGGGCACCGGACCGGTGAGAGTCGCTAGAGGAACTGTAGTTGCGAGGATATCGTCGGGCAACCGGGTCTCAGAGGTCAAAGCATATCAGCAGGGATACTTTCTCGCGGCACTTGACGGGATGGAGCAAAGCTGGCGCTACTCTGAGCTTTGGCCGGGCTTTCAGCCTCTGCCCGAACCGAGTCCGCTGAACCGTTTAAAGGACGGTCTGCTCGTTGGAAAGGGCCAGCCGGTAGGGAAGCTGATCGAACAGCCTCAGGAACTTAGATTCATGGGGTATACTCAGACAGTCGGCAATATGGACGAGCAGATAAAAAGCAATAAACTCAGAGTAAAAATGGACGGAGTAGACACAGTTTCTGTGGCAGAGATAAGGGTAAGCACGAAAGCAGGGAACAGGACCAAACTCTATCTTACTCTGCCCTGGTTCCAGCCTGAAGCCGTCCTTTCAAGAAAATATACGCTTACGGTGGAAGCAGGCAGGACAGAGGGAGCTATCGTACCGCAGACTTCAGTCCTGAAACGGGACGGAGAACAGGGTGTCTATATGGTCAGAGGTTCGAGGGTAGTATTTGTTCCCGTAAAAGGTAAAAGTGTTGACAACAATATGTTCATAGTAACTGAAGGGGTCTCTGTAGGAGATGCCGTAGTAGAGAACGCATCTGCTGCTCGTGAGGGGAGGATCCGGCTTTGGTAGATCATATCGATCAAAACATAATTGATATCCGTGAAAAAATAAGATCGGCAGCAAAAAGGAGCGGGCGTGACCCGTCTGAGATAAAGCTGATGGGCGTAACGAAAACTCACCCTGTTGAGTACATTTTGTCTGCCGCCCCCAAATTGGATATTATCGGAGAAAACAGGGTACAGGAGGCATCAGAAAAAAGGTCAAAATGCCGTTCGGAAATCAGTACGCCTTGGCACCTTATCGGACACCTCCAGAGGAATAAGGCCAGAAAAGCGCTTGAGATCTTCGATCTCATAGAGACCGTCGACTCACTCGACATTGCGAGGATGCTTGACAGGATCCTTGCAGAGACGGACTCATCGGGATTCCCTGTCTACCTTGAGATAAATATGTCGGGAGAGCTTACGAAAAGCGGAGTTGCGCCACAGGAGGCCGCAAGCCTTCTGGAGAGGGTGATGCAGTATTGTCCTCGCCTTTCCGTGGAAGGGCTTATGACGATAGGCCCGAACACAGAAGAAGAAAGAGAGATAAGAGGCGCGTTCGAGGGCCTTCGCCTTTTAAGGGACGGCCTGGCATCCGGATCCGGTCTTCCGCTTCGTGAACTGTCCATGGGAATGAGCGGTGACTATGAGATCGCGGTAGAAGAGGGAAGCACTATCGTAAGAGTAGGTACCGGAATATTCGGCAAGAGATCTGCGAATTGATGTTTTCAGGCTGTCTCATTCCGTACCTGACCGGCAAGACTGTATAATTTATCCATGGCACCATCTGCGGCAATTATATGATCAAGTTGATTATGAACTATTAAAAGCAAAAAAGGACGGTGGATTATATGGTCGAACTTCTGACATCTCTTGACGTGGTCAATCAGTCTTTCAAAAAAAGCATGAGAGGCTACGATCCGGCAGAGGTAGATGAATTCCTTGACAACGTAGCGGAGACCCTTCAGACGTATGCACAGATGACAAAAGATCTGGAGCGGGAGCTTCATGCAAAAGAGGAGAGCCTCAGGGAGTATGAGAAAATGAAGGACGTACTTCATGAAGCGCTCCTTATGGCACAGAAAAGCGCGGACGAAAAGGTCAGGAGCGCGCAGGAACAGGCATCAAAGATTATCGCTGAGGCTAAGGAAAAGGCCGACATGATATGCAAAGATGCGGCCCAGGAAGCTGAACGTCTCCGCGATGGTGTATCCCAGATAAGGAACGTAAGGAACCTCTATGAGCAGGAGTTCAGGGGACTGCTCGCAAAGTTCGACAATATGCTTAACCAGAGCATCAATTCTTCTCCTCTGACCGCTGCGGTAAACTCCATCCTTGAAGACATTCCCTTCCTTGATGATCAGAAGGAGGCGGAGACCGCGTCATCAGCAAACAGAGGGGACCTTGAGACAGCCTACGCGATGCTTGGGGTCGATCCAAAGCAGATAATGGACCCCGAACGTGTCGGAGAGGACAATAACTGAAAGTTCTGTGACTGCCGACATCAATGATCCTGTTATAAACATAAGGGGGATCGGTCCCCGCAGGGCCGCCCTTCTGAAAAAACTTGGCATCCGGACGGCAAACGATGTTTTGTGGTTTTTCCCCAGACGGTATGCGGACAGAAGGGAGATCTGCAAAATTGCTGAATTGCGCCCCGGCCGGAACTCTGTCGTCATCGTAAAGATCGGAACGGTGAGCTGCAGAAGGAGTTTCAGGACAGGCATACAGGTCTGTTCATGCGAGGCGGAAGACGGGACGGGGACCCTCTCCGTAATATGGTTCAACAGAAAAGGCCTTGGCAGTATCCTTACAGAGGGGACGTCCGTTGCTCTATTCGGGCTCCCTTCTTTTTGCGAAGGAAGGATAGAATTTTCAAACCCTGAATTTGAAATCGTCAAAGACGCATCAGGCATCGCCGGCTTTACGGGAATAGTTCCCGTATATCCGCTGACCGCGGGGCTGCCTGAAAGATGGCTCAGGAAATTCATCGACAGCATCCTCGAAAATTATCTCCCGCTTGTGAAAGAATATCTTCCTCAGAGCATAATCGAAAAAAGAGGGCTTCCGGACATAAGGGAAGCCCTGCGCGGGATGCACAGGCCCGAGTCCGAATCGCACTGGAAATATTGCCGCGACAGGCTGGCGTATGAGGAATTCCTGTTTTTGCAGACAGCTCTTGTATTAAGAAAAGAGAGGCTCAAAAGATACGGAAGAGCGGCAAGATTGACCGCCGAAGGGCCCTATTTCTCTGCTTTTATGTCTTCTCTGCCGTTTGAACTCACACCCTCACAGAGACAAGTTATTTCCCGGATATTTGAAGATACAAAAAACGGGCACCCGATGTCGCGCCTGCTGCAGGGTGATGTCGGATCGGGGAAGACCGTCATTTCACTTGCACTCGCCGCAGCCGGAGCTGATGCAGGTATCCAGACGGCGATAATGGCCCCCACTGAAGTCCTTGCCGAACAGCTTTATGTACAGGCGCAGAAGTTCCTTTCCAAAACAGGCATAAAGTGCGCGTTGCTGAAGGGAGGACTGAACAGATCCGAGAAGAGTCGTATCATCGATTCGATACGCGAGGGCAGGATCAAAGTCGTAGTGGGAACACATGCGATGATCCAGGACGGGGTGGAATTTTCACGTCTTGGGACCGTCATCATCGATGAACAGCAACGTTTTGGCGTGATGCAGAGAGGAGAGATGCTCAGCAGGGGAAAGACCCCGCACCTGCTGATGATGTCGGCCACTCCCATACCGAGGACGATATCGGCATGCCTGTTCGGCGACATGGATATTTCGGTCATAAGGGAAAGACCGAAAGGAAGACAAAAGATCGAGACAAGGCTGATAGATCTTACAAAGATAAGGGACCTGCTGCAGTTTATGATCGATGAATCCGCTGCGGGAGGCAGGACGTACTGGATCTGCCCCAGAGTAGAAGAAGACGGGGAGAATAATATCGCATCTGTGGAAAAGAGATATAAATTTCTGAAAAAGCATCTCTGCCCGCTGGGGATCGGCTTCATACACGGAAAAATGGACAGCGAACAGAAGAGTCGTGAGCTGGAAAAGTTCAGAGCGGGAGAGATAAAAGTGCTTGTGGGCACTACTGTCCTGGAAGTCGGGGTGGATGTTCCGGAAGCTTCTGTCGTGGTAATAGAATCTCCCGAAAGATACGGTCTTTCCCAGCTGCACCAGATCAGAGGAAGAGTGGGAAGAGGCAGCCGGAGAGGGGTATGTCTGCTGCTGGTGGATAAGATAGAGGAGGAAGCCGCTGACAGGCTGAAGATATTGCTTGCGACAGATGATGGGTTCAGGATCGCGGAGGCGGATCACCTCTTAAGGGGACCAGGGAAGATCAGCGGTTATGAGCAGCACGGCGCTTCAGAGTTCAGAACAGCGGATATTTACAGAGACAGCGTACTGTTGGAGAGGGCGAGCGAGGACGCAAGGTCGCTCGTCTCGGACGAAAAGGCGCTCTTAAACGAAAGGGCATTCAAAGATAAACTTGATAATTATCTCAACAGGGGATCTATCGTCTCTATTAAAGCTTGACGTACATAATAACTACCACTTGTGAAGTTAGGTTTTATTCTGTAAAATACAACCCATCGGCGTGAAAAAAGCAACAGGTAATATGATCATCGATCTGAATAGAATGTAACTGATTTGCATCTTTTGAACAAACCGGACCATGACAATCGAAACTGAGGTGATAGATAATGACATTGACAGTAATTTTGAGTGTGATCGCAGGACTCGCTGTCGGAGTCCTGATAGGATTTATGTACCAGAAAAACGCAGCAGCAAAGAAATTCAAGGGAGCTCTTTCCGAATCGGAGAGGATCATCTCCGAAGCAGTCAAAAAGGCCGAACAGATGAAGCGGGACATCGTTTCAGAAGGAAAGGAAGAGATCCACAGATTAAGGCAGGAGCTCGACAGGGACACCAAGGAGCGCAGAAACGAACTGCAGCGTTCCGAGAGACGTCTCGAACAGAAAGAAGAAAATCTTGACAGGAAGATCGAAAGCATCAGCCGAAAAGAAGAAGAACTGGTCCAGAAACATGAACAGGTGCAGGAAAAACTCAACCAGCTCTCCGCAAAGGAACAGGAACTGATCTCCAATCTCGAACAGATAGCGCAGCTTACACGCGAACAGGCCAGGGACCTCCTGCTGACCGAAGTCGAGTCCGAAGCGAATCATCTGATAGGTCTCAGGCTTAAAGAACTGGAAGAACGTGCAAAGCGTGAAGCAGATCGCAAAGCTCAGGAAATTATTGCAACCGCAGTCCAGCGCTGCAGTGTTGAATTTACGTCTGACGCAGTGGTCAGCGTTGTAAATCTTCCTTCCGACGAGATGAAGGGCCGCATCATCGGCAGAGAGGGCCGCAACATCAGGACCTTTGAGACCCTTACGGGCGTGGACCTGATAGTTGACGATACCCCCGAGGCCGTCACATTGAGCAGTTTTGACCCTGTGCGCCGGGAAGTGGCAAGACTTTCGCTTGAGAGACTCGTCGTTGACGGACGCATCCATCCTGCCCGTATAGAGGAAATTATCGAAAGGGCAGAAAAGGATGTACAGATCCAGATCCTTGAGACTGCAGAACAGGCATTGCTTGAGACCGGCATCAAAAACATGCATATCGAACTCAGCAAGATCATCGGTCAGCTAAGATACCGTACCAGCTATGGACAGAACGCACTGGCTCACAGCCTTGAAGTGGCCCACCTTGCAGGCATAATGGCGGCAGAAATGGGACTGGATGAGCTTAAGGCCAGAAGAGCGGGACTGCTGCACGATATCGGGAAGGCCGTCGATCATCAGGTGGAAGGACCTCATGCAAAGATAGGTGCCGATCTTGCAAAAAGATACGGTGAGGCCCCCGATATCGTTAATGCGATAGCGGCTCACCACGAGGATGAGGAACCGCAGACCATCTATGCGGTACTCATTGCTGCAGCCGATGCGGTAAGCGCCTCACGGCCCGGAGCACGCAGGGAGAGTCTCGATGCTTATGTGAAGAGGCTCGAGAAACTGGAAGAGGTCGCCAAGTCATTCAGCGGAGTGAGCAAGGCTTTTGCCATCCAGGCAGGACGCGAAGTCCGTGTTGCGGTATCTCCCTCCGTAACAGACGACGGTGCCATGCAGAAACTTGCATATGACATAGCCCGTAAGATCGAGGAAGAGATGAGATATCCAGGTCAGATCAAGGTAACGCTGCTTAAAGAGACAAGAGCTGTCGAGTATGCCAAGTAGGTGAAGCAGATGCGGATCCTTTTTATTGGAGACATAATGGGAAAGCCCGGGCGGAAAGCTGTCCCCCGGGTTTTGCCTTCTCTGCGCGACGAATTCGGTAATTTTGACTTTATCATCGCCAACGGAGAGAACAGCGCTGCCGGTTTCGGCCTTACCGAGACCGTGATGAACGAACTTTTCTCAATGGGGATAGATATCCTGACAAGCGGCAACCATGTCTGGGACAAAAAAGATATCCTGCCCTTTCTGGACAGCGAAAAGAGGATACTCAGGCCCGCCAACCACCCGGAGGGGACTCCTGGCCGCGGCTGCGGAGTGTTTGAAAAAAACGGCAGGAAGCTTGCGGTGATATCCCTTCAGGGACGAACTTTCATGCCGCCCCTTGACTGCCCTTTCCGGACAGCCGAAAAGCTGATCGAAAAATTGAATACAAGTGCCATCTTTGTTGATTTCCACGCTGAAGCATCTTCAGAAAAAAAGGCCCTTGCCTGTTGGCTGGATGGAAAGATATCTGCCCTTGCGGGAACTCACACGCATGTGCAGACATCGGACGAGCAGGTTCTCCAGGGAGGCACGGCATTCATATC
>DBRW01000013.1 GCA_002306075.1 Synergistaceae bacterium UBA1358
TATGACGACTATGTTCGGATTTTCAACGCTGCAGCGGCGGCGGATAGGCGTATCCGATATCCTGTTGAATGCTCTCATAGGCGCTCCCTGGCGCTCTGCGCCGTACTCGGGGAATGCCTGGACGTGCTTGCCCTCTTCAAAGAGGACCTCGGCGAGTATCGCCGACGCGCTCTTTGCGCCCTGCCCGCCGCGTCCGTGCCATCTTACCTCGAGTGTTCTCCTCTTTCCGTTTTCCATAATTACTCCTCCATCCATTCTATGTTTAAAAATTTGTATTCCTCAAATCCTCTCGGAAGAAAAAAAAATGGAGCCCTTCAAAATGAAGGGCCCCATCCGTTCGCTTGGTAATACAGCGCTAAGCGCCGTTCCTGCGAGGAGGAGCCGCGTTGATAATTATAATAATGATGTTCTGCATCATTTTATTCGACAACATCAAACTTCCTCCCTTTCGTGCAGATTGCTGGGTATATTAACATCATTTTATAAACATGTCAAACATTTTCTTTTTCCGGTCTCAAAAAGTAAGTAAAGTAAGTAAAGAGAGTTAAGTAAAGTTAAATACATCTGATGATACTGCTCTTGACAATTTTTAATCATCGTTCATAATAGCTTGGTTGTAGAAATCTTCTACATATGGGGCAACAAAAAGGGAGGCCCTTAAGGGAGCCTCACTTTTTTTGCCGATATCACAAGGCTTGGAAAAGCCATTTGCTGTTGCACGAAAACCTTTCCGCTATCGCGGCCTGTTCCGCTGGGGAGTTTTATGATCGCCTTACCTGAGTTGTGCCACACGTAGGGATTTCATGCAATGGCGCAGCAGAGCATCCTTTCTGGATGCAACATGGGAGGTAATCATATAATGACACAGGAAACAAAAAAATTCGCAGATTTCGATCTGCGGCCGGAACTTCTGCGCGCTCTGGAACGTAAGGGCTTCGAAACACCGATGCCGGTCCAGGTCTGCGTACTGGAAGACGAGACGCTCATCGACAGCGACATAATCGTCCAGGCAAAGACGGGTTCGGGAAAGACCCTTGCCTTCGCACTTCCCCTGATCAATTCGATGGACCCAAAGACCAGGGAGCCGCAGATAATAGTCCTCTCGCCCACCCGTGAACTCGCACAGCAGACGGCCCGTGAATTTGCATGGCTCGGATCGGAGTGCGGAGTAAGGGTGGCGACACTTGTCGGCGGCCTTGACATGGAGAGACAGATCCGCTCGCTCAGGGACGGGGCCAACGTGGTAGTCGGAACACCCGGCAGGGTGCTCGACCATGTACGCAGGGGAACATTCAAGACATCATCGATCCACAGCATAGTGCTTGACGAGGGAGATCATATGCTTGACATGGGCTTCCACGACGAAATGGAGGCTATCCTCCAGTCAATGGACAATGTCGAAAGGACATGGCTCTTCTCCGCGACGATGCCGCCCGAGGTGATGAGCCTCGCAAGACAGTACCTGAACGCACCAAAGAAGATCTCGCTCGTCACCGACATAACGTCCCACGAGGACATCAGCCAGAAAGCCTACATAATCCCCTCCCGGAGGAGGTTTGAAGGGCTTACCAACGTCCTGATATGGGAAGCTCCGAGCAGAGCGCTTCTCTTCTGCGGCACCAGGGCGGAGACTCAGGACATCGCGGACAAACTTTGCGACATAGGCTTCAAAGCCACACCCATCCACGGTGATATGAGCCAGCGGGAGAGAAACTCGGCTCTTGGAGCTCTTCGAGGAGGCCGTGTCAATATTCTCGTAGCAACTGACGTAGCTGCAAGGGGCCTCGACATCGATGCCGTAAGCCACGTCATCCAGTTCGGTCTGCCCCAGAACCTTGAGTCCTTTGTTCACAGGAGCGGAAGGACGGGGCGGGCCGGACATGAGGGAAGCAATATGCTCCTGCTCACAGCACGCGAGGCAAAACAGTTCAGATTCATGGCTTCCAATGCCGGATCGAAAATGAAGATGGAATGGATACCGGCACCTGACGCTCTCGAGATAGAGGGACAGGCCAGGATCCGTTTTGAGAAGACACTCCTCGAACATGCCCTCGAATCGGACGAATTCCAGTCATGGGCTGAGGAACTCCTTACCCGTGACGAAGCCATGATGCTCGTCTCAGGGCTGCTTGCCAAGGCATACGGGGACCAACCTGCCGGATATTCGATCAGGACTGACGTAGAGGCTGAGATGAACAGGGAAAAGTCAAGGAACGACAAAGGCCGCCAGGGAACAAGCGCCTCATCCGGCAGAACTTCGGACGGCAGGAAAGACAGGAGCGCAAGGCCCGTTATGGGAGGAGGACTTATGGTACAGTTCTCTGAAGGCCGCGACGACGGATGGGAAGTAGGAGCACTTCTCGGACTCATGTGCCGCTGCATAGGGGTCGGAAGGGAAGACGTAGGCAATATCAAACTGCGCGACAACAGCGCATCTATCGAACTTTCTGCCAAAGGCGCCGCCCTCTTTGAATCAAGGAAAGAGCGGCTCGCCAGGGAGGGGCTCAACGTCACCTCTGTAAGGAAGATAGAATCCAGGCCCTATGAGTCCGACCGCAGGGACGGAAGCAAAGGCAGGGGCGAAAGCAGGGCACCGTACCGCGACCGCAGACCCTCCGGCACAAGGGAAAGAGATGCCGACCGTCCAAAGAGAAGACGCATAGTCAAGTAACCGTACTCTGAAAACAAGATCAAAAGCTGCCCGCCAAAAACTCTCAGCGAGTATTTGGCGGGCACTGTTGTTTTTTTATGCTATACTTTCAAATCATCAAAATAATTTTAAATGATTTGTTTTTGTAAGTATTGAGGGGGGTATTCCGATGATACACAATATAGCTTTAGCAGGATGCGGCAACGTAGGGACTGCGCTTCTTGAGATCCTGAACGAAAAACGGATGGAACTGTCTGAAAAATACGGGTTCAATTTCAGAGTAACGCTGATAACCGACCTTATGAAGGGCACTGTCCTCGACCCCGAAGGGCTTGACCTGGAAAAAATCGTAGAGAACCTTAAGGAAGGAAAGGGATTCGATCCTTTCCCCAAAGGGGAGGGCACTTTCGGAGAACTGCTCGAGAAGTCGCGCGCAACGATGCTCGCGGAAGCCACCCCTACAGATCTGAAGACAGGAGAACCGGGCCTGTCGCATATCAGAGCGGCCCTCTCAAGAGGGATACATGTCACGACCACCAACAAGGGACCGGTAGCGGTAGCCTTTGACGAACTCAGCACTCTTGCAGACACCTGCGGTGCGAAATTCAGGTACGAAGGAGTCGTGATGAGCGGAACACCCCTCATCCAGATGCTCCGTTCCGGAATGGCCGGATGCACCATCCTGAAACTCGAGGGGATACTGAACGGGACCACAAACTTCATACTGACAAAAATGAGCAACGAAGGTTCATCATACGCCGAAGCCCTCGAAGAGGCAACTTCCCTCGGCTATGCCGAAGCCGATCCTTCGGGCGACGTCCTGGGCTGGGACGCAGCCGGAAAGGTCTCCATCCTTGCAAAGGTCATCTTTGGCAAGGACATCCCGGTAACTGAGGTGGAAAGACAGGGAATAACAGGGGTCACCCCGGAAAATATCAAAGAGGCCTTTGACAACGGCTACACAGTAAAGCTGATCGCCGGACTGAACTGGATAAACGGGATCCTTTACGCGTATGTGACACCAAAGGAGATCCCTCTTTCACATCCTCTTGCTTCCATCAGGGGAGCAACGAACGCAGTTACGATCACCAGCGACAACCTGGGAGAGGTCACGCTGATAGGTCCGGGGGCCGGAAGGCGTGAGACCGGGCAGGCCCTTCTCACGGACCTGATAGCGATGTGCCGGTACTGAGCAGGAAAAATCAACGCATCAGGACACATAATAAAACGATCAATAATAAAAAGAGAGGACCCGTATGAAGGATCCTCTCTATTTTTATTGCTGATAAATGTTATTGAAGCGTTACTTCCTAAGTTCGCCCGATTTGATCTTTGAGTCAAAATCGGCAGTGAGCCGCTTCAGCTCCTTCGTCAGCAGAAGGAGTCCGATAAGGTTGGGGATCGCCATCAGTCCGTTGAGCGTATCGGACAGATCCCACAGGTTTGTGAGTATCCCTGCTCCGCCCCATCCGCCGAGAACTACGAGGACTATCCAGGCAATTTTAAACGGCTTGATCATTCCGGGACCGCACAGATAGACAAGCGCGGTCTCTCCGTACCAGTACCATCCGAGTATCGTTGAGAAGGCAAACAGAGAGAGCCCCAGCGAAAGTATAACCGTGCCAGCTCCTCCGAGGGTAATTGAGAAAGCGGAGAGGGAGAGCTGGGCTCCGGTCAGTTCGGGCTGACTGGTCAGAACGCCCGTCGTAAGTATCGATGTCGCTGTAAGTGTGCATATAACTATAGTATCCATGAAAACTTCGAAGAGACCGTAGAGTCCCTGGCGCACAGGATGGTCTACTTTAGCAGTGCAGTGGACCATAGGAGCAGAGCCAAGGCCTGCCTCATTTGAAAAGACTCCGCGTGCTATACCGCGTGTGATCGCCGTCTTGACTGCCCAACCGGATATCGCTCCCGGGAGAGCCATCGGGTCTCCGAAAGCTCCCTGGAAAGCCATTGATATTGCTGCGGGGATCGCATCCATATGTTGGAAAATAACGGCAAATGCGCCGATTATGTAGAAGATGGCCATGAAGGGAACGAGGTAGACCGTAACAGTCGCGATACTTGTAAGTCCGCCCCATACGACAAGGCCGGTGAGTATTGCCAGGGCGATCGCAGTGTATATATGCGGGATGCCGAATGCCATAGAAATTCCTTCGGCTGTCGAGTTGGCCTGGACCATGTTTCCTATGCCGAAGGAGGCAAGGAACGCGAAGAGGGCGAAGAGTACTGCAAGCCACTTCATTCCAAGTCCCTTCTCAAGGATGTACATCGTGCCGCCCCTGAACTGTCCCTCTTCATCCTTTTCACGGAACCTGACCGCCAGCGTAACTTCACAGAATTTCGTCGTCATGCCGAATATAGCGGATATAAGCATCCATACAAGAGCTCCGGGGCCTCCGAGGTGGAGTGCCGTAGCGACGCCTGCGATGTTACCGGTCCCTACTGTTGCGGCAAGTGCGGTAGCCATTGCGGCAAAAGATGAGATGCTTCCTTCCTCAGAGCTCTTTTCCCTGAGCCTGCCGAAGACTTCTCTGATCATGAGACCAAAATATCTTACCTGGGGAAAACCAAGAACCAAAGTGAACCAGACGCCCGTACCTACCAAGAGGGTGAGCATCCATGGGCCCCAGACGATCCCATTGATCACACCGTTGATTTTCCATATAGCTTCCACAAAAAATTCCCCCTTAAAATTAAAATAATAAAGCGATAAAATGGAGACACCGCCCCATGCTCCTTTCACAGATTATCACGCTGCATTATATTTGTCTACGATTTTATATAATCTTAATCAATTGTTAATGCAGCCTGAAGCACTGAAAAAGAGAGTCCGCCTATCCTAAGTTTAAGCAGGTTCCAGTTTTGCTTTCATTTTGATCTTTATCCTCCGGCCACTCACCTCCTAATATCGTTCTCTTAATTGTTCGGCAATATTGACAGAAACAACATACCGAATTTTCTAAATTTTACAAATAAACATTCAATAAGACAAGATGTTAATTTTCATTTTTAACAAAATGTACGGACATGTTTTTAAAATGCGGCTGAGCAATGGCTGAGCATCGCGAGCGGTTGTTGAGCAGTCGTAAGTGCAGGCGGAAACTGCATCGCGGAGAATTTGTCCGAAGACCTATCGGGCGGAGAATTTGCGGCGTTTAACGCCGCGGAGAATTTGCTCGCTTCGCATCGCGGAGAATTTGCCTGACTCCGTCAGGCGGAGAATTCAAGATTTATGGTTTGAGGGCAAATTCACCGCTGAATGGTTCATTCAGCAAATTCTCCAGCGATGGACTACGCGAATTCTCCGCAGCCGAAGGCTGTAAATTCTCCGGCGGACGACCCAGCCGCCAGCCTTCCAAGCTAGCGCCGCGAGATGCCCCAATTGCCGCAATTGGGGGCAGATCAGAGATGATAGCGACGCAGGTTTTAAGGTTTTAGCGGTTGTTTACACCAAACGCAATTGAGATTTAGAGCGAGTGATAACGACGCAACATGAAAAAATTCAAACTAAGACGTATATGAATACGTCGACGTGAAGGATTTTGAGTGTTGCTAAGTTAGCGCCGCTATAAATCCCAATTGCCCCAATTGCCAATTTTTTGGGCAATATAGAAGACATACCCATAAAATTGCTTGTATTTTGAGTAGAGCTCTGCCTCTCTTCTCAGGAATTCGACCATATTCTCTGCGGTCTTATTCCCGGGGTGTTTTTTCAGGAATTCCTCCTGCCTTGCTTTTTGCGGGATAAAATAATTGTCTGTCCAGCAGGTTTCAGGCAGTACGAATGCGGCGACCGGAATATAGCCTGTCTTTTGCATGATGGAAATATTGTGTGCTATGGTGCTGATCTCAGGGACTGCTTCTGTCCACCATTTCTCGATCTCCGCGGGGCGATCGTCTGTGAACCATGACTCGTACGTCACGGCAACGTAACCATCTTTTTTGAGGAAGCGCTTCCAGTGAGCCAACCCTTTTTCAAAACCGATATTGCCAATCGCACCCTCAGACCATATGATGTCGAATTCTTCATCGCCGAACTGCAGATCATCCATTGAGCCGACAATGCCCTTGACCCGGTCCTGCAAACCGTGCCTTTCGGCTTTTGCGTTGAGTTTGTCGATCGAACCGGCGAAAAGGTCGAGGGCTGTGATCGTCGCTTCTGTGTTCTGTGCCAGCACCATTGTCTGAAAGCCTGTGCCGCAGCCCAGATCGGCAATTTTCGTTTTGTTTGAAATATTTCCGATAAAACTTAACGCCCTGACAGTCTCTTCTGCACTGCCGGGTCCCTGTCGTTCAAGCTCCGTGAAAAATTCATTGATGAGAGCAAAATCAATTTCGTGGATCGTTATTTCTTCCATTGTCATACTCCTTATTTTCATATTGTGATTCACATGGCCGTTTGACCATATTTCAACATGCTGTGACTCTGCCCCGAACGACCCGGGCAGATAAACGATCATTAGATCAAGCTTGATCAACTATTGTGCTGATCTAATTTTGACCGTATATTTCTTTTCTTATCTCCGCAGCCCTTGCGTGGGCGATAAGCCCTTCGCCGCGGGCCATATTAGAAACAAGACCGCTTATTTCGAGCATAGCCTGTTTTGTCATGGTCTGATGGGTACAGACTTTGAGGAACGTGCCGACCCATACTCCGCCGGTATAACGGGCTGCTTTCAGCGTCGGCAGTGTATGGTTCGTTCCCGATGCATAATCGCCGAACACTTCTGCGGTATATTGGCCTATGAAGAGCGAACCGTAATTGGTCAGACGCGGGATCGTCTCTTCGGGGTCATTGACGATGACCTCCAGATGCTCGGGGGCATGATCGTTGGTGATCTTTATTGCCTCAAAAAGACTGTCTGCAAGCAGTACCTCGCCGTAATCCTCCCACGATCTCGATGCTATGTCAGCCGTAGGCAGTGCCGCGAGCTGCTGCTCGACAGATGAGATCACCGCCCTTGCAAGTCCTTCGTCATCAGTCACAAGTATGCCTTTTGCCAGAGGATCATGCTCGGCCTGTGCCAGCAGATCGGCTGCGATTATCCGAGGATCCGCGCCTGCGCCCCTTTCCGCAATTACAAGGACTTCGCTCGGTCCTGCCACGAAATCTATCCCGATCCTGCCGTAACACTGGCGTTTGGCCTCCGTTACATACTGGTTCCCGGGCCCGACCACCATGCTTACGGGAGCGATCTGTTCCGTGCCGTATGCGAATGCCGCTATCGCCTGGGCTCCGCCTACCGCATATATTTCATCAGCGCCTCCTATATCCATTGCAACGAGTGTTTTTGGATCGATGCTTTCACTTCCTTTTACAGAAGGGGAACATGCGGTTATCCGTCTCACCCCGGCGACTTTTGCCGGGATGGTCAGCATAAGGGCGGTCGAATAGAGCGGGTAGCTCCCGCCCGGGACATAACAGCAACACGAATCGACCGGGATGATCCTGTGTCCGAGATAAACGCCCGGAACTGTCTCAAACCCCTTCAGCTCGCGCATCGTGGCTTTCTGCGCTTCCGCAAATGCCCTGATATGTTCGGCGGCTTTCCTCATATCGGCCAATTCCTGTTCGCTTACCTGTTCATAAGCAGCCTCGATCTCCGCGCGGCCGATCCTTAGATCACGCCGCTTATTCTGGTCGAATCGGGCGTTATATTCGATCAATGCCTTATCACCGTTGATGCGTACGTTTTTTATGATCGCCGACACATTGTCTCTGAGCTGCTGGCTGTCTTCATTTCTACGTGGTCTTGCTTCCTTGATGACTTTCATCGTTATCGCCCCCGGGCGTTGTACTTTTTAGTTTTAATTTTTACTTAAGAAAAAGAGGAACTATTGCTTTCTTATCTGGCACAGAAAACGGTATAAATTCCAATCTATACCCGTCTGCTGCAAAAAGTTTTTTCGGCCGATCCAATTTACTGCCCGGCAAGTCAGACTGATCCACCCTCTGACTTGCCGGATAAATGAGGTTATGATTTGTAGCTGTCCGGTTTTTCCAAAGGTTTTGTCGGATAAGGGGCAAATTCGATATGAAGTACGGGCGTTTCATCCATCATTATCTCGGCCTCATTCAAAGTCAGATCAAGAACATGCCCGCCCTTTTGGCGGTCGTCGGAAAGAAAGTGCAGATGGTAGCCTGCGGCGTTCGTGTTGCCCATGTAAGCGGGCATCCA
>DBRW01000018.1 GCA_002306075.1 Synergistaceae bacterium UBA1358
CTTGAACCCAAGATCCTTCTGTGCGACGAAGCGACTTCCGCGCTTGACCCAAAGACCACCATATCGATCCTGGAACTGCTGATGGACATCAACAAAAAACTGGGAGTAACGATAATAGTCGTCACCCACCAGATGGAAGTGGTCAAGATGATCTGCAACAAAGTAGTGATACTCGACGGCGGCAGGATAGTCGCATCAGGGGATACCGACAAACTCTTCCTTGCCCCGGGAGAAGAGCTCCGCAAGCTCATCACGGACGATTACGCCGTTATCCCCTCTGGGACGAACATAAGGCTCATGTTCCCCCGCGAGATAGCCAACGAAAGCATCATCACGAGCATGGCGAGAGAGCTGGACATAAACTTCTCGGTAGTCGGGGGAAGGATCGAAAGATACAGGGAAACTGTGATGGGATTTCTGATAATAAACGTCTCTGACTCAGATTTTGACAGGGTCGTAGACTGGCTTGGCAAAAACGGGATGTTCTGGGAGGTAATGCGTGATGCTTAACGAACTTATGTTTGCGCTTTGGGAGACTTTGTACATGGTTGCCCTGTCCACTCTTTTTTCGGGGATATTCGGGTTTGCCGTGGCGATCGTGATGATACTTACGGGAAACGGGGGGCTGAGGTCCAATAAGGTCGTCTACTCCATACTGAACGCCATAGTCAACCTGCTGCGCTCGTTCCCGTTCATAATCCTGATGATCGCAATAATACCGCTCACCAGGCTGATCGCCGGCACTTCCATAGGAAGCACCGCCTCGATAGTTCCTCTGACCATAGCGGCGACTCCTTTTGTCGCACGTCTTATGGAGGGAAGCCTTCTCGAGGTAGACCCCGGAGTTGTCGAGGCGGCAAAGTCGTTCGGGGCCGGTGACATGCAGATCGTCTTCGGAGTGATGGTAAAGGAGGCAATGCCCTCTATTGTCCTCAACTGGGCGGTGGTCGCGATAAACCTTCTGGGGTATTCGGCAATGGCAGGCGTGGTCGGCGGCGGCGGATTGGGAGACCTTGCGATAAAGTACGGATACAACAGGTTCCAGACAGACGTGATGATCTATTCCGTAGCGATCCTGATCGTAATAGTGCAGGCTATCCAGTCTATAGGCAACAGGGTCTACGAAAAGATCAAATAGCATTCTGATCAATGGCGACAGGAAGTTTTCTTAAGGAGGTGGAGCCTATCGATAACGAGAGCGATATGTACGATATGCGCACGAGGACAATAAGGATGCCGCGAAGCACTCATGCGGCGATGACCTGCGGGGCTCGACCCCTTGAGAAGAAAGGAATGTGTGAGATATGAAGAAAATCGCATTGGCGATTCTGCTTTCCCTGATAATACCCGCGGCACTTTTTGCCGCCGACAAGAGCATCTCCGTCGGAGTGACCCCCTTCCCCCACAAGGATATAATGGTGATAGTCAAGGATCTCCTGAAAAAAGAGGGATATGATCTCAATATAAAGGAATTTACAGACTATGTGACGCCGAACACCGCACTGGCCGAGGGAAGCCTCGATGCCAACTTCTTCCAGCACGTGCCCTACCTTGAAAACACGAACAAGGAGAAGAAGCTGGATCTTGTATGGGTCGCAAAGGTCCACATCGAGCCTCTCGGTCTCTATTCGAACAAGATCAAGAAGCTGAACGAGCTGAAAAACGGAGCCCAGATAGCAATACCGAACGATGCTACCAACTGTGCAAGGGCCCTCAGACTGCTTGAAAAGAACGGCCTTATAAAAGTTAAGGCGGGAGAGCTTGTAACTGCCAGGGACATAACGGACAACCCCAAAAAGATAAAGATAAGAGAGATCGAAGCAGCCCAGCTTCCAAGGACCCTTCCCGATGTTGACGCATCCGTTATCAACACAAATTTTGCCGTTGAGGCAAAACTGATCCCAGCAAAAGACGCCATCATCATCGAAGGCAAGGACTCCCCCTATGCAAATGTCATAGCGGTAAGGGCGGCTGACAAGAACAGCCCCGCTGTGAAAGCGCTTGTAAAGGCGGCCAATTCCCCCGAAGTCAAAAAGTTCATCGAAACCGAGCTCGTGCCAAAGGGGATAGTCCCGGCATTCTAAGGTCACCGAGCCGCAATACCGCATTTTAAATAAAAAGAGAGGGAGCTTCTCATGAAGCCCCCTCTCTTTTTGAGTGCGGATGAAACTTAGAAATAAAGTTCGTACTCCTGAGGGGTCGGGGCGTTGTAAACGTATTCGGCCTCAGCCTTTTTGGCCTTTATCCAAAGTTCGATAAGCTTGTCCGGGAATACCGGCGCGAGGTATTCCCGGTCGTTCTCAAGCCCCTTCAGGACCGCATTGAGGTCAAGCGGGAAGGTCAGTTCCTCATTGGCTTCCTGTGACTGGTAGCCCATCTTCACTGGGTCATATCCTTTGAGTATGCCGTCAGCTCCGGCGAGGACCATTGCAGCAAGGAAGAAGTAGATGTTGGAGGATGCATCGCCGGTGCGATACTCGATACGTGTCTCATCCTTGTTCACGTATCCGGGTATCCTGACGGCCGCCGCACGCGATCCCTTTGCGAAGGTCGCGCTCACGGGAGCCTCATAACCCAGTACCAGGCGCCTGTAACTGTTGGTGCTCGGACATGCGAAAGCCAGGAGGCTGCCCGAAAGACTGTGCTTCAGTATCCCTGCCGTGTATGAGAGTCCTGTTTCCGACAGGTTGAAAAGTTTTTTGCCGGGGAAGATCGACTTCTTCTTTTTTTCAAGGAACTGGTGGATGTGCATGCCATTTCCGGGCATCCTGTAGAGTGGCTTGGGCATGAATGTCACATAGAGGCCCATCTCATCCGCGACCTGCTTTATGATCCACTTGGCCAGGGAGACCCAGTCGCCCGCCTTGTCGATGTCCATGAAGTCAAGCTCTATCTCGAGCTGAGATATGGCCACCTCATGATGGTGGTACTTGACCGGTATCCCTGCTATCTCCATCAGTTGGACCGTTTCGTTGCGGAAGTCCATATACCTGTCTTCCGGCGGCATCCTGTGGTATGCCTTATGGGGATCCACCCTGGGTGCCGAGGAAAAGCCTTCCCCCATGCCTTCGGCTGACGTAACCCTGTACGAGGAGTGGTCGATCCCCGTCGAGTATTCCACATCCTCAAAGGCATAGTATTCAAGTTCCACAAGGACCTTCGCGTTGTCCGCTATACCCTTTTTATTAAGGAATTCCTTTGTCATTTTCACGATGTTCCTGGGATACTGATCGAACTTTTCCCTTTCTGTAGATACTACATCGCACAGCACGTGGAGCATCCTGTGATCGCCCCGTATTTCGAAGAAAGCGGTGGACATGTCGGGGATAGCTACCATGTCGGAGTTGCTGACTTTGGCGTATCCATAGTTGGAAGCGTCAAACCCTATGCCTTCTTTTAATACCTTTTCGCTGGCGTAGGCGCGCGGAAGAGAGACGCTTCTGATATTTCCCAGAATATCCACCATAAGCAAGTTGACAAAATCAGTATCTTCAAGGTCCCAGGCAAAACGTTCAAGCTGCATTCGTTATCCCTCCATGGATTGTCTTTTGAAGCGTATCCATCTTTTTATGGGTGGAATAGCAAAGAGTTTAGCACTGTAAAGGGCAAATTGGAAAGGTAAGATCAGATTGCAAATAACGATTTTTTGTAAAGTTGAGCATTGCCTTTCGGAGGAGGGGCAATTCATTTTCGTGTCTATAATAGAAGATAGAATAATATGACCGGACGGCTGGACCTGGATAGCGGGAGAAGTATAAAAGGCCTTTGTATATATAAAAGGAAGAACATTCTGCCGGAAATGGCATTGTAAGGATCAAACAGCAGGGCAGGCTCATAAAGAGCCTGCCCTGCTGTTTCTCGATAGAGCAATATTCGCTTTTTTCTTATTACTGTGCTTTTTCCAGTTTAAGCGCCTTAAGTCCCTCTCTTACCATCAGTACCGCAAGTACCAGAAGTATCGCAGATATGGCGGCAAGGGGATAGTTCGGACTCGGACTGGTCATTGTCGTTTTGATCTCGATCACCAGCCCGGCCATGCTTGTCACCAGCATGAACCAGAAGGGTACGATAAGGAATGTTGCCTTTTTCTTGAGTCCGCGGATGATCCATACTGCGATGCCGAGGAGGGCAAGTGCTGCGACGAGCTGGTTGGAAGCTCCGAATACCGGCCATATCATTGCCCACGCGGCTATGACCTTGCCGGAAGCGTCGGTCGTTTTAACGTACACCAGGCCAAGCGCGACAGCTATCGCGATGATCGTTGCGAGGTACTTCCCGATCTTACCTCCGGAGAACTCCTGTATCTGATAACGTGCAAGCCTTGTTGCCGTATCAAGCGATGTGAGAAGGAAGCCGTTGATCGCGATGGCTCCAAGCCTCGTTCCAAGGACTGGATCGATCCCCACTATCGTGCAGAACTGTCCGAAGCCCGCCGCAAATGTTCCGACCGGCCCGCCCTTCTGGATCCCGCCTGCCACCATCAGTGTGCCGATGGCGATGACTGCAACAAGCCCTTCGAGGAGCATTGCTCCGTAGCCGACGGGCAGGGAGTCTCTCTCATGGCACAGCTGCTTCGAAGTCGTTCCGCTGCCGACCAGGGAGTGGAATCCGGAGATAGCGCCGCATGCGACGATAACGAAGAGCATCGGCCAGAGGTGAAGTTTCGTAAGGCCAAAATACTTGACATTGTCGGCGATCATCGGGACCGCACCGCTGTCCATCTTTGCTCCGAACAGCATTCCTATCGCGCCTATCGCGACTGCAAAATAGAGGAAGAAGGAGGCAAGATAGTCTCTGGGCTGAAGGAGCAGCCAGACGGGAAGCACCGATGCTGCCAGGATGTATATGGCAAGGAATATGTTCCATTGGTCTGCCGAGTGGGTGAACATTGCAGCAACAAAGGGCCAGTCCCCGCCTTTGAATGAGCATATGGCAACTATTATGAGCATGAATACCGTGACTATTTTAAAGTTAAGATCTCAAACTTCGCAGTAAAGAAG
>DBRW01000001.1 GCA_002306075.1 Synergistaceae bacterium UBA1358
CAGGAAGCCATTGGGGTGAAAATGTAATGAAAGAAGTATCCAATGAAAAAATTGGGACACTCAGGGACATAATCCTTGACAGAGCAGACGCGCAAAAAAAGGATCTGACGACGGCAGCGAGACGTGAAGCCGAGGAATGGATGCTGAAGGAGACAGAGAAACTGCAGAACGAAACAAACATAATCCTTCAGGATGCGAGAAAAAGGGCCGAGGACATCAGGAGAAGGCAGTTGCTTTCTGCCGAGAGAGAAAAATCCACAGAAACTCTCCGGCTTCAGAACAGGATACTTTCAGAGGCGCTCGGAAGGCTCCAGGACAAACTGGTCTATCTCAGAGACCGTGAAGATTATGCCGATATATTGGCAGGCATCTGTGTAGACGCTGCAGATTCGCTGAGAGAAAAAGAGGGACTGAAGTTCAGGCTCTCCGGTATGGACCTCGGCCTTGCCGACAAAGTGATAGCCAAGGTTCGTGAGGTACTTCCGGATACAGAGCTCGTATTCGATCCCGAACCGGCCCCGATATTGGGCGGATGCTGGATCTCGACCAAAGATGACCGCAGACAGGTCAACTCCGACTGGCAAAGTCTGACACAGGAATTGGCCGATACACTGGCCGAACGGCTCCTGCCGCTGCTATAGGAGGAATGAGTTTTGGAGGCTAAGACAAATTTCGCTCCAAATAATAAGGAAGGTATCGTTACCCTCGTTAACGGTCCTGTAATCAAAGCCTCTAATATGCGTAATTTTGCAATGCGCGAGGTTGTCAAAGTCGGTCCCAAAAAGCTTATGGGAGAGATCATAAGAATGGACGGCGATGATGCGACTATTCAGGTCTACGAGGACACAGACGGGCTTAAAATTTTTGAGACCGTCACAGGTACCGGAGAAGCCCTCTCCATTGAGGTGGGTCCCGGACTTATAGGAAGTTTCTTCGACGGTATCGGGCGCCCGCTGGACTCCCTTCTTGAATCGGAGGGGATGTACATTTCTCCCGGGACATCCGTCAATATGCTCAACAGAGACAAAGCATGGGAGGTCACTCCTGTCGCAAAACCCGGAGATCTGGCAACAGGAGGGACTGTAATAGCTACCGTACAGGAGACTCCTTTGCTTCTCCATAGGATCATGGCCCCTCCCGAAATGGAAGGTGAGATCACCTGGGTGGCACCCGGAGGATTTCACAAAGGCAGCGAGATAGTCGCAAAGATCAAGGACGCCTTCGGCAGGGAAATCACCATCCCGATGATCCAGAGATGGCCCGTGAGGACTCCGCGGCCCTACCGCGAAAGGCTGCTCCCGACTGAGCCTTTGGTTACGGGACAAAGGGTCATCGACGGACTTTTCCCGATAGCAAAGGGAGGCACCGCATGCATCCCCGGAGGATTCGGGACGGGAAAGACGGTAACGCAGCACCAGCTGGCCAAATGGGGCGACGCTCAGGTCGTCATTTACATAGGATGCGGCGAGAGGGGAAATGAGATGACCGACGTCCTCGAGCAGTTCCCTGTGCTTGAAGATCCCCGCTCAGGCAGGCCTCTTATGGAAAGGACTATCCTTATAGCGAACACCTCCAATATGCCTGTTGCAGCTCGTGAAGCCTCTATATACACCGGGATCACCATTGCCGAATATTTCCGGGACATGGGATACGACGTCGCAATAATGGCAGACTCGACATCAAGGTGGGCAGAAGCCCTTCGTGAGCTTTCCGGCCGTCTCGAAGAGATACCCGCCGAAGAAGGATTCCCTGCCTATCTGCCCAGCAGGCTGGCCGAATTCTACGAGAGGGCAGGAAGGGTCGTGACCCTGAATGGCGAGAACGGCAGTGTAAGCGTTATAGGAGCCGTGTCTCCTCCGGGAGGAGACTTCACCGAGCCTGTCACAAGACATACGAAGCGTTTCATCAGATGTTTCTGGGGACTTGACAAAAACCTTGCAAATGCGAGGCATTATCCTGCGATCTCATGGATAGACTCCTACAGCGAATACGCCGAAGAGGTCAACGGATGGTTCTGTTCCAACGTAGACTCACGGTGGGGAAGCACAAGAGAGAAAGTCCGCCAGATCCTCGCTGAGGACAATAAGGTCCAGCAGGTCATAAAGCTGGTCGGCGAAGATGTCCTGCCCGACGATCAGAGGCTGATAGCATTCACAGCCTTCCTGATAAAGAACGGATATCTGCAGCAGAACTCGTTCGGATCGGATTCGTACTCACCACCCTCAAAGGGATTTATGATCCTGGACGTGATAATCGATTTCTATGAAAAGGCTCTTAACCTGGTACGCAAGGGCATTCCTATCTCCCTCATCAAGGAGGACGAGTCTGTCGACGCGATAACCCACATGAGAGAACTCGCAGCAGATGACACCGAAGGCTTTGCCCTTGTAAGAAAGAGGATAAATGCTCACCTCGAAAGGGTAGCTGCGGAGAGAACAAGAAAGCTCGGAGGTGAGTAGCTTATGGCGAACACTGAATATATCGGAGTAAAGGATATCGTAGATCCGTTCGTCCTGGTCGAAAACGTGAACGGCGTAGGCTATGGAGAGCTCGTTCATGTACGTGACAGCAAAGGCAAGCTGCGTTTCGGGCAGGTCAAGATGCTCAGCGAGAAGGCCACGCTCGTGCAGGTGTTCACAGGTACGGAAGATCTCGTCCCGAGCACGACAAAAATCCGTTTTCTCGGAAGACCGCTTGAGGTAAAGCTCTCAAAAAACATGCTCGGCAGAACTTTCAACGGTCTTGGAGAACCCAGAGACGGATGCGGAGAGACTTACGGTGGCAAACGTGTCAATATCAACGGTCTACCGCTCAATCCGATGGCGCGCCAGTATCCGAAGGATTTCATAAGCACGGGCATATCGGCTATAGATACGCTTACCACGCTCATCAGGGGGCAGAAACTCCCCATATTCTCAGGTAACGGACTGCCCCACAACCAGCTTGCCATCCAGATTGCAACACAGGCAAAGATTATGGGGTCGGACGATTTTGCCGTTGTCTTTGCCGGCATAGGAATCAAACACGACGACGCGGCATTTTTCACCCAGGAACTTTCCAGGAAGGGACACAGCAACAATATCGTCACCTTCCTCAACCTTGCCGACGACCCTGTCATTGAACGAATAGCCACTCCAAGGATGGCGCTCTCGACCGCGGAGTATCTGGCATATGAACTCGGCCTGCACGTCCTCGTAATAATTACGGACATGACGAGCTACTGTGAGGCCCTTCGCGAGATCGGAGTCGCGGCCGGAGAGGTCCCCAGCAGAAAAGGATACCCGGCCTATCTGTACAGCGATCTCGCTTCCCTCTACGAACGCGCCGGTGTCGTCAGGGGAGTCAGCGGCAGCGTGACACAGATCCCTATCCTGACAATGCCCAACGACGACATCACCCACCCAATACCCGACCTTACAGGATTTATCACCGAGGGACAGATAGTTCTTTCCAGAGAGCTCGACTCTAAGAACATCTACCCCCCGATAGACATCCTGACCAGCCTTTCAAGGCTTATGAAGGACGGGATTGGCAAAGGTTATACCAGGGAGGACCACCCCAGCGTCTCAAGCCAGCTCTTCGCTTCTTACAGCAAGGTCCAGGATGTCCGCTCCCTTGCCAGTGTCGTCGGAGAGGATGAACTCTCGAAAAATGACAAAATGTCCCTCGAATTTGGAAGGCTGTTTGAGGAAAAATTCCTCAAACAGGGTAAAGAAGAAGAGAGGGAGATAGGCTACTCGCTCGACATGGCGTGGGAAATACTCAGCACTCTTCCAAGAAGCGAACTTACGAGGGTATCGCTCGACGATATCCGTGAGCACATAAAAACATCCGGCAACTGACATACTTTTAATGAGCAAAAGAAGAATAGGCCCGGGAAGATCCCGAACCTATTCTTCTTTATTCTTCCAGTACGGCCGCCTTATCGCCCTTTTTGACCTTTCCTCCGGTGACGACCACGCAGAAGAGTCCCTCTTTGGGGAGCAGGCTGACTCCGAATGTCCTGGTGACTATGCTTGGGTGGTCCTCCTTGCCGACCTGAGTGACCTCCAGAATGACATCATCACCAAGCCTTATCTTGCTGCCGGGTCCAAGCGGTGAGAGGTCAAGGCCTTCGATCAGTACGTTCTCCGCAAAATCGCCCGGCCCCATCTTCAGCCCTTTCTCCATATTGACCCTTTGGAGGCTTTCGAAGCTGAGGCATGTCACCTGACGGCCCCAATCTCCCGCATGTCCATCGTTCTCTATGCCCATGCCTTCGATAAATACGGCTTCCGGGACCTCTTTTTTCAGCTCTCCTCTATGAGGACTTACAGATATTGAGTAGACCCTTCCGCTCTTTTTCAAACTTTCTTCCCCCTTGTCCATCAATAGCAGGAAATAATCGCTTTCCGCAAAATTATAATTCAGGACATGGCTGACGGTCTACAACTGTGATGTGCAGTGCGGACACCTTGTGGCGTTCTCGTCTATTTCCGAGCAGCAGAAGGGACATTTGCGCACCGGGGCCGGAGCGGGAGCAGGAGGAGGCGGCATAAGTCTGTTGGCAAAACGTATCACCCAGAATATGGCCCATGCCTGGATGAGGAAATTGATAACGGCGTTGATAAAAAGACCGTAAGCGATAACAGGCAGGCCCGCCTCCGCAGCCTCTGCAAGCGTTGCCGCAGGGGTCCCCGAAAGATTGATGAAGAGGTTCGAAAAATCGACTCCGCCGATAAGCAGTCCGATCGGAGGCATCAGGATATCTGTAACCAGCGACGCTATTATCTTTCCAAAAGCTGCGCCGATCACAACACCGACTGCCATGTCCAAAACGTTCCCGCGCATCGCAAACTCTTTGAAATCCTTCATTACCGACATGGGAAACACCTCCTGGGATTATTGATGAAATCATACACCAGATTTAAAAAATAGTATCGCATAAAAGAGAAGAAAAGAATTTGAATATTTGACGTATCGGCATATACTGCCGCTCTCAGGATGCGATCTTTACTAAACTGGGGACTGAATCGATAAGTTTTTTTGTGTACGGGTCTTCCGGGGCATTAAGGATCTTGTCAGAAGGCCCCTCTTCACAGAGGAGACCCTCTTTCATCACCATTATCCTCTTTGCGGCCTTTCCCGCAAGGACAAGGTCATGCGTCACAAATATCATTGCGGTCCCTTCGGCCACATGCTTTGCAAGGACCTCGATGACCTCTCCGCGCGTCGAGGCATCCTGCATCGAGGTTGGTTCGTCGCAGAAAAGTATCCCCGGTGAGAGCATGAGCGCCCTTGCTATCTGCACCCTCTGTCTCTGTCCCCCGGAAAGGCCCGCCGCCCGGGAGCTCAATATCCTCTCTCCCTTAAGGCCAAGTTCCGCGAGCAGTCTGACCGCTCTCTCTCTAATTTCTTCTCTTCCGCTCCCGACACCGGCTATGTGAGCGGGCTCGCAGACAGCCTCCAGCGCAGTCAGGCCGGGCGGTATCGCTCCGTAGGGGTCCTGCTGAACATACCCGCATCTCTGCCTTACCTCTGCAAGCCCATCTTTCCCAAGCTTCGAAAGATCCTTCCCATAAAGCGCCACATTTCCCGCATCCGGCCTGACGAGCCCCAAAAGAGCACGGAGGAGTGTAGTCTTGCCGCTGCCGGATCCGCCGACAACGGCAAGCGTCTCGCCGGGACAGAGGGAAAGAGATACATCGTTCACTGCCTTATGGATCTCTCCCCTTTTCGACCTGAAGCTTACAGTAAGTTTTGAAGCCTCAACAACTTTGATGTCCGTCATTTCTTGTCCCTCTGCCTGAACATCTCCCTGACAAGATCCTTCGTGTGGGGATGTTTCGGTTCATTCACTATCTCTGAGGGTGTGCCGATCTCCGCAATTGACCCGTCCTTCATGACCACGAGCCTGTCGCATACCGTCGCTGCCAGGGGAAGGTCATGCGTGACGAGGATTATCGAAAGGCCCTTCGTCCTTCTCAAGTTTGAAAGAAGCTCAAGTATCTCCGCCTGGACTATGACATCGAGGGCCGTAGTCGGTTCATCGGCAAGCAGGAGAGAGGGAGAGCAGGCCAGAGCAAGGGCGATCGATGCCCGCTGTTTCTGTCCGCCCGAGAGTTCGTGAGGATATCTCTCTTTTATTCCCGGATCCAGCCCCACTTCGCCGAGCAGCCTGGCAGTCTCTGTTTCCGCATCGTCGAGGGACATTCCCAGGTGGACACGAAGCACCTCCATGATATGGCTTTTGATCTTCATTACGGGGGTGAATGAATTCTGTGCCCCCTGAGGTACGAGGGCTATCTCCTTCCATCTTATATCCCTCATCGCGCTGTCCGACATCCCCAGTATGTCGGTGCCGTTGAAAAGGATCTTTCCTCTGACCTCGGTACGCGGCGGTAAAAGTCCGAGAAGGGCCATCATCATGGTGCTCTTGCCGCTCCCGGATTCCCCCACGAGACCGGTGAAGCTGCCCTTCTCAACGCAGAGCGATACGCCTTTGACAGCCTCCGTCACTCCGCCGATCGAGTTGTATCTTACCCATAGATCTTTAATATCAAGCATTTTTAGCGCTCCCAAGCCTTGGATCTATCTTCTCTTCAAGATACCGTCCAATATCCATGAAGATCAGGCACAGGGCGACAATACCCAGACCGGGCGGGACCAGCAGCCACCATGCCCCCTCCGTGAAGGCCCCGAAAGAATGGGCCTCGTGGAGCATCCTGCCCCATGATATGAGCCTCGGATCGGACAGCCCGAGGAAGGCGAGCCCGGCTTCCGCAAGTATGGCACCCGGAACTCCAAGGGCCACATTCGCAAGCAGTATGGGGGCGGCCTCGGGAACGAGGTGCCGCCAAAGGATGTATCCCCGGCCGGCGCCAAGGGCCCTCAGGCCCTCGACCCAAGGGCTCTCCCTCACAGTAAGCACGAGAGCCCTTACCGAACGGGCAGTTCCCATCCACGAAAATATAGACAGTATAAGGACTAGCTGCCACAGTCCCTTTCCCCACAGCCCGGCCAGCACCATCATTATCGGTAGGGTCGGTATCGAGAGAAGTACATCGACCGCCCTCATCACGGCCGAGTCGAACCATCCGCCTATATATCCTGTCGCAAGCCCCAGCCCAAGCCCCAGAAGACTTGCTATCAAAGTCGCGCTTATGCCGACAGTGAGGGAGGTCCTGATCCCGTATATCAGCAGGGTCAGTATGTCGCGCCCCCTCTGGTCTGTACCGAGCAGTCCCTGTCTGCCTCCGGGAAGAGAGAGGATCAGATCCGTCTCACTCGCACCCTCGATCCGGATCTCATATCTTCCATTCGAAGGGAAAAGGTGTTCTGTGCTTTTGCCTATGAGCGGCAGTCCCAGCTTTTGCTTGAATATCATGTCCCTTCCGTCCATGTTTATCCAGTATATGCCGCTTCCTTCAAGCGTATCCAAAAGCATATCGCCCTCAGTGGTAGACCATATGATCCTTACCCTGCTGCCGGGATCCGCAGTTATCTTCCCGTTCAAAGCGAAAATTTCGGGAGGAAGTTTTTTCCATTCGATAACGGCGCCGTCATTCCCCACAGAATATTCCGAGGAGAGCGGAAGCTGGCTGTTCCACCATACAGGTCTCGCAAACGGTGCGCCAACGACATCGGAAGGGTGTCCGCCCATTAGCGCGGGGCCGATGAAGCCCGCAAAAAATATACATATTAGGAGTATGACGCTTTTGCGCCTCAGGATATACGTCATTGGTCTCTGCCTCCCACCCTGACCCTGGGATCTGCGATCCCGTATGCTATGTCGGCGAGCAGGTTTGAGATCACGGTGATCAGCGCGAGCATGTAGAAGGAAGCCCCGGCAGACGGATAATCATGTCCGGAGACTGCCTCGAGAAGAAAGGTCCCCACTCCGTGCAGTGAAAATACAGATTCCGTTATCACAGCACCTGATACCAGTCCGGGCACCGACATCAGGAGGATGGTGATTATCGGCGGCAGGATGGTGCGGAATGCGTGCCCGTAGATCACCCTGCCCTCCGACAGCCCCCTGGCCCTGGCCATCAGTACGAAGTCTTCACCGAGTGCCTTGACCATAAGGTTTCGGACGTAGAGCGCCCATCCACCGAAACCCATCAGGGTAAGGGAGATGACGGGAAGTGCCATGTGCCACAGATAGTCCAGAGTAACTGAGACAGCTCCCGTGGGCTGAGGGATCGATACGCTTCCCCTGAGCGGGAATAACGGGAATGTCCTCGCAAGCAGCATTATAAGGACAAGCTGGACAAAGAACCCCGGAAAAGATGCCGTGATCGCACCTGCCCTGAGTACTATCCGCTCGGCAAGCCTGCCTCTGTTCAGCGCGGCCTTGATCCCTAACCATATGCCTATTACTGCCGAGAACGCCATCGAAGAGGCCATCAGAAAGAGAGTGCCGGGAAGGCGGGAAAGCAGTTCGTCCCATACCGGCTTTCTGCTTAGGAATGAGAGGCCGAAACTGAAGGTGAGCATCTGCCTGATGTATATGAAAAACTGTTCAAGAAGCGGCTTGTCCAGTCCGTAGAGCTCCCTCAATCTATCCTTCGCCTCAGGTGAAAAATTGGGGTCTATAATCGTTCCGACGGCATCCCCCGGCATTATCCTGAAGAGGATGAAATTCAGGACAAGCACCGCGGCCAGGACTCCTATCGAGGATAATATTCTCCCCCAGAACCATCTCCTGTTCATTGAGTCTTCACGCTCTTCTTTTCAAGCATACGGTAATGGCCGTTCCTCTTCATCATAATATATTCACCGGGCCTGTACTCATCAAACATGAACGGCCCGGATCCTATAAGGCCGTATGGCCCTGATTTTTCCTCAGGGTCCAGGGGGTTCCAGTTCTGCCAGTCTTTGACGGCATGCAGCACCTTTGCGGGCATGCAGGGCAGACCTCCGACATTGTCAAGGTACCAGTAACTGGTGCCCTCCATCTCAACTTCAAGCTCATGGCTGCCGGTCACATTGACTGATCTTATGTTCTTTACCGAGTCAAAAAACCTTGGGATCCTGTTCTTTCTGATAAAATCAAAAGTCGCCTTTACATCCGCGGCAGTGATCGGAGTCCCATCGTTCCATTTCAGGTCATTTTTGAGCCTGAAGAGCAGTCTGGTATTTTCATTGCCCACTTTTCCCGCAGTATCAACTGACCAGGAAGCAGCAAGGGAAGGCATGTCATCCAGTGTGAAAGGGTCGGTCCCGATCAGGCCTTCGTAGATCAGGCCGAGTACCTGCCACGAATACGCGCTGCTTGCGACAAACGGGTTGAGGTTCCTCGGTTCTTCAGGCAACAGCATATTGAGGGGCCTCATCTTACCGTCTGCAGGTTCCGCCATGAGAAGGGTCCATATATTGTCGGCAGTCATTTTCTCATTAGAGAATATGTTTTTCCATTTTTTTGAGACAGCCGAAACAGAAAACCTGCTGTATATGGGAATAGAGGGCATAAGTTCGGAAAGGAGCTTCTGGGATCTGGCAGAGAACTCTTCTGCCTCATGCCTGTCCTTTGCGTATCTCAGGCCTAAGAGAGCCTTGTCCAGCGCCGGGTCAGAAGCCGAAGTCATATTGTATCCGCCGGGAATATCCATCGAACTGTGGTAGAAAGAGTACAGCGAATCTGGGTTCCTGCCCATGCTCCAGGCAATGACACCGAGAGAATATTCTTTTCTGTCCAGCTTGCTTATCATCGCTGAAAAATCCATCGGTTCCACATCGACAGGAAACCCGACCGATCTCAGCGAATCAGCTATCTGTTCAGCCAGTTCCGCAGTGGTCGGAGCTACCCTTGCCAGAGGGGTCAGGAGCTTCATCTTTCCTACCGCGGTACCATCAGGGTAAATCAGTTCCCCGGCAAGACTCCATTTGTATCCTCTGTCGCTCAGCCTCTTTTTCGCTGATGCCCTGTCGAAGATGTTCCTTGTGCTCTCAGGCATCGACCAAGGCGAGACAGGAGGGAGCCAGCCGTTTATCGGCTCGCAGTATCCGGAGTATATGGTTCGCACCATATTGTTCCTGTCAATGGCCTCGGCGGCGGCATGCCTTACCTCAGGGTCGTTCCACGGTCTGCTCTTATTGTTGAGCAGCAGAAAAAAGGCATGAGAACCTCTTGCAAGGGACATCGAGAGCCCTGGATGGCGGCTCAGCCTGTCTATGTCGGAAGGCCTTGTGATATCGCTGACGATATCCAGTTCTCCCTTCTCGGCTGCCAGAACCTGGGAGTCAGAGTTGGTGATTATTACCATACAGAGTTTTTCTATCCTGGGGCCGTATACGTCCCCGGGATCAAAAACCGGTCCCGCATAAAGGGGGGAAGCAAAACACAACATCAGCATGAACAACGGAAGGAAGGATGCCCTACGCGGAAAGCATTTCGATGCAATGTTCATATAGTTTCCCCGCTGCTGCATTTTATCAGTATTTCGCGCGAAGGCACAGGCTTGCCTGTGATGATGTTAAGCATCAGCCTTCCGGCAAGCGCACCGGTCTCAAAGGTCGGGTCACCGCACTCCTTGTCCAGGACAACGGAGTATGCGCCATCTTTTTTGAAACCTACTGTGACTATCGGGGCCGAGGATGCTCCGGGAAAATTGTCCGGATCGCACCAGATGATGCCCTCAACGCTCCTGTCGGTAAGTTTGCCGTACTCCCTGGCCGCCCTGAGCGGATTGCCCTCGGTAGACTTGACTAAGATCTCAAACTCCGAATTTGTGACAGTCCTGTCCAGTCCTGCAAGGAACTGAGGGAACCAGCCCAATGAAAAGCTGCTGACCACCAGGCCTAACAGTCCGCTCCTGTTTGTGGAAAGGTTGCGGGCATTCTTGTCCGGACGGTAATTGAGTGCCCTCACCGCCTCCATCACCCGTATCCTCGTCTTTTCAGAAATACGGTGGTCCCCTTTGAGGACGCGGCTCACCGTTGCCTTGTCCACCCCGGCCTCGACCGCTACATCCTGCATCGTGACTTTCATCCGAACACCTCACAGTGCAACCGTTTGTGCCGCTTATCATATTATTATAACGAGTCAGACAACGTGGGGCAACAGATCAGGCCCTTCAGACAGGGAGCTGCGGCAAAGGCCCGCCCCATAAGGGACGGGCTACGGTATTTACAGCGTTAAGTTCCGGTATTAACTCAGCCGGTCCAGCCGGAGCATTTCTTCAGAAGTTTCTCCCACTCACGGTCGACATCGGCCTGTCCCTGCTCTATCAGGTCAGTCCTCTCCTTTCCCTTTTTAAAGAGGTGGGAATACCGCCCCTGCACCATGAGGAAATCCTTTAGCGGAACAGGATCCTTTGGGTCGTAGGAAAGCACATGCCTGCCGTCGATGACCTCATAGATAGGCCAGAAGCGGCTGTCTGCTGCAAGTTTGCACACCTTGACCTGGTTGGCGGGATCGATCTTCCAGAAGAGCGGGCATGGCACAAGTATGTTTACGAACGCCGGACCAGGCGTCTCGACCGCTCTTTTGACCTTTCTTATCACATCCATCGGATCGTGCAGGGTAGTCTGTGCAACATAAGGTATATCGTGGGCGGCAACTATCTCAGTAAGATCCTTCGCCCTCTCGAGCTTCCCCGGGATAACGCTTCCGGCGGGAGAGGTCGTTGCGCTCGCGTTGGCCGGAGTCGCACTGCTTCTCTGTGCGCCGGTGTTCATGTAGCCCTGGTTGTTGTAGCATATGTAGGTGAAGTCATGTCCTCTCTCGAGTGCTCCAGAAAGGGACTGCAGCCCTATGTCATATGTGCCTCCATCGCCTCCCACAGCCGCGAACTTGATATTGTCCTTCACGGCGCCCTTTCTGCTCAGCACTTTGTGGGCCGCCGCTACGCCGGAGACCCCGGCGCCGGCATTTTCAAAGGCTATGTGCATGTACGGCACCCTCCACGCACTGTAAGGGTACACCGTCGTGGACACTTCGAAACATCCTGTGGCGCCCACTATCACGACAGGGTCCTCGACAGCCATCAGCCCCTGCCTTACCGCAGTCGGAGCTCCGCATCCCGGACACATCCTGTGTCCCTCTGTGAGAGGGCTTTGCCTATTCGTAAGTTCCTTAAGGTTAATTCCCGCCATTTTCTTCATCCTTTTCAAGCAGACCGATATACCTTACGGTATCGCTGAAATCACTGTCCATAAGCCTTGAGAAGACATTTTCGGCATCCCTGGGGTAAAGATCCCTGCCGCCGAGCCCGAAGATATACTCCTGGAGCGGCACCCTTTCGTCCAGCCCGTAGAGGGCCGACTTGATCTCGGCTGCCAGCGGGGCAGTGCCGCCAATGCTCGCGCTTCTGTCGAGGACCGCGATCCCCTTCTTGCCCTTTGCCAGTTTCCTGATCTCTTCGAAGGGGAATGGACGGAAGAAGCGCACCCTCAGACATCCGGCCTTAACGCCCTTTTCCCTCATCTCATCAACGACATCCTTTACAACGCCGGTCGCCGAGGACATGATCACGATGAGATAGTCGGCATCTTCGGCACGGTAGGCATCTATCATCGGATATTCCCTGCCCGTGTACTGCGCAAGTTCTTTGCTCAGCGATTTATAAACTTCTGGGGCTCTGTTCATTCCCTCCATCTGGTTCCTCTTGATCTCAAAATAATATTCGGACATCGTGAATGAGCCGTACGATACGGGGTTGTCGACATCCAGGAGCGGGTATTTGGCCTTCCTCTCTCCCACGAACTTTTTGACAGCCTCGTCAGAGAGCATCTCGACAGGCTCAAAGCAATGACTTGTAATAAAGCCGTCCTGACATACGAATACAGGGGTGAGAACGTCCTCGTGTTCCGCGAGCCTGACTGCCAGAAGGACCGAATCGTATACCTCCTGCGCATCTTCACAGTAGATCTGTATCCATCCGGAGTCGCGCTCGGGCATGCTGTCCGAGTGGTCGCAGTGGATGTTTACGGGCGCTCCGAGGCTGCGGTTTACGAGCCCGAAAACTATCGGAGCGCGGAAGGCTGCTGCTATCGGGAAGATCTCGTGCATCAGCGCCACTCCGTTGGCGCTCGAGGCCGTCATGACCCTCGCTCCCGATACCGATGCACCTACGCATGCCGTTATCGCCGAATGCTCGCTTTCGACCGCTACATATTCCGAATCGACCTTGCCGTCAGCCACGAACTCTGCAAACTTCATAGGGATCTCCGTCGATGGTGTGATCGGATATGCTGCCACCACATCTGGGTTCACCTGTCTCATTGCTTCCGCAAAGGCAAGATTGCCCGAGGTCATCTCTTTTCTCTTATCTGACATGGTCTGCGACCCTCCCCGGATCTTCCCCGCGTTTCCTGCACTCGCTGCTGAAATCCGCTTCCGGATGCATCGATATCGCCCCTACGGGACATACCTTGTCACATACCCCGCACCCTTTGCAGAAAAACATGTTTATCCCGTTCACCTTTCCTTCTCCGTCCGTCTCTATCGAGGCGTCGGGACACTGCAGCCAGCATTTCAGGCAGGATATGCACTTGTTCCGGTCAAGGATGGGACGCATGCTCCGCCACAGACCTGTCTCGACATCCCTGGCTGACGCGCCCCATGCTATAGTTCCGGGGGGGACGTCCTGCCAGCACTTAGGCTTGCTCATGCCAGTACAGCCTCCTCGCGGCCGCGGAGGATGGCCCTGCGGTTGGCTTCAAGCACGGAGACGGGAAGCTGCTTCATTTTTCTTGTAAAGTGATCGGCGATGGTTTCTGCCGAAACGTCTGTAAAGAGGTGTGAGAGCGCTCCGAGGAGAGGCGCGTTCGGTCTGTTCTGCCCCAGCTCCTCGAGCGTTATCCTTGTCGCGTCGACTACAAGGACTCTGGCATCCGGTGAAAGCTTCATTTTGCTTCGGAGCGCCTGCGCGTCCTCCGGAGTGTTCACGACATATACGGCATCGGGCACGCAGCCTTCGCACGGATCCGAGCTAGCCACCATGGTGGGGTCTACTATGACGACTATGTTCGGATTTTCCACGCTGCAGCGGCGGCGGATGGGAGTATCCGACACCCTGTTGTACGCTCTCATCGGAGCACCCTGACGTTCTGCACCATACTCAGGGAATGCCTGGACATGCTTGCCCTCTTCAAAAAGGACCTCGGCAAGTATCGCTGATGCGCTCTTTGCGCCCTGCCCGCCGCGTCCGTGCCATCTTACTTCGAGTGTTCTCTTCTTTCCGTTTTCCATAATTACTCCTCCATCCATTCTATGTTTCAAAATCTACAAATCGCAAATCCTGTCGAAAGACAAAAAAATGGAGCCCTTCAAAATGAAGGGCCCCATCCGTTCGCTTGGTAATACAGCGCTAAGCGCCGTTCCTGCGAGGAGGAGCCGCGTTGATAATTATAATAATGATGTTCTGCATCATTTTATTCGACAACATCAAACTTCCTCCCTTTCGCGCAGATTGCTGGGTATACTAGCATCATTCCGTGAACATGTCAAACATTTTCTTGTCCGGGTCTCAAAAAGTAAGTAAAGTAAGTAAAGAAAACTATTCAAAAAAATAAATACAACCGATGGTACTGCTCTTGACAATTTACGATCATCGTTCATAATTGCCTGGTTGTAGAAATTTTCTACATATGGGGCAACAAAAAGGGAGGCCCTTATGGGCCTCATTTTTTTGCCGATATCACAAGGCTTGGAAAAGCCATTTGCCGTTGCACGAAAACCTTTCCGCAATCGCGGCCTGTTCCGCTGGGGAGTTTTATGATCGCCTTACCTGAGTTGTGCCACACGTAGGGATTTCATGCAATGGCGCAGCAGAGCATCCTTTTTGGGATGCAACATGGGAGGTAATCATATAATGACACAGGAAACAAAAAAATTCGCAGATTTCGATCTGCGGCCGGAACTTTTGCGCGCTTTGGAACGTAAGGGCTTCGAAACACCGATGCCGGTACAGGTCTGCGTACTGGAAGACGATACGCTCATTGACAGCGACATCATCGTCCAGGCAAAGACAGGTTCGGGAAAGACACTTGCCTTCGCACTTCCACTGATCAATTCGATGGACCCGAAATCGAGGGAGCCACAGATAATAGTACTCTCTCCCACCCGTGAACTCGCACAGCAGACGGCCCGTGAATTCGCATGGCTCGGATCTGAGTGCGGAGTAAGGGTCGCGACTCTTGTCGGCGGCCTTGACATGGAAAGACAGATCCGCTCGCTCAGGGACGGGGCCAACGTTGTAGTCGGAACGCCCGGCAGGGTGCTCGACCACGTACGCAGGGGGACATTTAAGACATCATCGATCCACAGCATAGTGCTTGACGAGGGAGATCATATGCTTGACATGGGCTTCCACGACGAAATGGAGGCCATCCTCCAGTCGATGGACAATGTCGAAAGGACATGGCTCTTCTCGGCTACTATGCCGCCCGAGGTGATGAGCCTCGCAAGGCAGTATCTGAACGCACCCAAAAAGATATCGCTCGTCACCGACATAACGGCACACGAGGACATCACCCAGAAAGCATACATTATCCCGTCCCGCAAGAGATTCGAAGGACTCACCAACGTCCTGATCTGGGAAGCTCCTAGCAGAGCTCTCCTCTTCTGCGGAACGAGGGCAGAGACTCAGGACATAGCAGACAAACTCTGCGATATAGGCTTCAAAGCGACTCCCATCCACGGAGACATGAGCCAGAGGGAGAGAAACACGGCTCTCGGTGCTCTCAGAGGCGGCCGCGTGAATATCCTCGTAGCAACAGACGTAGCCGCAAGGGGCCTCGACATCGATGCCGTAAGCCACGTCATCCAGTTCGGTCTGCCCCAGAACCTCGAATCCTTCGTCCACAGAAGCGGAAGGACGGGGCGCGCAGGACATGAGGGAAGCAACATGCTCCTGCTCACGGCACGCGAGGCGAAACAGTTCAGATACATGGCTTCCAATGCCGGATCTAAGATGAAGATGGAATGGATCCCAGCACCCGACGCTCTTGAGATAGAGGGACAGGCCAGGATCCGTTTTGAAAAGACACTGCTCGAGCATGCGCTCGAATCTGATGAATTCCAGTCATGGGCCGAGGATATCCTTACCCGCGATGAAGCGATGATGCTCGTCTCGGGGCTGCTTGCCAAGGCATACGGGGATCAGCCTTCCGGATATTCGATCAGGACCGATGTAGAGGCTGAGATGAACAGGGAAAAATCAAGAAACGACAAGGGCCGCCAGGGAGCGGGCGCCTCATCCGGCAGGGCTTCGGACGGCAGAAAAGACAGGAGCGCAAGGCCTACGATGGGCGGAGGCCTGATGGTACAGTTCTCTGAAGGCCGCGA
>DBRW01000002.1:0-10924 GCA_002306075.1 Synergistaceae bacterium UBA1358
CCTTGGCAAGGTTGTGCTCTACCACTGAGCTACTTCCGCATATGATTTTGTGTAAGTTACTGGTGGCGGGACCCAGAATTGAACTGGGGACACACGGATTTTCAGTCCGTTGCTCTACCTACTGAGCTATCCCGCCATCTCAGTGGCGTTGAAAAAAGTGGCGGAGCTGACGGGACTTGAACCCGCGACCTCTGGCGTGACAGGCCAGCGCTCTAACCGAATTGAGCTACAGCTCCACTTTTCAAGTTGTTTGGTGGGCGGAATAGGTTTCGAACCTACGACCCCCTGCGTGTAAGGCAGGTGCTCTCCCGCTGAGCTATCCGCCCGCACCGCGTAGTCGTACCGCATCTGCAACAACGGTAGCTATTATACCGATTTCGCCTGACATGTCAACAGGTCTGGGAATAATTTTTGCTTCCCGTCGTCACCTTCTGATAAAAAGTGCCTTTCCCCAGTCGGCGCCGAGACCGATCCATATTACTGGTATCCCGGTCTCTTCCTCTATGAATTCGATATACTCCTTCACCTGCACCGGAAGGTTCTTGAGGTCCCTGCATACCGAGAGATCTTCCTTCCACCCCTCGAATGTCCTGTACACGGGACGTGCGTCACACATATCCCTGCCTGCTATGTCGGGGACATCTTTTACTTCGCCGCCCACGTCATATGCTGAACAGACCTTGATCTCGTCTATCCCGGTAAGGACATCGAGCTTGGTAAGGGCAAGGGAGTGGACTCCGCTTTCCTTTATCGCGTATTTTATGGCAGGCAGGTCGAGCCAGCCCACACGCCTCGGTTCTCTCGAGACTCCGGAGAACTCTTTTCCCCTGTTCCTTATGAAGACTGCGACGGCATTTGATTCTTCCGTAACAAATGGGCCTCTGTCGTTTCTTGTGGAGTATGCCTTGACGACTCCGATTTTCCGCATCGGATAGTTCCACCTGAGGCCTGTACCGGTCAGTGCCGCAGCCGGCAGGGAAGAGAGGGGCATCACGTGCGGATAGGATCCTCTGTCAACATCGTTCAGCACGCCGTCGCAGGCCTCAAAGAGGATGCTGAGGTTCTTTGAGACTGAGTTAGCGATTATCTCCTCAGGTTCACCGATATAGGGCAGCAGGCGTTCTCCAAGCCTTAGACAGTTGTTGTACAGTTCATCCGGATCGATCGGTCTTTCTCCGTAAATTTTGGTGAGGTATTCGTTTTTGACGGCAAGGATCTCCTTGATCTTGTCGTGGAGGATATCCGGATAGAGGAGGTCGGCAGTCCTTATCCCCATCCTTCTGTACTTGTCGGAACAGCAGTGTCCGAATCCCTGCTCCGTCATCGTCATGTTCCTGTCATGACCGAATATGCGGCCGTCAAGCACGTCAAGCTTCTTATGATAGTCCAGGATAAGGTGGCATGATTTGCTTATGGTGAGCCTGGCCTTGAGCACACCCGCCTCCTTGAGCATCGCTATCTCGTTCGAGACCTTTTCGAGGTCGAGCGTCACCCCGCCGCATATAAGGCAGTTTTTACCGTCGTGGTGTATCCCGCTTGGAAGATAGAAGATCCTGTACCTTTCGCCACAGGCCAGTATCGTCCGTCCGCCGTTAGATGCGCCCTGAAAACGGACGACCACATCGGACCTGTTGGCGATGAAGTCGACTATCCTGCCCTTGCCCTCATTGCCCCACTGCATCCCTATGACCATTTTGGTCTCAGAGCCCGTCACCATTCTTCTTCGACCTTTTGATCCTTTGACAGTATTTCTGCCATTTCAGGCAGAGTGACCAGACGTATGGGAAGATCACGGTATCTTCCGGCCAAATCTTCAAGGAAGAGAAGTGTCGCCGGTCTGAAATGACAGATCACGATCGTGTTCCCTCTCTTGACCGTAGTCTTTATGACCTCGTCGAACCTCGCTCTGATAGAGTCCTTGTCGGGAGTCCCGTCAAGGAATCCCATGTTCCTGAAAGCTGTGATACCTGCCGCCTGGGCAGCCTTGTAAGCGACGCTCTTATCCGAAGTCCTGCTGTCCATGAAACAGAGCCCTCTCTCCCTGAGGACGTCGATCACAGGGACGATCGTGTCCCAGTCAGAGGTGGCAAGCGAACCTCTGTGGTTGTTTATGCCTATCGGTGAAGGGAGCGAGTCGAGTGCTTTGGCTGTGATCGCCTTTATCGTCTGCCGGTCCATACCCTTTCCGACCAGATATTCTTTGGGGTCCTTGTCTATCATTGCCTGCATAGGCAGGTGGAGGAGGTAGGGTATGCCGGCGTCTTTCGCAACTGCGGCAGTTTCCGTCGCATACCTTGTGTAAGGCAGTATTGCCCACGTCACGGGCATGCCGAGAGACGCTGCCTTTTTCGCCATGGCGAGGTCGTTCCCGCCGTCATCGATCACTATCGCGAGTATGGCACGCTTATCGGGCTGTTCGGGAGCCGATGCCTCTTCACTGACAGCCGGAGCCTTATCTTCGCTTACGGCCGCGGAGACTTCCTTCTTTTCTCCTTTGGGAGCTGTGCCGTGTATCACCTTGGATATCTCTCCGTCTTTCGGGAACAAGGCGGCGATTTTCGATCTCAGGATCCCGGCGCTCAGGGTGATCCTCTCTGCCATGTTCACGGCAGTGGGTGAAAATCTATCCGGATAGAGCAGGCATGCCGCAAAGAGAAGCGCAAAAGACAGGACGGCCAGCAACATCAGTTTCAGCAGGCCTTTCATGAAACTGTCTTTTTTTCTGTAGTGGCGACCCATCCGATCCACCTTTTTCTATCTGGAGCTTTTTTTGATCTCCTTGCGGAGCAATTCCAGCCCTTTCTGGAGCTGCTTGTCGTTTTTCTTTTCCTTCGTTATCTCGCCTTCGATCTTTACGTTGGGTTCCAGCCCCTTATGGTCGATGACATACCCGGAGGGGGTCGTGTAACGTGCTATGGTTATGTATATGCCCGAATTGTCAGGCAGATTGAAGAGGGACTGTACCGATCCCTTGCCGAATGTTGTCGTACCGACTATGGTCGCCCTCTTGTGGTCCTTGAGCGCTCCCGCCAGGATCTCCGCGGCGCTTGCGCTTCCTTCGTTCACCAGTACCACGACAGGAAGTTTCGTTGCCTTGCCTTGGGCAGCATACAGGGTGTCGTTTGCCTTGTCGAAACGTCCCTTCATGCCGACCACCACTCCGCCGTCGATAAACCTGGAAGTGACGTCAACACATATGTTGAGAAGGCCTCCGGGATTGTTTCTGAGATCGAGCAGGATGCCGGTCGCCTTCTCTTTCTTTGCATAATTCAGTATGGATTCAAGCTCGATGTCGGTCTTCAGGTTGAACTGGTTGATCTTTATGTATGCGATCTTTCCGCCGAGCATCTCGAGCCTGACGGTCTTTATCTTTATTATCTCCCTGACTATGTTGAACTCGAGCAGCTTGTCTACATTTTTACGTCTCACGCCGATCTTGACAGGCTTGCCGGCAGGGCCTCTCAGGAGTTTGACGACCTCATCGCTCGTCATCCCTATGACGTTCTTCTCGTCGACCTTTATGATCTCGTCAAGAGGTTTGAGGCCGACCCTGTCTGCCGGAGTATTCTCTATCGGCGCTATGACGATCGTCCTGCCATCACGCGAAGTAATATAAATACCGAGCCCACCGTATTCGCCCTCCATCTCGAGGTTCTCTTCCTCGAGCTCCTTGGGTTCGACAAAACGGGTAAAGGGATCCCCGACCGAACTTACCAGCCCCTTCATGGCGCCGTAGTACATCTTTGTATCGTCTATAACGCCCTTTTTGTCTCCGTCAACCTGGTATGTTTCGAGGGCCAGCTTGGTCTGCTTGATTATCGCAAGCTGCTGCGGCGAGAACGGAAGACCTTTGGGCCAGTCGGCGCTTATTGCCTGCGGGGTCATATATATCCCTGTGGCAACGAGAAGTCCCAATATTATGCCGAGAAGTATGTCTCTGTATTTTTTCATAGGACCACAAACCTTTCTTTCTACATCTTACATCTGATCGTCCGTTACTGCAGGTACCTCATCGGGTTGACTGCATCTCCGTTTATCCTCGTCTCGAAATGCAGGTGGTTGCCCGTCGCTACTCCCGTGGCTCCGACCCTGCCTATAGTGCTCCCCCTGTTCACCTTTGCCCCCTCTGAACATTCTATCCTTGATAGGTGGGCATATACAGTGGTGAGGTTCCCTCCATGGTCCAGGATGACCACGTTCCCGTATCCGGACAGCCATCCGGTAAAGAGGACTTCCCCTGTATCCGCGGCCTTGACCGGGGTGCCGTTCGGCGCGCTGATATCAAGACCGGTGTGGGTGATCTTGGTCTTGAATATCGGGTGGACCCTTGTGCCGAAAGTGCTGGTTATAGACCCCTGAACGGGCCATGCCAGCCTTCCCCCTCGATAGTACACGGTCTGGGGTTTTCCCGGATGCTTCTTCTCTGCCAGTTTTCTCTTTTCGGCAAGCAGACGCTTTATCCTCGCCTGGAGTTCCTTTGAGGCTCTCAGAAGTTCTTCCTGCTGAGCCATGTAGAGTGCTTTGTCCTTGCGCACCTTGGCAAGGATGGTGTTCCTCTCATCTGCCGCCCCTTTGAGCTCCTTTGTCTGCTGCCTGAGTTCATTGCTGTGAGATTCCAGACTTGCCTTCTGAATCTTTAACTGTTCCTGGGTTTCATTCAACTTTTGTTTCTGAGACTTCAGCTCATCTATAAGCTGCCGGTCCTGATCGGCTATCTTTCCGAGGAGATATGAATTTGCAAGCGCGTCCTCCGCGCCCTGAGACGACAGCAGAAGGTTGAAATCAGTCACGCCGCCGTACTTGTATATCGAGACTAGGCGGTGCCTCAGAAGATCCTCCACCTCAGCGATCTTCTTGTTTTTGACCGCTATTTCGTTCGAAAGGTTAACTATATTCTGATGGATCTTTTTTATTTTAAGTGTGACGACGTTTACCTTCTGCTGGGTTATGGTTATCTTCTGGCTCAGTATCTCTATCTGCTGTGTGACCGTCTTTTCCTTTTTGGTCGTTTCAGTCAGTTTCTGTCTCGTGGAGGAGATCTGTTTCTGGATCCTCTGGTATTCTTCTTCCTGTTTTTTTATCTGGCTGTCAAGATCCTCCGGCTTTTTTTCGGCTGCGTGGATCAGTCCACATGAAAAAAAGAGGAGGAGAGAGGCTGTCACTATTATGATAAATGCATTCGCGATACTTTTGCAGTACAAATTCATTTTTGCCTCCCCGCAGCAGATCAAAGGGGCCTGGACGCTTTCCTTATGAATTTTTCCACGGCCATAAGGCTCGATATAAGGCTGACAGTCGCTCCGCAGCATACGAGCATGAACGCCAGCTTCCCCGTGAGCCTTGTCGATTCTATGAAAGGCAGGAACGGAAGCATATCCTTAAGTCTTGTCACGGCTGCATAGTATGTACCGCAGAGCATCACCGAGGCAAGAAGCGCTCCGGCAAGGCCGAGGATGAATCCCTGTATGACGAACGGCAGCGCAACATATGTGGAGGTGGCGCCTACCATCATCATCACACCGATTTCTTCTGCCCTCGAATAGACAGATATCCTTATCGTGTTGAAAAGGACCACTCCGCTCGCGGCTATCGCGACCAGCAGCATCACGATAGAAAATTTTTCCACGAAACCCGATACCCTCGTGAGCTTTTCCGCGACACGACCTGCATAGACGATATCTTCCACTTCCGGAACGGCCACCAGCAGACGTGCCGTCTCCGCGACTTCCGATGCCTTCCTTACCTTTATTTCGATGCTTTCGGGCAATGGATTTTCGCCCAGCAGCATAACAGCCTTTGCCTGTTCTCCGATCCTGGAGCGGAGGCGTTCAAGCGCCATGTCCTTCGTTATAGCCTTGGTCTCCTTGACATAAGGAAGGGCCTTTATGGCTTTTTCCGCTGCCGCGATGTCCGCTTTCGGCTTCAGATATGCCTGGATCGTCAGCTGGTTTTCAAGCGAACTGACGATATTTCTGACGTTCAGCACAAAAAGGGTACTGGCTCCGATAATGAAAAATACGGACATAGCCGTGAACACCGTCAGCAGACTCATGCCCCAATGGCGTACGATAAGCCTCCATCCGTCCCTGCACGCATATCTAACAGCCGCCATTGAGTTCGTACCTCCCCTGCTCTTCGTCTCTGACAACCCTGCCTCTGTGTATTTCGACGACTCTGTGTCGGTACGTGTCTACCAGATATTGGTTGTGAGTTGCCATAAGCACCGTCGTACCGGCTGCGTTGATCCCGAGTATCAGCTGCATGATCTCATCGGCCGTATGGGTGTCGAGATTTCCCGTAGGTTCGTCGGCTATCAGAAGAGACGGCCCGTTGACGATAGCCCTCGCAATTGCAAGACGCTGCTGCTCTCCTCCCGAAAGCTGCGGGGGGTAAAGATTCCTCCTTCGCCATATCCCCACAAGCTTCAACACCTCTGAGACCCTTTCGCTGATCTCTTTCGGCGGAAGCCCCATCACTTCGAGAACGAAAGCGACGTTCTCGAACGCAGTAAGGTTGGGAAGGAGAAGGAAGCTCTGGAAGACGACCCCGATATCCCTCCTGAAAAGTGCCAGGTCGAACCGGTTGATCTTCCTGAGCAGGTTGCCCCCTACGCTTATCTGTCCTCTCGTGGGGACGACTTCACGGGTGATGCAGCGCATAAGGGTCGTTTTGCCTGAACCTGTCTCTCCGACAAGATATACGAACTCTCCCTTGTCCACCTGAAGATATATGTCTTCCAACGCTATTATGTCCGGTTCAAAGATCTTCGTTACACCGGAAAATTTTATATCCATCTATCGGTTACCTCCTGCGAAGCGCCCACGCCTGCGCAGCCGCGTTTACGATCTCTTTCCACGTCAGTCCGAAATACTCCCTCAGTTCCTCGGGAGCACCGCTGTGGACGAATCGGTCCTCTATCGCGACGAACTTGACCGGTACGGGGTATGTCCCCGAAAGGCACTCAGCTGTCGCGCTGCAGAGCCCCCCTATGTAGCTGTGCTCCTCGGCTACGACACAGCAGCCCGTTCTCCTTACCGATGCAAGGAGCGTCTGTTCGGGGAACGGTTTCAGGCTGTAACAGTCGACTATTTCGATATCTATACCTTGCTGGTCCAGTATGTCGGCGGCTTTGAGGGCCTGATGGCCCATTATCCCGCATGTGCATACGGTAACTGATGTCCCCTCACGCAGAAGCCTTGCCCCTCCCAGGCTGAAGTCCCCTTCCCGGTCGTTGTCCAGCTGAGAGACCGGAGTCTGTCCGAGTCTTATGTATACGGGGCCATTCGCTTTGCGGACTGCATCTGTGATCCCTTTTACGGAATTGCTGTCAGAGGGTACGACGACACTCATGTTGGGCATCCCTCTCATAAGAGAAAGGTCCTCCGTCATGGTCCTCGAAGCGCCGTCTTCGCCGCGCGAAAGACCTCCGTCTGCCACCGCTATCCTGACCGGCAGCGACGGTATGGCCAATGATTCCCTGATCTGGGAATAGCTCCTGGCGATCATCTTCGAGGAACGGCCAGCGACCCAGGGCCTCTTACCGCTGAGGGCCATGCCCGCGGCATTGAGTATCATGTTTGGGTCCGACGGAGATGAAACGAATATTTTATCCTTGGGCAGACCGTTCAGCGGTCCCAGGTCGATATCATCCTGGACGACAAGGATGAAATCTTCATCTTCGGCATAAGATGCCAGATGTTCACAAAAGACATCCCACGTACAGGATCTTGTTCTGTCATCCATTTGTCTTGCCCTCCAGTTCTTCCAAAGCTCTTTCCATAGTTTCCATGCTCATCTTTATCTTTGGCGCATCATCACCGGCAAAGGAGAGCCCCCTGCCGTTGCTGACTTTTGCATAGACAGCCGCGGGTCTTCCGCTCCCGCAGTCCGCTTCCGAAAAAACTTTCTCCATCGATCCGAAATCATTGCCGTCAGTCTCAAAAATGTCCCATCCGTACGTCTTGAGCCGGCCCATGCTCTCAGGATATGATCCCGGGTCCGTGCCCGCTTTATCTTTGCAGACAGAGATGAGCGTTATATTGTCAAGGCCGTATCCGGCACACATCTCGGCTTCAAGCATGAAATCCTTCCCCAGGCAATCCTTCTCTTCCAAAAAACAGAAGACCCTTGATCCCAGCCCTTCTTTGCGGAGCGAGCAGGCAAGGCCGGAAGCGATCGCCAATTCGGTGCCGGAAGTCACAAGCGGAGCATCTATGCCGGGGATCCTTCTGAAATCAGGCAGTGCCTGCAGCATGGCTCCCAGCCTCATATAGTGCCACAGTTGTTCGCGCTCGTAATATCCTCGTCTTGCAAGGATCGCGTAAAGTGCGGGGACTCCGTCTTCCGCGCCGAACACGAACCTGTCCCTGTCTTTCCTCGAAGGACTCCCTGCAAGCAAAAGCATCTCTTCCCAGTAAAGATAGACAAGGACGTCGGATATCAGAAGCGGCAGTTCTATCAGGCCCGACCTGGCCAGCCCCACCATTCTGACTATGTCTTTCCTTACTTCGGCAGCTATCTTTTCAAGTTCATTTATCCTTGTATTTTCCATAGCCTTCTCCCAAAACGGCAGCAAGTCCTTCTCTGAATGATGCTGCCACTTTACCTGCCGTCTCTTCCAGTATACACGCTTCGGGCGGCAGCGAAAACTCCGCGCACCCGGGACCGGTCACTGGTATCTCCCATTCTTTGCAGAACGAGACCACTTTGGGATCATAAGGCGCCCCGCGCAGCGGCAGTCCCGCCAGAAGGGCCAGGACCAGAAAATGCAGCCTCATACCTATCGCGCAGCAGCTTCTGCTGAGGATATTTTCAAATTGGGACAGGGATCTCACAACAGTAATTTGATCCAATTTTAAAGTGCCTTTGCTTACATATTTCTCAAACTCTTTGATATCATCGTCGGCAAAAGCGACCCCGAAGATCTTCAGGCCTTTCTGTTCCGCGGCCTTTACAGCCGAACTTACAGCCGCCCCGGACACTTTCTCGTATCCGGTCCGGAGGTTGAGCAGAAGCCTGTCGCCCTTCTCAAAATCCCTCTTTACCTTGAGGGACATGACAAGATCCGGGGACTGTGTGCCGAAGAATCCCCAGTTGTTCAGCATCCCCAGTGAGCTTCTGTTCCTCACGTTCCTGTATACGCACTTTCCAAACGCGTTTTTTGCAAAATAGGGGCCCAATGTCGTGTTGAACGGTCCCAATGACTGTCCGACGGCCCAGCACTTTACGGAAGAGATACGGGCCATACGGATCAGTGACCAGTAATAAAAGCAGGACCTGAGGCTCGTCCGGTCCTGGAACAGGCCTCCTCCGCCCAAAAGCATGGAGTTGGAATCCTTCATCGCTCTGCGGATCTCGCCCAGCTTCCATCTGTCATAGGAAGCCGTCCCAAGCGATTCCCGAGTCTTCCCGGGATCGGCTGAGAGTACAGCGATCCTGTCCCTTGAGACTCCGTTGTCCTCAAGGAGCTTTACGCATGCCTCCGCAAGAAGTTCGTCTCCGAGGTTCCCGAAGCCATAATAACCGGCCAGCAGGACATCGTATTTGCGTGTCAATTGGGGACATCTCCGGACAGCTTTTTATGCAGCGGCATGATCACATAATTCAGTATCGCCACTGCGATCACTCCAAGCAGTATCCCCAGCCACCAACCGTTGAGGGTCCTGATGACGCTCAGCGAAAGCAATGTGTGGAAGTGGCAGAAAGTGTTCACCGCAGAGCTGAATGCCAACACAGAGACGATCCTTAAAGCTTCGCGGCAGCCCGGGATGTAGTCCTTCCTCACCGTGTACCAGTAGAGCACGAGTGCCGGATAGCCGATCAGGAACTCCTTGGTGCGCGGCCTGACGAGGAGCGCCCTTTCCATGAACTCCCTGAAGGCCACCTCCCATGCCGGAACATTGGAGACATTGTCGCTCCTAAGCGCCATTATCAGCATCGCAAGCATCAGTATGCCTATAAGGAAGAGCTCTCCCCATATAGCGGGCCTGCCTATTATCTCTGGCAGCGATTCCGGATGCACCTTGCGTCTCAGGTCATGGACAAGGACGAGCAGAGGGGGCAGAAGAAGCGTCAGCTTTACGCCGGAGAACGGTGTAAGTCTCAGCGCCGCCATCGTCGTTCCGTAGAAGGACGCGATAGCCAGACCGCCGGCCGTCACGATGAAAAGCCCCTTCACGGCTCCGAGCAGGGGCTTTTTGTGGCTCTCAAGGGCCGAGAGGGCTGCCTCGGCAGCGGCGGCTGCACCGCAGAGACCGCCGCATATACGTGCCAGGATGGGGAATTTAAATATACCTGCGGCAACGAGCAGAGAGGCAAAGATCAGCAAAGAGAAGACCTTGGCGCTTACATCGCCCTCTCCGCCGGTATTCAGGCGCACTGTGTAGAACCAGCCGCAGAACACCAGTACTATTCCGCATGCCAAAGCTCCCGGCATGCTCTCTGCCCATTCGTTCAGGTTCGACGGCCAGCCGAAATCGTAACCGCGGGCCTTTATAGACTCTCCAGTGAACCTGAGGTCGTCCTTGAAAATTTCCATCCTGTTTCCCATATTCAGATCGTAAGGCCTTACCATGATAAGCCTCACGGAACGCTCGTGGATGGCCCTGACGAAACGCTCGGCTATCTGGAGCCTTGATATGCTCCTTGATATGACTTCATCCCGCGTAAGGCTGTGGAGCGGGATCACCATCGGGTACATCGCCTTTGCAAACCCGGCGGCCCCGACCTGCTTTACAAACTCCGTCTGTGAAAAAGTGATGCCCTTGCGTTTCATTACATCGGCGAGCGGCTTGAAGTCTGGATAGCCTGCCATTATCATGCCGGATGCCGTAACGTTTTTTATGCCGGGATACTCCGAGGTAAGATAGTCAAATGCCACAGCGGCAGCCTGGCCGTCGGAGGCAGGACAGGGGCCCGGCCTGAA
>DBRW01000002.1:11001-12929 GCA_002306075.1 Synergistaceae bacterium UBA1358
ACTGCCCTGTCGGAAAGGATCTTTTCCGAACTGAGGCCGAACTGCCCCGCGGTGCCGTACCTGAGAGGAAGCGGATTCATAAGCGTTATCTCCTCGCCCGTGAATTCAGATACGGAGAGCCCGATGACACCCAGCCCGTTTATCTCTTTCCATATGGCTTCGGCGGGACTGCCGGACTGTACCGCGAGCGTCGTCAGATCTCTGAACTCCATCACAAAAGCGACTGTCTTGTTAGACTGCTCCTCCCTCACCCTGGGAATCACCCCCCAGGCGGCCAGAAGCATCGACACGGCCATTGCCGCGATAACTATATTCCTTGCCTTCATATTGAACATCGGCTTATCCTCCATTGCTCAGAGAGAGGCCATCCAAGGTCCGCGAACATCCTGCTCAGCCTTTGGACCGGAAGGCCCACCACGTTGAAATAACATCCCTCTATACTTTCGACCAGCAGCATGCCCTTGCCCTGGATGGCATACGCGCCTGCTTTGTCAAAACTCTCTCCGCTTTCGACATACGAAGAGATATCTTCATCTTTCAGTGCTCTGAACTTCACATAGGTCTCTTCCGCTTCGACGAGTCTCCGTCCGCCCGGTGCGAAGAGCGCGATGCCTGTGATCACGGCGTGCTTCTTTCCCTGCAGTTTTTTGATCATACATACTGCATCGTCGTGTCCCGACGGTTTGCCCAATACCTCGCCGTCGGCAACAACGACCGTATCTGCGCCTATCACCCAGCTGTCCGGGTTGCTGACGTGAACAGAGTGAGCTTTTTTACAGGCGAGCCGCCGGACCATCTCTTCGGGACTCTCCTCCGGCATCTGCGATTCATCCGTTTCAGGAACTACGACCTTTATGTTCCAGCCGAGCTCACCGAGAAGCATCTGCCTCCTGGGGCTTCCTGAAGCCAGTATTATCTCCATGGTCACCTTGAGGCGATGATGCCGAGGATAGCCCCTATAAGCGTGCCCAGATTCATCTTAAGGGCAAAGTGGAAACCAAAGCGCAGCATTATCAGGTCGACTTGCCTGACATCGATCGAAAAATCGATGACGTTCGCAAACAGCGCGGCAGAAGCGTCAAAACGCTGGAGAAAGATCCCCAGCCAGGTACCAAGTATGAGAAACAGAAGCATTATCCCCCATTTAAGGCCGCCCGATCTTACAAGAGCCATCACCACACCCCCAGGAAAGAAATGATCACGGACAATGATCCGAGAGCAAAACAATATATGCCGAAATACCACCATTTGGAAGCTATGACAAGCCTTTTCAAAACAAACAGCGATACCAGTCCGCTTATGAACGCCGCCGCCGCACCTATATACCATCCATGCGGAAGGGACTCGCGGAAGAGATCAATTCCGCCGACCTCTTTTGCCTGCATGAGAGTCGCGCCCAGTATCGCAGGTATCGAAAGCAGGAACGAGAATCTGAAGACCTCTTCCCTGCAGATACCGGCGGCTGTGCCTGCCATCATCGTCATGCCGGAACGGGAGACCCCCGGCATCACAGCGATACCTTGTGCTATGCCTACCCAGATCCCGTCAAAGGTCGACACCCTGCCGAGCCCTTTTCTTATCAAACGGCTCGAAATCAGGATCAGGCCGGTGAACACCAGCCCGAGCCCCACCATCAGAGAGTTCGTCATCGCCGCCTCGGCAAGATCCTTTATCGCCATGCCTATGGCACCAGTCACCAGAGTACCTATAAAGACTGCCCAGCCGATATGCCACCCGGTCCGATCCCTTTTGTCTTTGTGGAAGAGCCCCGAGACCCATTCGCCCAGCAGGCCGATGATATCGTTAAAAAAGAAGAGGATCGTCGCCGCCATCGTCGCCACATGGAGGACCAGGTCATAAGATAGCGGAGGCATCTCTATCCCAAGGTATATCTGTGCAAGAGCAAGATGCCCGGAGCTGCTTACCGG
>DBRW01000002.1:13011-17069 GCA_002306075.1 Synergistaceae bacterium UBA1358
ATGATCATGCCTCGCGGTTGTGTATGCTGTCGATGTCGAAGACCACCATTGCTATGTTGTGAGCGTGGTCGCCCACACGTTCAAGGTTGCTCAGTATATCGATGAAGATAACACCGGCATCGGGAGTGCAGCCTCCGGCATTTAGCCTGGCTATGTGCCTTGCCCGCAGCGTCTTCTCCATGTAGTCTATTCTGTCTTCGAGATCGAGCACTTCCTGCGCTATCTTCGGATCTTCATCCTCCAGGGCCTGTACGCTCTTTGCAACTGCCGAGATGACGAGATCGAACATCTCCTTGCACTCTTCGAGGGCCTTGGGGGAGAACTTGAGCTTATGGTCCTGAAGGAACTGATACATTTCGACGAGGTTGGTGGCGTGGTCGCCGATCCTTTCGATGTCGCCGACACCGCTGATGCACGAGTTCAATATCATGGAAAGGTCGGGTGAGAGTCCGGACTGGCCGACTTCAGTCCCATACCTTACGATGTCATGGGTGATCTCGTTCACGTTTCTCTCCATCCTGTCGATCTCAGCAACAAGTTTTTCGTTGTCGGTAAGGAACATCGTCCTACAGGCCTCGATCATCCTCAGCGAGGAGATACCTAGGCGTATCATCTCTTTGCGGACGGCATCGACCGCCGCAGCCCTCGAAGCCTTGATGAGCGTCGGATTGAGGAACATGGCGCCCAGCACCTTTTCCTCCTTGTCATCGGGGACAAGCTTTTTGATAAATTTGGCATACTGTGAGACAAAAGGAAGGAACATAAATGCGACTATCACGTTGAATATGGTATGGGCGTTAGCCAGCTGACGCGAAATATCGGCGGAAGTATACTCGATCAGCGAGGTATAGAATGGCAGGGTAGCCATTATTACTACCGTACCGAACACCTTGATCATGACATGAGCCGCCGCTGCCTGCTTCGCGGACCTGTTGGCGCCGAAGGATGCAAGGACAGCTGTTATCGTAGTGCCTATGTTGTCCCCTAGTATTATCGCTATCGCAGTCTGAAGCGGCACTACGCCCTGCGCGGCTATCGCCATCGTAAGTCCCACCGTCGCCGAGCTCGACTGAACTATAAGAGTTATGACAAGACCGGAGAGGAAGGCAAGAAAAAGGTGATCCCCGAAGATCGTTACAACTTCAGGCCTTTGCTTAAGGAATGCCAGAGGCTGCTGCATCATCTCCATACCTATAAAGAGCAGGCCGAAACCAACTAGCCCAACGCCTATCTGTTTATGCTTTTTCGTCTGGCAGAGCACACAGAGCCCGGCACCTACCATAGCACACACATATGCCAGATCCGTGATCTTGAATGCCATCAGCTGGGCGGTGACCGTGGTACCGATGTTTGCCCCCAGGATGACCCCTATAGCCTGCACGAGCGTCATAAAACCAACGTCTACGAAGCTCACCACCATTACCGTTGTTGCGCTGCTGCTTTGAAGTATGCTTGTGACTGCCGTTCCGAGAAGCATTCCCTTAAGGGGAGTACCGGTGAGCGATCCGATAAGTTTCCTAAGCCTGTCGCCCGCTATTATCTGGAGCGACTCTCCCATGATTATTATCCCGTAGATCAGGATCCCTACCCCTGCAAAGATCTGCAGCAATGAAGTGAACGACATCATATCTCTCCTTGGATTTCAGCAGTCAGTCGAGTCCGCTGGGATCTGTTATTCAACATATGTTATAAGCGGTACTATCACCGGATAGTTGCGGGACACCTTTCCGAACACATCCCTGATCCTCTTGCGTATTTCCGTCGGCAGCATTTCCGGCTTTGCTCCCGGTGTCCTTGCAAATTGTTCCAGTCCGAGTTTTACGGCATTCTCAAGTTCTCTGAAGGTGCTACCGTCCTCCGTGGAGAAGACGCTCCCCCTCGTTTGTATCTGTATGGGAGCCGCAGTACGGAACTTTGAATCAAGCGTTACCGAGATCGCCACTATACCATTTTCAGAAAGTTCCCTTCTTTCCCTCAGGATGCTGCCCTCAAATTCTCCGAGCGCTATGCCGTCGACCAGCACGGCGCCTGACTGTACCCTTCCGTCAACAGATGCGCTCGTCTTGTTTCTGAACCTGAGCACATCTCCGTTCTGCATTACAAATATATTCTTGGACGCCACTCCCATGTCGCGTGCCAGCTGGGCATGGCGTGCAAGATGCCTGTACTCCCCGTGCACGGGAACGAAAAATCTCGGCTTAAGCATGCTCAGCATTATCGTGAGCTCGTCACGCGCAGCGTGCCCGGAGACATGGATCTTGTCCCCGCGCTCATATATGACCTCGCACCCGCAGGCAAAGAGCCTGTTGACAGTGTGGCTGACCAGTTTTTCGTTTCCGGGGATGGGCGTGGCGGATATTATGACAAGATCTTTGGGGCCCAGCTTTACCATCCTGTGGATCCCCCTGCTCATCAGGACAAGTCCGGAGAAAGGTTCTCCCTGGCTTCCCGTCGTGAGCACCACGAGCCTGTTTTCAGGCATATGGTCCGCTTCCTGCGAGGAGATGATAAGTCCTTCGGGAACGTCGATATATCCAAGATCCCTCGCAAGCTCTACGTTGTTGATCATGCTCCTGCCGACCAGGACCACCTTGCGGTTGAACCTTCCGGCGGCGCTGAATACCTGCTGGGCACGGTGCAGGTTGCTGGCAAACGTCGCTATCACTATCCGCCTGTCCTTATAGAGGCGGAAAAGACGCTCGAAAGTCTGTCCCACTGTCTTTTCAGATGGGGTGATACCCTCCTTTTCTATGTTCGTGGAGTCGGAGAGCATAAGAAGGACTCCCTCCTTGCCGAGGGAAGCGAACGAGCTGTAGTCTGTCCCTACGCCGTCAATAGGTGTTGGATCGAGCTTGAAATCTCCGGTGTGGACTATCATCCCCATCGGTGTGTGGATCGAGAGCGCAAGCGAATCGGGTATCGAGTGACATACGGGGATGAATTCCACCGAAAATGCGCCGGCCTCCACTATGTCCCCGGGGCAGACTTCCCTGTACCTGGGTCTGTAGGTAGTCCTTGCGTCCTGCATCTTGTTATCTATGAGTCCTGCTGTGAGCCTGGAACAGTAGAGCGGCACATCGAGCCTCGGCAGGATGAACGGAAGCGCTCCGATGTGGTCTTCGTGACCGTGCGTTATGAATATCCCTAATATTTTCTCTTTGTTCTCTGTGAGATACTGTACATCCGGTATCACAAAATCTATACCAAGCATGTCCTCTTCAGGAAATTTGAGGCCGCAGTCCACTACTATGATGTCGTCGTTGTATCTGAAAACCGTAAGGTTCTTACCGATCTCCCCGAGTCCTCCGAGCGGGATAACGCTAAGCTCACCTTTTGCGCTGATATTTTTGACTGGCTTTTTTGTCTTTTTATTAATGGGCATATAAAAACAACTCCCCCTCAGTTTATAATCGTACCACTTAATATGACTTCGGGCTATAGGGCCGCAAATATTCTGATCACTTCGGAACAGAATAAAAGATCGACTGCATAATACTTCTCCCGTGTGCATATTCGGGTTGACAACAGGCAAATATCCGATATAATTTTCACTTGTCATGTCAATGACGGATATTGACAGACCGGGCCATTTTGGGGTATGGTGCAACGGCAGCACGCCTGACTCTGGATCAGGTAATCTAGGTTCAAATCCTGGTACCCCAGCCATATCATCAATCAGTGATGTGGTCCCTTCGTCTAGGGGCCTAGGACGGCGGGTTCTCAGCCCGTTAACAGGGGTTCGAATCCCCTAGGGACTGCCAAATATAAAGCAAAAGCCGGGAAATTTTTCCCGGCTTTTGCTTTTGTTATCTTCTGACTACCTCTCTATCGAGATGTATTCTTCGTCAAGGTATTCGGATACCGTTTCGATCAGTTCCTCTTCCTGCTCGGGCAGAAAGGTGAAGGGAGGCAGCTGCTGATCTCCGTGAAAAATGGCGTAGATCTTTCTGCCCTTGTTCAGGATGATGCGGGCGTCGCTTATTTCATCCCACGACAGACTCTGTCGTTTCTTCTGCCCCCAGAATGCGGTCTCCTTCGTGACGCCGTTCTCGTCTATG
>DBRW01000008.1:0-403 GCA_002306075.1 Synergistaceae bacterium UBA1358
TCTTACCTTCTTCAATACGACTCAATCCTTCCTCAATTAAAATAAAAGCTTTAAAAGTTTGTATAGGATCTGTTGATCATTTGGATCTTATGTGGGCGAAGTTCGGGTGCTTCTGTCCCAGGCTCGGTGTGATAACTGATATTTCAATTTCCACAGGGATGGAGTTGTCATAGTACCTGGTAAAGTCCGCCAGAGTACGGGACTCGAGGTATCTCAGGAACGCCCTCGTCAGTTCATCCATCATCTCGCCAATAAAGCATTTGTTCTTTCTGCATCCCTCAAGGCCGCACCCTTGGGAGTCAAATGGGCCGCCAAGGAGTTCAAATATGTTTCTGAGGGGAGTCTCTTCCGCAACACAGTTGAGCTTGTATCCCCCTCCGGGGCCGCGCACAGACTTGACCAG
>DBRW01000008.1:426-6911 GCA_002306075.1 Synergistaceae bacterium UBA1358
GCAAGCGCTCCGAGAGCGTGAAGGCCTAGGATCAAAGGATCAGGCAGGCTGACGATCGGATTCAGTTTTTTTCCCCCCTAATTAAATAATGGAATGGTGGATATTCTATTCCATTTTTATATTCCGGTCAACATTTGCGTGTGAAAGTTGTTGATTTTATCTTCCGGAAATATATCAGTCTTGCCCTGCACATGATAAAAGTATGTCATAATTGAAAGGTCAGGAGTTATGACTGGCATCCGTAACAGACAAACAGATATTTTTTTCGGAGGCGGCGTATTGAACGGCAGATACAAAAACATCACATCAAACCCCGTATACTGGCTGGCTGCGGCAGCACTGCTCTCGGTGCTGACGCCGAATCCCGCATGGGGGCTGCTTCTTGGCTCCGTCGCGGCTCTCTGGGCAGGCAACCCCGCGGCAGACAGGACAGGTAAAATTTCAAAGAAACTTCTTCAGGCAGCGGTGATCCTTCTGGGGTTCGGGATGCACTTTGACGCAGTTGTAAGGGTTGGAATTACCTCTGTATGGGTGACCATGATATCGATATCGGCGACCATGCTTATCGGAACGATACTGGGAAAGATCTACGGGGTCGAGAGAGACCTCTCCGTCCTTCTGAGCACAGGCACGGCGATATGCGGGGGAAGCGCAATAGCCGCTATGTCCCCTTCGATAGGGGCATCACAGTCGGACACCGGCGTCGCAATGGCAGTCGTCTTCCTGCTCAACGGGATCGCCCTGCTCATATTCCCCTATGCCGGACACCTTCTCGGACTCTCACAGGAACAGTTCGGCTTCTGGTCCGCACTCGCGATACATGACACAAGCAGTGTAGTTGGGGCCGCCGCCATATACGGCTCAGCCGCGCTTGCTGTAGGGACCACGGTAAAACTGACAAGGGCGCTCTGGATACTTCCCGTTGCCATGTTGGGAGCAAAGCTCAACAGATCGGAGAACAAGCCCCCATTCCAGTGGTTTCTGGTAGGATTCCTTGCTGCCGCGGCGGCAAGGTCGCTCTTGCCCGGTTTTGAGGCACTATGGGACATCGGTTCGCTCACAGGAAAGCACCTCATGACAGGCACACTCTTCCTGATAGGGGCGGGACTGAGCAGGGACAAACTGAAAAAGATCGGATTCAGGCCTTTATTCATGGCTGTGACCCTTTGGATCATCATTTCGCTGCTCTCTCTTGCAGCGGTAATGAAAGGGTTAATGCCGCAACTCAACATTTAAGGGGGAGATGGACTTGTCAGAGATGATAATGACCATGTTCAGCGAAGAGGATCCATGCTGGACGGCAGAGCTGCTGAAACTTGCCGGAGAGGACATATCAGGGCTGGACGGACTCGTAAGCAACGGCTTCCTTGAACTTTCCGACGGGATATATTCTCTGACGGAAGCGGGGCGGAACGAATACGACAGGCTGAAAAACGAGCTCTTCCTCGAGGGTGCCCCCGGACGGAAGCCCTCCGACCCCGCAAGGAGCGTCAGAAGGACCAGGCTGCGCATGCTTCTTGACTCTGCCCATCTGCAAAGGTGGGGCATCAAGGTATACCATACCGGACATGAACTTGAATATTACCCGGACCTGAAGGATGAGGAACTGGTCTCACTGGACGGCGGCTCTTTGGAATGGAGATACACAGCTTCGCCCCTGTACAAAAAGATAAACGAGGAGTTCAGCACCGCGCTCATCGAGACAAGAAGGACCGACCTAGTGCCCCCTGAGAGGCTGAGATCCTGGTGTGAAGAGAACTCGGCGGAGCCCGGCAGGCTTGATGTGGACCTCCTCTACCTCTGTCACTATGATTTCATGCAGTACAGGGATTTCGGAGGCCATCCCAACGACCTCCACAAGGTGATCAACACGGACAGGTTCCTCTTCGTATTCCCTGACAAGGACAATGAAAAGAACCTTGCAACAGTCGCAAAATTCCACCTCTGGCTCAACACGCTGAGAAGGATGATGATACCCGGCTACGTAGACAGGGACACGCAGGAGCAGGACAGTGTCAGCTGGCTCATCTTCACGACGGAAAAAGAGGATGAGGCGGTCTCACTTGCAGGAGAGCTCGGGGACTTCGGCGAAAAGCTCGTCGAAAACGCCAACCCCTGCGAGGTCTGGACCGTCTCGATGGAAGCGCTGGAAAATGTGGGAGAGAAAAGAGAGCTTATATGGGAACTGCTTCCGGATATCGCGCACCCTGCACAGAGAACGATAATATAGAGTCAGAAAAAGATCCTGATGTTAATTGACAGTCTGCTTGAATCAATAATGCTCATCTGTTTTGCGGCGGCCTGGCCCGCATCCATACACAAATCATGGACGAGCAGGACGAGGAAGGGCAAGAGCCTCTTCTTCCTTCTCATCGTCTTCTCAGGATACATGGCCGGCATCACAAGGGTACTGCTGAGGGACGACGGCGGTTTCCTGATCTTATCCTACACGTTCAATTCGCTGCTCGTCTTCTGCGACCTTCTGATCTATTACAGGAACTACAGGATAGACGAAGGAAAGCCGCCTCTGATCCCGCAGAGCACAAAAGATTTTGCCAAAGGCTATTTCAGGAACCGCCGATGGAAGAAGAGAGTGTGAAAAATCCAGGGCCGCCTGCAGAGGGCGGCCCTGCTTTATGCTATCTTTTCCTGGGCATCGAAAGGGCGCTCGGCGTGACTGCGATACCGCCCAGCGATGTGCAGCGGAGCTCGGGTGGGAGCATCCTTCCGGAGGAGTATACCGCGTCTACGGTATCGTCTATATTGACTGCGTTGTGATAACCGCCCAGTATCATATCTGCACAGATGAATGCCTGTGATGCAAAGGACCCGTTCCTCGTGTGACACGGGATCTCCACTATCGCCTGCACCAGATCGCACACAAGGCCCATGGCGTTCTGGAACATGATCGCACCCGCATCTGCGGCCTGACGGGGCAAACCTCCCACAGCCTCGACCACGGCACCTGCCCCCATCGCGCCTGCCGCGCCTATTTCGACCTGGCATCCGCACACTTCGGCGGCGAAAGTGCCTCTCGTCGCAAGGACCCATCCTATTGCCCCGGCTGCCCACATGGAACGGACGGCATCCCTGCGCGGGATCTTCATGTCCTCAAGCATCGTCACCATGATCCCGGGAATGACGCCGGCAGATCCGCCAGTGGGTGCCGCACACACTATCCCCTGTCCGCTGTTGACCTGCATGGCCGCCATTGCGCGCGCGGCAGCCCTGGTGTGGATCCCTCCGAGGGCAAGCCTCCCTTCCCTCTCCGCATCCATTATCTTTTTTGCGGAGGGATCGAGGAGGAACATCTGCGGACTCTCATCCGAGAGTCCCAGGGCCACTGAATCTATCATCACCTGAAGACGCCTGTCCATCTCGGCATCAAGGGCCTCACGCGGCATGCACAGAAGGGCCGATTCATACTCAAGCGCGGCCTCCCCAAGCGTAAGCCCTCTCTCTTCGGCGTATTTCACCATCTCTTCCCCCGAAGTGAATATCCTCTCTCCCCTTACCGGGAAGAATACCGGGACGGCACAGTGGCAGCTAAAAGGTCTTTCTTCGGAACGGATCTTTTCGATGAGCCCGGGATCCACGGGAGCGGATGCCGAAAGAAGCAGCATCGCCCTTCCCTCTTTTTCGCCCGCTGCGACACTGCCAAACCTTTCAAGCATAGCTCCGACAGCCGGTGCCCTCTCCGCGGCCAATTCGACGAAAACATAGTATGCGTCTCCCGTCATCTCGACCTCCCATCCGTTAATACGGCGGAATAGCAGAGCACCGCCTCCGGTCGAGTCGGCAACGGCGGAAAACGAAGATCCGTCCTTAAGCCTTGCTTCGACCTTTATGCTGTTCGGATGACATGCCTCGGGAAAACTTTTTATGATGAACTTTATGTCGGTGCCAAATGATGGGAAGAGGCTCAGCGCCTCCTTGAACCGCGGATCGGTGAGAGGAAGGTCCAGGGTCCCCATTACCAGCGCAAGGTCGCTCCCCTGCTCGTGATATACCTCCGCTATAGAGGATGCCGGCTCGAAGGTGAACGATATCTCCGACGGCAGCTCGCCCATCATGCTGCGGCACATCTTTGCGATGTGATATGGCCCCGCTGTGTGCGAACTTGAGCTTCCGGGCATTACTGGACCTATGACGTTGTTCAGAATACTGGCCGTTGTCATTTGCATTGCCTCCCCGTATTTATCTGTTCTGTGTCTGGTTCCGACAAAAATATCACAATCGCTATCCGCTGTCATTAATTTTAAATGACGGGGTTGTTAATTCCGCTGAACTTCATTACAATGCTTCCCAATGGGTTTTTCACAAACTAACCTGAAAAGAGGTCCTGTTTTTTGGGAAAGAGCAATAACAAAATCTCTGCGTTTCTGAAACGCAAGGGAGTTGAATTCTCGTTCAAGCGTTACTTTGTCGACGCTCTGGGCGCAATGGGCGTCGGTCTCTTTTCATCGCTGATCACCGGACTTATCCTTAGAACGATCGGAACGAAGGCCGGGATCCCGATCCTGGTCGAGTTCGGAGGTCTTGCAAGCTCCATGACCGGAGCGGCCATCGCCGTAGCGATCGCACAGGCCCTGAAAGCACCGCCGATGGTCGTATTCTCCTGCGTAGCCGTCGGTTTCGCCGGCAACACATGGGGAGGCCCGGTCGGCGCGTTCCTCGGTGCGGTCGTTGCATCCGAGGCAGGCAAGATCATATCCAAAGAGACAAAAATAGACATAATAGCGACCCCCTCCGGGACCATAATCGCAGGGATGGCTGTGGCGAAGCTCGCAGGGCCCACGGTAAGCGCGATGATGACCGGGATCGGGATCGTAATAATGAACGCGACGGAGCTGCAGCCCGGACCGATGGGAGCCATAGTCTCCGCATTGATGGGCATGATACTCACGCTTCCCATCTCGAGCGCTGCGTTGGCGGTAGCTCTGAACCTTTCGGGGTTGGCGGCAGGCGCGGCAACGGTCGGGTGTTCCACTCAGATGATAGGCTTCGCGGTGATGAGCTTCAGGGAGAACGGAGTGGCGGGACTGCTGTCGCAGGGGCTCGGCACCTCCATGCTCCAGATGCCCAATATAGTCAGACACCCCATGATATGGGTCCCTCCGACGCTTGCCAGCGCGATACTTGGCCCCATATCGACCCTTGTCTTCAAAATGGAGAACATCCCATCAGGAGCGGGGATGGGAACAAGCGGTTTTGTGGGCCAGTTCGGCGCCATAGACGCGATGGGAAGCAGCCCCGCGGTACTGATGCAGATAGGGCTGATGCACTTTCTTCTGCCTGCGGTCACGACCCTTGCCATCGCCGAGATAATGAGAAAGCTGGGCCTTATAAAACCGGGAGACATGAAACTCGACCTGTGATCGCTGGCTTTTGCGCCGCTTTGTAAGGCCAAAACGGCATATTACAGATCAAATTTGACAGAAACAGGGGCATATACCCCTGTTTCTGCTTTAAGGGGTATAATCAGTAGCAGGATCATCTGACCAATATTCGAGGCGCCCCGGAGGTATGAAAATGGCCCACAACCACACCCACGGATCCCCTTACTCGAGGCTCACAGAGAGGCTGAACAGGTTTCCTCAGGGAGCTCCGGCCTCAAAGCTTCTTTTTGACATACTCAAGATCCTGATGACGGAAAAGGAGGCAGGCCTGATGGCCCAGCTTCCGATAAAGCCATTCAGAGCGAAACAGGCGGCCGAAATCTGGAAGCTCTCTGAATGCGATGCGCAAAAGGTGCTTGACGAACTTGCCGCCAGAGCCCTGCTTGTGGACATCGAGCAGGACGGAGAGCAGATGTATGCGGTCCCGCCGCCTATGGCCGGCTTCTTTGAGTTCTCACTTATGAGGGTCAGGGAGGACATCGACCAAAAGACGCTGAGCGAACTCTTCCAGCAGTATATAACCGTGGAGGAAGACTTCATGAAAGATCTCGTCTGCAACGGAGAGATACAGATGGGGAGGATCTTCCCTCAGGAGCCGCAGATCCCCGACGAATACGCGCTACACGTACTTGACTACGAGCGGGCAACAAACGTGATAGAAACTGCCTCGCACATCGGGGTGAGCATGTGCTACTGCAGGCACAAAGCCCTGCACAACGGAACTGTCTGCGACGCCCCTATGGATATATGCATGACATTCAACACGACGGCGGCAACTCTAATCAAACACGGACACGCGAGACAGATCGATGTTACGGAATGCAAAGACCTGCTGCAGCAGGCATACGAACATGACCTGGTCCAGTTCGGCGAGAACGTACGCAGGAACGTCAATTTCATCTGCAACTGCTGTTCATGCTGCTGTGAGGCCCTTCTGGCCATCAAGCGCTTCGGGGTAGCCCAGACGATATGCTCGAACTTCATCACAAAGGCGGACAGTGATAAGTGCATCGGGTGCGGAAAGTGCAAAAATATATGCCCGGTCGAAGCCATAGAGATGGCCGGTGAGGGTCAGGTGAAAAAGGC
>DBRW01000067.1 GCA_002306075.1 Synergistaceae bacterium UBA1358
CACAGACGCAGCGATTCCACTTCCTCGACCGTCAGAACGATCACATCATCTGCGCTGCCTTCGGGGATGAAGCGCAGATTTTCGGGTATCGAGCACACTCTTCTGCATTTTGTCTCTCTGGGCAATTTGATCCTCCCTTTATGTGCATATGCACACTATGGAAATATATCCCTCTGTCCGGGATACGTCAAGGATCGATCTGTAATTTGAGATCTATTGATTTATCCAGATATCCAAATAATATAATAATGTAAACATTGATTTTACACCCGGACTGTGTTGCTTTCAGTAATCCGGGTCTCATTACTGATGACAGATTTTAATTTTCTGTGTATTCTGACAACTAGGAAGCGCCCCGTCCGCTATAGCAATTGATCATACGATCTACAGAAATCAAGGTACAAGGCAACGAGTTCCAGATTCCCGTATCGCAGTTTCAGTTACAAGGCGGCGCAAGTCCGGATCTTCCACAGAGACCGGAGCGGGGCGTTACAAAAGAGAAAGAGCTGGGTCCCCGAGGCCCGGCTCTTTTTTGCAATGGTCATTGCGGAGAATTTGCTCGCTTCGCATCGCGGGGAATTCGCGGCCAAGAGCCGCGAAAGTTCAAAACCGTCCGTCCTTCCCGAGATAATAGTACTCTTCCTAGACGATCATTCGGGTGCGAATTATTAAAAGATTTTACATTCGATTTGCAATCGCTTCACGTGACCGTTTTTTGTCTCAGTTTCACACGGCGGCTCACCACCGCGCTTCACCATGGTATTTGTGCTAAATCAGCGCCGCAAGATACCCCAATTTCCGCAATTTGGGCAGATCGGAGATGACAGCGACGCAACATGCAGCGGTTCAAGCAGAGGCGTATTGGGCATACGTTGACGCGCAGGATCGCAAATGTTGCTAAGCTAGCGCTCCGATATGCCCAAATTGCCCCCTGCTAGGGAGCTTTTTTGACAAGAATATTCAAACTGTCAACGAGGGGCTTGATCCTCTTATCATTAGCCGGCCTCTTAAGTGCCGCCGCGGCAGACAGGTCCCTGCCCCAGTATGCCCTGTTTGCATCCCTGTTCTGGTTCAGGACTGATCCCTCAAACGACATCCCGGCAAAGAGCCCCTTTGACATCGAATAACTGTAGATCGAGGCTTTGGCACGCGAGTCCGTGGCAGCGGATGCATCCCTTCCTACAGGGCCTGCGGCTACGGCAACGTCGGCTCCTAGTTTGAAGCTGTTTCCGCCTGTGAACGCCCTGAGACCGGCCTCATTCGTTATAACAAGGACAAGGCCCACAGACTGCGCACCGATCTGTATTCCTATCGATGCGCCCGACAAGCTCATGAAGGATGGGCCGTTCCAGGTACCGTTCGGGTTTCTGAGAAGGACAAGCCCTTCCCCCACCTGACCGCCTATCATGAGTCCGGCCTTCGTGACAGCAGGGAAAATAGCGACGCCTTTGCCCGATTTGATCACATCTGCCAGGCTTGATGAGTCGCTCTGCTCAGTCATCTCACGAATAAGTTCGGCAGAAAGCCTGATCCTTCTTTCATGGGCTTTTTCTTCGGCAAGGGCGGATATGCCTGAAGAAAAGATGACTGCCGCCGCCAGGATAAGTATAGCCAACCGAGATCTTGGACTTTTCATCATAATTCCCCCGTTCATAGTTTTCCGTATATACACTTTCTTTTATACCATAAGTGATGGCAATTGCTATGTAAAAAGAACTATAATATGGAAAGATCAGCGGAGACAAGGCGGTGGCTAAAGTTATGGAAAACAAGATATTCGCTCCCTGGAGGATGGCATATATCCTCTCAAACTCGGACGACAACGTACAAAAAGAACCTGGATGCATCTTCTGTGAATTTCCAAAAATGAACGACGACGAAAAAAACCTCATCCTTCACCGTGGGAAAGAATGCTTTGTCATACTGAACGCCTTCCCCTACAATCCCGGACACCTGATGGTCGTACCCTACCGCCACACCGCAGACATGCCCGGCCTGACGGCAAGCGAACTGGCGGAGATGATGTCGCTCTGCCAGACAGCGCACAGAGTCCTTACGGAGGTCATGAACCCCCACGGGTTCAACCTTGGCATGAACCTCGGAAAAGTCGCCGGTGCCGGGATAGATCAGCACCTCCACATGCATATCGTTCCCCGCTGGAACGGCGACACCAACTTCATGCCCGTACTCGGAGAAGTCAGGGTCATATCCGAAGCTCTCAATTCAACATGGAAAAGGCTGAAGGAAACGTGGCCGAAATAGATCGGAACGTTACCTTCATAGCTCCCGCAAAGGAGACAGACGTTGAGATAACGGTCAAAAGATCACGTTTCATCGGATCCGTGCGCATAGCCTTAGACCCGGATGCGGCTTCGGAAAAAATAAAGAAATTTCCGGAAATATTCCCCAAGGCGAACCACCATTGCTGGGCCTACAGGATAGGTTCAGAAAACATCCTGGAACACTGCTCGGATGCCGGAGAACCCGCAGGCACTGCGGGGCGCCCGATCTTGGGCATGCTGAAGAGATATTCTCTCCAGAACACCCTGCTTGTCGTGACCCGATACTTCGGAGGGATAAAACTCGGGGTGAGGGGACTGATAGAAGCTTACGGAGAGGCTGCGGAGCTTGCCATAAAAGAGGCCGGATCCGTTGAGATGGAATTCAGCCTTTCTCTCGGTCTCTCATGCTCCTATGAACACTCAAAGACCCTCATCTCATCCCTGAAGAAATGGGGTTTCGGGGAGGATCGGATCACTGCGGTGTACGGGGAAAACGTTGAGATCAGCCTCTATGTCCCATGTTCTTCAAAACCGGACATTGCTACTTCGCTTGAAGAGATGTACTCAAGAGGCATGCTTCAGAAACTTGAATGGGGGAGCAGCGCTGTTCCCACACGCAGGTACAAACAGTAAAAATCCTCTGCCTCGCTGTTTTTACTGAACTTCTTCAAGAAGCGGCAGTTCTTCCTTCAGCTCTTCCGCACTTCCCGATCTGACCGTTATCCATACATGGGCAGAGCTGCCGGATGCGTCAGCGGCAGAGATCTTATGTCTGCCCTCTTTCATCTGCCACCAGACCTTCCCAGAATTTTCTGAGGGCAGAGCGAGCTCTCCGTCAACGAACCAGTAAATTTCCCCTTCGCCGCCCTTTGAATCCAGAAGTATCTTCCCTCCGCGGCTTCCCATTATGTAAGAGGCTTCATTACGGGGCGACGTTATCTCTATATGGGAAACGGAACTCCTGCTTCCCGTTTCTGATAAGAAAAGCTCAATCTCAGGAGGCCAATCCACCTCAGGCCCGTTCACTCCCATCACATGCAGCCTGCAGGGTTCCCTCGAAGAGATGCCTTCGATGTAAAGATCTGTTGCGCCTGACGGACAGAACGGATTGCGCGGGGAACCCGAGAGCGGACACACCTCGCCATTCATTACTTCGGAGGGATACTTGAACCAATTCGTACCCTGGGGTGTGATCTTTCTCATGATCCGTACAGCGGGCGGAGCCGCTGTCCTGATGCCTACCAGTTCCTCGTGCGGCTTACCTGTCGGGTCTCCGAGCCAGACGACCAGCGTATAAGGTTTTGTGACCGCGGCAGTCCATGCATCTCGTAAACCGTACGAGGTGCCGGTCTTGAAGGCAATTACAGTCCCTTCTTCGCCGAATAGCTCCCTGTAAAGTGGCATGAGCCTCCTCTCGTCCTTCAGTATGTCGATCGTCAAAGCCGCTGCCCCGCTTGATATGACACTTCTTTTTTCAGGTGAAGGGGGTTCTTCGATCCAGCTGATGATGCTGTAGTTTCCTCCGGCTGCCAGAGTTCTGTATGCTCCCGCAGCCTCCAACAGGCTCACCTCGCATCCGCCTAGCACCAGACTGTCTCCGTACCACCCGGCATCCTTTGTGATGCCGCTGAAGCCGAGCCTCCTGTAAAGATCCAGGAGCCTGTTCGGGCCGATGCTCCGTAGGACTCTGACTGCCGGGACATTTAGTGAATCGGCAAGGGCCGTTCTTGCCGGGACCGGCCCCCTGTAAAGCCTGTCAAAGTTGCGGGGCGCTGTTTGTCCCATAGACATGGGGGTATCCGCTAGCATGGATGACGGGGTAAGTTTTCCAGACTCAAAAGCGAGCGCATATGCGAAAGGCTTCAGCAGAGAACCGGGAGAACGTGGCGAACTTCCGCAGTCGACCCAGGAGGCCGGCCCCTCTCCCCCTGCCCTGATATTTCCAACATAGGCCCTTACCAGGCCTGTCTCGTTCTCAACTATCACAGCCGCAGCCGTGATCTCACGGGGAAGTCCCGAAAGCGCGAGCCTGAGTTCCTGCTCGAGGATATCCTGCATCCTTCTGTCTATGGAAGATCTTATGCGTCCGTATCTGTCACGAAGTCCCGGAGATCCCCCCTGGGCCGCGGCATGCGCCGCAGCTTCACTGCACGAAGAGGGTATCGCAAAGCGTTTCGCCGGTACAGATCCAAGCTTTGCCCTCCGAACTTCATCGGAGGAGGCGACACTCAGCTCCTCAAGTCTGTCCAGCAGACGGTCCCTCAATGCCAGGACCCGCTCGGGATGCCTGTCAGGGCGGTAAAATGCCGGGCCTCTGAGCAAGCCTGCAAGGACGACGGCTTCAGAAAGCGACAACTCCTTTGCAGGTTTGCCGAACCAGGCCCTCGCAGCTGCTTCAACGCCCCTGATGTTGGATCCGAACGGCGCCTTGTTAAGGTAAAGCTCCAGGATCCTGCTTTTCGTCATCAGCCTTTCCAGCTGTACTGCCTGCCAGAACTCGACCGCTTTGTTCAAGGGCGTTCTCTTTCTTGGTACAGAGAGCCTTATCAGCTGCGTTGTTATCGTTGAGCCCCCGGATACCACCTTGCCGGCTTTGATATTCTGGATCATCGCTCTCAGGAGGGATATGCCGTCTACACCGGGGTGGTAATAAAATCCTCTGTCTTCAAGCGCGACTGCGACTCTGGGCATCCATATCCCCATTTCGTCCAGAGGAACAGGCAGGGACCACTCTTCATTTTCTGAAAGATATCCCCTGAGAGGGATCCCCCTCTTGTCCGTGACCACTGTGGACCAGTCCCACTGTGATATTTTCCGAACTGGGACCGATAATGCCGCAGTAAGAAAGACTAAAACAAGTATGACCGGCAGGGCCAGGAGATGCCGGTCCCTGCCGGAGGCTTTGATCTTGTTTGAAATACCTGATATGTATCGTCCGAGCTTCATATCAAAGGATCGGGAATAAGCTTAGTCCCTATCTGATCTCTATCCTGCCGCCGCCGCTCACACTGGAAACAGCCGGGTCGTACATACACTCCGCAGATATCTGCGGAACATCAAAAGATCCTGATGTGACGGCCCTCAGTATGAACTTCCAGTCCAGACTCTTTTCAAGTTTTTCTATGTACAGGAGGAGCCTGTCGTCCCTTGCTTCCGCCCTCACAAACGGCGGCAGGGGCTCACCGTTCGCACTGTATCTGGGATTTTCGATCTCGAGACCTGCCGGGAGCGGGATGATCACAACGACATTCCCGAGATCCTTTGCCGCCGGCGTGACTGTGACAGTCGATATGAGCGCCGTGCCCCGCTCTGTCTTCCCTCCGACCGCTTTTTCGCTGCGGTCTGACAAGAAGAGCCTGACCTTGATGCCGTTATCTCTGTTATTAACTTTCCCAAGTGGGATGCCCTCAGCGCTCCAGGAGACAAAAAGCCTCGAAGATCCTTTGTTGACCGCAGTAAAAGAGGTCCTCCCGTCAAGAGGGACTGATACCGTCCTTTGCTGTGAGCTTATCTTACCCAAAACATCTATGCCTGAGATCAGTTCTCCAAACGGCTCTCCCTGATCCTTCTGCGCCCTGAAAAATTTTGACAGGGCAAGCATTGCGAATGCCCCTTCCTGGGTATTCAGGTACTTTGCTTTCCTGACTGATCCCAGCAGAGCGGATGCCGATGCCGCTGCTCCCGCACCGGCAGGATCTGTGTGCACCCTGACAAGAAGGTCCAGAGCTTCATCTCTCAGATCCGAATCATAATTTTCATTTCCTCCCGGTTTTTCCTTAGCTGCTCCCGTCTTCTTTCCGAGCATTTTTTCAGCTTCGCCCCTCTGCCCCGAAACAGCGTAGGAGGCCGCAAGGAAGAGCCTGCCGGATGCGTCCAGCGAGTCATTTTTGTCTCTCAGGCTCTCCATCCAGCCGAGCGGAGGCTCTCCGGCAAGGGCAAGCACATAACAGGCGTACGCCCTTCTTGAGAGCGCACGACGCCATACATTTTCATCATCTGCGTCATATGCCTCGACGGAAAGCTGCCTTTTCACATATTTAAGCGCTTCGCTCAGCCTTTCCTCGGGGATCTTGATGCCGTTCTTTCCTGCCTCTACAAGAAAATGTGTCCCGTAGATACTGTCCCACGGCTGAGACCAAGATCCGCCCTGCCATCTGGTGAAGCCTCCGTCGTAATTCTGGAGGTCCAATATCTTCTGTATCCTCAGTTCAAGAGAATTTTTCGTGGGATCGGGATCTCCGAGAGACTTGTCGATCGATTCGGCAAGGTCGCGCTGCAGAAGAAGCGGCCAGGCGGAAGAGACCGTCTGTTCCATGCATCCGTGCGGATATGTGATCAAAAAGCGTGCGATATCCTGGAGGTTCGCCGACGGCATCGCAGAAAGTATTAGGATGCCGTCCAGCGTACCCTCCATCCAGCCGCCGGGTATTTTGATATCCTTCGTCTTTCCGGGCTCTATGATCTCTGAGAGACTTTCGGTGACCTTAGGCGACGCCGGCCTTACCGGGATCTCCAGTTTTGTCCGGACGACCTCGCTGTCCCATTTCGCGGTAAAGGAAGCGCTAGCAGCTCCCGTTCCGGTACCTTCAAAATCAATCATGAAGGTGTGGTCTGAGTTTGGTTTCAAGGCTGCGCTGAAGCTTTTTGCCCCCTTTATCCGGAGAGGGCCGCCTGTTTCGGCATCAAGTCTGACTGTTATGTTTTTTGCGCTCCTGTTGAATACCTGGCATGGGACTGTGATGCTGTCGCCCGGAGCAAGGAATCTCGGGAGCGAAGGCTCGACTACGACGTCTCTGTTGATCTCCACTTCCGCAGATGCCGCCCCCGATTCGGAAGGAGTGACCGCGACCGCCATCAGCCTGGCTTTGCCTGCAAATTCCGGGACAGTGAATGAAAAGACACATTCCCCTCTTGAATTTGAACGCACCCTTTTTACAAGCGACAGCATTTTGAACCTCTTAGCCTGGATCGGACTAAGGTTTGAATTTTTCAGAGCCATCTCGGACGGACCTCCTCCTCCCGGCGTCAGAAGGGGCGAAGAATCGGCCTCAGGCTTTATGATCGAATCGTAAACGTCATAGGTCTCTACTCCGAGCATCCTCTTCGAAGTAAAGTACTTCCAGGGATCGGGGGTAGCAAAATCGGTAAGCGCGAGTATCGCCTCATCGACCAGCATTACGGTGATATCGGCTTCTTTTGGCCTGCCGCGGCTGTCCGTTACCTTCAGCCTGAAATCATTCTTTCCGGGCTTGATCTGTCCCGGCTCTTCAATCGCCAACTCTAAATTCTTATCCCTGTTGTCGATATAGAACGGTCCGGCACCGTACGCCCTTGAACGTTCTTCTGCCTTTCCTTTTTCAATTACCTGAGCTGTTATCCAGGCATTGGGCGCCATTTCGTCCGTTACTTTGAACGATATCTCCGTATCTCCCGCTTTGATGTCATATACGGAACTGTGGACTACACGGAAGGTCTCCACGCCTATCAGAAGTTTCCCGCCGAGGGGGGACCTGATCTTTACGGCAGCTTTTTCTCCCGGCCTGTACCTCTCCCTGTCGGTTATGATCTCGACCGTTTCAGACCCCGCCTCGGGACCGGCCGTTTCGTCTCCGTACACGTAAATATACTGCGATGCACGGGATCCGCCGGAGATATCCTCGGCCCTGAGCAGGTACCTGCCCGCTTCTGTCGGCACGATCTTTCCCGAGGCCCTGCCAGAAAACAGCATGAGTGTCCCCTCTCCCCTGGGCAGCAGTTCCTCCTGCAGACGGGTGTCTGTCCTTCCGTCCTTCTGATAGGTCACCCTCTGTTCCACCACTCTGAAAAAAGAATACTTTAACTTCTCTGAAGGTGCGGGGGCTCCGTTAGGATCTGCCGCTCCCACCGTGAAATCGATCGGCTTTCCCGGAGAAAAAACTCCCTCTGGCAGGCTTATCCCGATCAATACTTTTGACGGATACCACCTGAGGACCGCGGTCTTGGTGACCTTGCGGCCGCCCTCTTCAAATACGGAAGCCCCGACTAGGATATCAAGTACAGAGGGAGCCGTCCTCTCCCTGCCGGGCAGGGTAAACTTGATCCTTCCGTCCTGATCGAGCTTTCCGGAGCCTATAAATTCATATTCAGGCAGGAACTTTTTCTCAGTATCCCTGAAGGTGAATCCCTTCCAATCGGCGTGGCTGAACTCTCTCTCTTCCGTCCTCATCTCAGCTTCCCACCGCAGACCTGATGCGGGGCTCCCAAAAACATATCTCGACGAGAGAGAGATCTCTGCGGCATCCTTTCCGATCAGGGTCTTAGGAGACGGCTCGGCTTCCACAAAAAGCCTAGGTGCGGCAAATTCTTCGACATAAAATTCTTTCCTGCCGATCGCTTGCTCTTCTCCGGGGAGAGTGACGTTAGCGTACCAGGTCCCGGTGGGAGCATCAGCGGGAACGTGGAACTCTTTTGAGATCGTTCCCTCTTTCGTCAGTAGTTCTGTATGCGAGAAGGAGAGACTTCCTTTGGAATTGAAGACTTTTATGTTCACAGGGAAGGGTTTTGAAAATGCATTTCCGGAGTCCCTCACGACAGCTGTCAGGGGAATGTTTTCACCCGGCCGAAAAACGTCCCGCGGAGTAAAACAGTAAGCGCTGTAGCCCTTGTAGACCCAGGGGTCCCCGTTGGTACCGAATATATCTTTCCCGCCGTAAAGCCCGTTGTCAAACCTTATAAAGGCGATATCTGAACCTTTGCTCACAGTCGCCATGACAGGATAGAGATCTCCGTCGGAGCTGTATTTCAGCTCCAGAAGACCCTTTCTGTCCGTCCTGCCCTTTGCAACAGGCTGGTTCGACCATGACCAGAGAGTGACCTCCGCTCCGTGTATGGGATCACCGGTGCTTACCGAGTTTATCCAGAAAAGCGCCGAATCCGGACCAGTCTTTACGGTCATCCCTATATCCGTGACATTCACGACCTGCCTGCTTTCTGTCCAATTTCCGCTGTTGTTCTGCGCAAGCAACAGAAACACGCCTCTTTCGCTGCCTATCAACGGCTTAAGGTCCAGGGCACTGCGTACCTTTTTATTGAGGCCGCCCTTGACCTTATATTCCTTGTTCGACAGCATCGAAGAAAGATCCATGGGATATTCGGACCACGGGCTCCTCATGCCGATCGGTATGTTGTTTTCGAAGAGCTTCCATACGAGTATCTGCACGGTATCTATGTTCACCGTCTCTATGGGGATCCTCATGCTCCCGGCGGGGGAGAGGATCCTTCCAGGTGCCGTGAAGCGTATCTCAGGTTCTTTCTCTGGAAAGAGGAACGTCCTCTGCCACTCGGCTCCGAGAGGCTTGCCTCCCAGCGCCGGAAAACCCTTCCTTACAGTCAGCTTTACTCTGTCCTGGGGCTCGAAAGCGCCCACGATCGCGAATCCCCTGTCCCTTGGTTCGATGGTGTAACTGCTTTTTGGGGTCAGTTCGATAAACGCCCCTGCTTTGGAAAAATCAACGGGGGCCGTAGTCTCAACGTATATTTCTCCGTTGTCTATACGTGAAAAGGCATTCGAGTCCCTGATCTCCATATTCCTTGCAATATCAAGGCTGACGGAAACACCCTTTGCCAGACCCAGGTTCCCCGTCGCCGCAGGCATTCCCGCAGATATAGAGAGTTTCATGTTTTTGGGGCCGCCGGAGGTCAGTACGTTCATCCTCACTTTTTTTGACGGAGGTCCCTGAGCTATCTGAAACTCCACAGGCTTTCCGGACGTATCTTTCACATCGGCGTAGCCCCGGAGCCTCGCAGGTGAGACCGGAAGTGAAAATTCCAGTTCATAACTGACTGTTTCGCGTTCTGTATCAAAATCTGTCTGTTTAGCGCCGATAAATACGGGCGGGGCCGTGTTGAAAAGGAAAGACTGCTTTCCGGAGAGCGGAAGGCCCTCTCTGTCCCTAAGGTCGGACCTGGCGGTCGCCGTGTACAGGGTCGCTTTTTCCAGCATGCCGGCACTGGGGTAGTAGACAAAGGTCCTGGCATCCACCCATTTACCTGTACCCCGTATCGCCGGGGTGAATTTAAACGGCAGATCCTCGAAAGGAAGTGGTTTTCCGATGCTGCTTTCAGGCGCAGCCTCACGGTTGAAGACCGCTTTGATCTCTGCCCTTCCCTTAACCTCTCCCTGGGGGGCAAAATCTTTTATCAGGAACTCCTTTTCATTGACCCCGGGAGCGGGGAGCACTCCGAAAGATAATAAGATCAGAACGATGACCGAGAGTATCCCAAGGAGGTTCCTCTTTGATGTTTTCCAAAGCATGCCCATCACCCCGTTGTATGTTGTATGAAGAGATAATATGATCTGTATCTTTACCGATAATAACCGAGAAAACAATAACTCAGACAGGCTATTTTACCTATTGAACATAATGATATTACCTTACAGAATAATATCGAAAGGAGTTGATCGAATGAAAAAGATACCGGCCATTGCGGTGATCATATGTCTCCTTCTTGCCGTGCCGGCTTTTGCGGAGGTCTGCCCCGCCACGCCCCCGGAAGAAGGGCAGTCGGCGAAAAAGGAGCTGCCCCTTGAATTCAGAAACGACTCCGGTGCCGAGATAACGAGCATCTTCATATCCCAGACCGGAAGAGATGCCTGGTCCGAAGATCTTCTGAAAGATATCCCTTTGAAAAACGGGGAGAAGAGGGATCTTTACATCGGCAGGGATAACATCCTAGGTCTTGCGGACATCAAGGTGATATACTCCTCGGGCAAAGAGAGGGTATGGAAAAAACTTCCTATACTTGAGATTTTCGAGATAACTCACAGGAATGACGGAGAACCGGCTTACGAGCGAATAAAACTCGGAGCCTGATAGTAAAAAAGCCCCGCGGTGCGGGGCTTCATTTTTTTCATTTGGATATGGAAGATACAGACCGGGACCTTACTCTGCAGACCCGACTTTTTCGTAGTACTGCCCCATCAGCTTCTTCCAGTCAACGTTTTCATCGAGCAGGTTCGGACATGTGCTGTCCGGATAAAACCATTTTCTGCCCAGTCCCATGAGGATCTGCCACCAGTCGTGCACATCGGGGACCAGGATCTCTCCTTCGGGCCCTATCCTTCTCAGCTCACGGTAGACAAGGGCCACCATCTGGCTTTCATCCATCGCGGCTGTCGTCTTGGCATAGAATTCGATCGTATAGAAATACGAGCATGCTCCGAGCTGGTAAAGTATCTCCGTCCACTTCGGGGATATCCTGGAGGTCCTGGCAAGGACCATCTGTTTCTTGCTTCCTGAGCTTTTGTGGTTCACCAAAAAAAGTATCTTGTCCGGATCTATATGGCGCAATTCATCATATTTTGCTATGAGGGCCTCTGCTATTGGTCTGATCCTGCTGTTGCATATTTCGTAATCAAACTCCGGACCGCCTTTTTCCGTCATCTAAACTCCTCCTGTTGTCGGACCATAGTCCGGCTGAAAAATAAAACCTGTCAAATTATATCACCTGACGATTTAAAACCGTTCCCCAAAAGCCGATCAGGCAATTAATTTGCAGTAAAATGTGTTGTAAACAATTAACTAAATTTGACCTTTAAATCTTTCGGGATCTGCCGCAAGACACCGAGATCCTTTCGTCCTCCGTTTATAACTTCTGAAGAGTCAGTCTGTAAAAAGAACGCGGCGCTTACCTCTTAAGGAAGTAAGCGCCGCACATATCCTTCAGTATGTAAGAGACGATAAGGCTCAGTCAGTCTCAGGCCTGTTTTGAGCTTTGCCTCTCCTGAGGAAGGTGGGTTCGTCGAGTTCGTCTCCGGCTGTCCTGGAGAAAGCTTCCGTTTCCTGCAGCACATCTTCCCTCTGTTCAAGCCATGAGGGTCCCCTTCTTACCTCAGCCGCGGGAACAGCTTCGGCCTCTTTCTTTTCCTCCGGCTGATCCATAAAGGATCTCTGCCTGAATGGCCTTTGCTGTTCATTTCTAAGTACGGGCCTCTGTGGTGCGATGTACGACCCACCACGAGAGGCGCTGTTTTCAAAACGGTCCTCTTCGAAGCCGGTCGCTACGATGACTATCTCCACGCTGCCCTCCATGTCGCTGTCCTCTGCGCATCCCCAGACAAAGGTGGCATCTTCCGAGATGATCTCTTCGATATATGCGGCAGCCTGCTGGATCTCGAATATCCCAAGATCCCCGCCGTATTTGATGTTCATGAGCACACCCTTGGCTCCGTGCATCGAGCATTCCATCAACGGGCTTTCCAGGGCCTCTTTAAGAGCGTTTTCGATCCTGTCTTCCCCTTTGGCACATCCCACGCCCATAACTGCTGTGCCTGCGTGCTTCATTACAGCCTTGAGGTCGGCAAAATCAACGTTGACCATCCCGGGCCTTGTAACAAGGTCTGTGACGCCCTGCACCGCCTGTCTCAGAACTTCGTCCACCATAGAGAAGGATTCGCTCAGCGGAGTCTCTTTACGGCAGATCTGGAGAAGCCTGTCGTTCGGCACGACTATCAGTGCGTCGACGCACTGGCGGAGTTTGGCTATACCCTCTTCCGCATAGCGCATCCTTCTGGTTCCTTCAAACATAAAGGGCTTGGTGACCACCGCTACGGTAAGGATGCCCATCTCCTTCGCCGCCTGGGCGATTATCGGAATGGCCCCGGTTCCGGTGCCCCCACCCATGCCGGCAGTCAGGTAGACCATGTCGGACCCTCTGAGATACTCCCTGATCTCAGAGAGAGATTCTCTTGCCGCCTGCTCTCCTATCTGGGGCAGGGCACCCGCGCCCAGTCCCTTCGTGACCCTCTCGCCCAGAACTATCTTGTTTGGGCTGAGGGACATGTCGAGGCTTCTGACGTCGGTGTTGACGGCAAGGAGGTCCACACCCTCTATTCCCTTGCTTATGATGTGATTGAGGGCATTCCCGCCGCCCCCCCCCACGGCTATGACCTTTATAGATTCTCTGCGGGCAGGTTCAGATCTATTTTGTGCAGAAGGAGCATTAGTCTTCGATGTCCCTTCGGACTCATCGGGATACGGATAGCAAAGTTCTCTTGCTGGTATACTCAATTGTCCACCACTCCCGTTTACTGTTGTTGATGTATAATCATGACATTTCCAACACCATTATACAACAGAGGAGGGAGGCACGGTTGGAATTAAACGAAGGAAAATGTAAAAGAAAGGGTAACATCCAGGGCGACCGTACGGCTTTTATTATTTTCATGGCAGTTTTTGCCTTACTTGCATGGCAGGTCACCCATCCGCTTATGATGGCTCTTATATGGGCGGGCATGCTCTCCTTCATATTCCAGCCGGTCTACCGCTATCTGACAGATCTTTCAGGCGGGCGATTCAGGAACGTTTCTGCCGCTGCTGCACTCTGCCTTATAGCAGTCCTCTTCATAATACCGCTCATATACATAATTACTTCCCTAGGAGCCGAGATCTCGATGATCATCGGGAAAATAACGGAATTCATGTCCAGAAACGAGATCACCCAGACAAGAGATCTCGTTGAACTCATCCCGGAGTGGTTTCCCGACTGGTTGGAGGACGACCTTAAAGAGTTTCTTTTTGATTCGGACTCTGTAAGGGATTTTGTTCAGAAAACGGCGCAGTGGGCGGGCGGATATCTTACCGATGTTTCAAAAAAGCTGATCCAGGTCGCCTCTTCGATCCTTATAGAAATGCTGCTGGTCATGATGGTCTCTTTCTTCTTCATCAGGGACGGGGCCGGGATCGTTGAATACATAAAAAGCGTGACCCCTCTCTCCGAAGACGAGAAAGACATGTTTTTCTCCCGGACAAAAAAACTCCTGAATTCCGTCATCTTCGGCATATTGCTGACAGTTGCCATACAGGCGGTGCTCGGAGGCATCGGATGGTGGTTCGTCGGGCTGGGCAGTCCGGCGTTCTTCGGCATGCTGATGTTCTTTTTCGGCATGTTTCCTGCCGGGACATCTGTTGTATGGATACCGGGCGGGATATATCTGATCCTTTCGGGCGACGTTAAGGGAGGCATCATCCTTCTGGTATGGGGAGCCGCTGTGGTCGGGACCGTTGACAACCTGCTCCGCCCCTTCCTGATAAGCGGAGGCAAAGGAAAAGACGAGGAGATCCCGACACTGCTGGTGATACTCGGGCTCTTCGGGGGAGTCATCAAGTGGGGGTTTCTGGGCATCTTTCTCGGTCCGCTGATATTGGTGCTCTTTATCCTGATCTTCGACCTGTACCGGTCGCGCTTCTGCCTTGAGAAACTGGAGGATACACCGTCATGACCACGGATATCAGCACTTTGGCAACAGCTGTTTCCATTGCCATGGACGCCTTCTCAGTGTCGATATGCATGGGCATATGCCACACAAAGCTGAATAAACGCGACGCTTTCACCCTCGGGGGAGCTTTCGGGATCTCGCAGTTCGGGATGCCGATGCTCGGCGCCCTGATCGCTGCCAACATCACGGGACTCCTGAACAGCTGGGCGCCGTGGATAGGAGCGGCACTCATAGTATGGGTGGCAGTAAACATGATAAGGGAGGCATATCTCGGCAAGGACAGAACAAATTCCTGCATGAACATAACGCCCGCCAACGTTTTGATCCTGGCGTTCGCGACTTCCATCGACGCGCTGATAGTCGGGTTCTCGATAAAAAGCTCCGGCGGGTCAGCGCTGCTTCTCGCCGTCTCTGCCGGAGCCATAACCTTTATGCTCTCCTTCTACGGAGCGCTCGGAGGGAAAAAACTTGGTGAAAGGATAGGCACCTACGCCGAATATTTCGGCGGCACAGTGCTTATCCTCGTAGCCGTCAACATCCTCCTCAACAGCTAACAAAGCGCAGAAAACTGCCTACACCTCTATCAGCTCGTAGTTTCTCGTGCCTATCCCAAGCTTCTCACAGTGTTCAAGCGTAGTCTGCCAGTGGGTGTCCGGATGGATGGTATGGAAATGGTCTTCCTTTTCGCATCCTCTGATCTTTTCGTCCAGAACGCTACCCGAAATGACAGGTGCTTTTATCACAGCATCAGCACAAGCCTGATCCAGAGCCACGGGGTCCTTCGAGGCGAAGATCCCGATATCGGGGACCACGGGCAGGTCGTTTTCGACATGGCAGTCGCAGAAAGGAGAGACATCTATGACGAAGCTTATGTGGAACTGCGGTCTGCCGTTAAGCACGGCCCTTGCGTATTCGGCCATTTTTTTGCACATGGTCTCGTTAGATTCATAATCTGTCGGGCTTATGGCATTGAAAGGGCAAAGAGAGAGACAGCGTCCGCAGCCTACACACTTCAGCCTGTCTATCACGGCCTTTCCGCTGTCGTCAAATGTTATGGCATCGTGGGCACAGCCGCTGATACACTTCCTGCATGATCTGCACTTGGACGGCTTGACCTTCAGCTTGCCTGTACTGTGCATCTCCATCTTTCCGGCTCTTGAGCCCGACCCCATGCCGATATTTTTGATGGCTCCTCCGAAACCGCTCTGTTCATGACCCTTGAAGTGCGTCATCGATATGATGATATCGGCATCCATGATCGCTCTTCCGATCCTGGCCTCTTTTACAATTTCCCCGCCCGGCACTGGTACAATTGACTCGTCAGTCCCCTTAAGCCCATCGGCTATTATCACGTGACACCCTGTGCAGAAAGGGTTGTAGCCGTTCTCATAGGCTGAATCGAGATGTTCGAGCGCATCCTTCCTTCTTCCCGCATAAAGCGTGTTGCAGTCCGTGAGGAAGGGTTTTCCTCCCAGCTCTTTGATCATATCCGCCACAACTTTCGAAAAATTGGGCCTCAGATAGGCCAGGTTTCCGGGTTCACCAAGGTGGATCTTGACCGCGACAAACTGTTTTGTGAAGTCTATGTCCGTGATCCCTGCCGACCTGACAAGTCTTTCCAGCTTCCGGAGTATGTTTTTCTCGGGCGTTGTCCTCAGATTTGTAAAATAGACCTTAGATTTTTGCATCCTTATCAGTGTTCCCTTCCTTTTTCTATTTCCTTTTTGTAGTCTTCCCACATTCTTTCACGAAGCTTTTCGTCCAGTAGGACCTCAAGGGCTGACCTTGCTATTATCTTTGCTCCGGACCGCAGAGCTTCATGTGCTATCTCTGTCGTTGTGGCTTCAGCGAATTCCCTCGTATGCGCCTCGACATTTCTGCCGCATATATCCATCTCGGGCTGTACCGCGGGGCATTTGTAACTGACATCGCCGACGTCAGACGATCCCATGAATCCCTCTATTTCCGTGACGGGAATGCCGAATTCTGCGAACAGACCCTCCAGAAGCTCTTCCGCCGCCTGATTGGGCAGCATGTCTTTAAAGCTCGCCTCAAAGTTCCGCCAGGTAACTTCCGTTCCTGTGGCAAGAGCTGCTCCCCGGGCACAGTCACATACCTTTTCTATTATCTGATCAAGGTATGCCCGTTTTGGCGCCCTGAAATAAAACCGGCCTTTGGCCCTCTCGGGGACAATATTTGGGGCCGTTCCTCCCTCATAGTATATACCGTGCATCCTTACATCCGGTTTGACATGCTGGCGCAGCATGTCTATCGCATGGAAGAACAGCTGGAGCCCGTTCAGTGCGTTTATGCCCTCCCAGGGCGCAGCTGCGGCATGAGATGTCTTTCCTTTGAACGTGAACTCAATGGCATCCATTGCAAGAGAGCGATATTTAACGATAGTCTTCCCGCAGTGCGAATGGATCATTATTGCAAAATCACAGCCGTCGAAGACACCTTTCTCCGCCATTTCGACCTTTGCGCCGTTGGTCTCTTCCGCCGGCGTACCCACGACAAGAAGTTCCCCCGGTATATCCTTCATGAGCGGCAGCAGGCCCAGACCCGCAAGTACGGACATCGACCCGTGCAGGTTGTGTCCGCACGCGTGACCTATATCGGGCAGTGCGTCATATTCAACAAGGAGCGCGACCTTCCCGCCGCTTCCCGGCTTTCCCTTTTTGGCAATAAAGGCTGTAGGTATCCCCATAAAGGGATACTCGACATCAAATCCAGATTTTTCGAGGACATCGACTATGGCCCTGCTTGTTTTGAATTCTTCCCCCGATACTTCAGGCTCAGCGGCAAAGCTGTCGCTCATTTCCGCCATATCCCGCCAGTGTCTGTCGATTTCGGCATAAAGAAGTTCGATATATTTGTCCTTATCCAAAATTCTGCCCCCTTCCAGTGCAAAAATTTGGCAATTCTGCTTTCCGGTCCTTTAAAAAATCACTGCGATATCTGCGCCGCGCTAATTTCTTCTCATAAGCTCTCCTTTGGGTCCGCCCAGTACCTCGCTGTCTTTTACTGCAGGTTCCCCTCCTATTATCACCCATTTTATACCTTCCGGGGGCAGCAGTTCGTCTGTGAACGTCGCCGTATCACGAAGCTTATCCCCGTCAAATATAACGAGATCCGCGTCGGCACCTTCTCTGATCAGACCCTTATCGAGCCAGTTCATCCCAGCCGGCAGCGACGTGCATTTGCGTACCGCCTGAGGCCAGGAGGCTCCCATCTCCCTGAGCAGTCTGAGTGCCCTTGGAAAAGTCCCCGCAGCTCTGGGGTGGCCGTGTCCGCCTTTCAAAAGCCCGTCCGAAGCTATGGAGCATTCAGGGTGGGAGAGGCACAGTCTGACTTCTTCCTCTTTTATTACATGCGCGATTATAAGGCATTCCGGCTCTTCTTTCCTGAGGCGTTCGTAAAGTCCCTCCTCATTGAGCCATTTTCCACGGTTCGGTCCGCTTGCGACTTCAAGGGCCTCTTTCCCCTTTCCCCATCTCTTTTCAAACCCCGGATCAAAGACGGCGGAACCAAGATCCGTACAGAAAGCGTCATACGGATAACAGTCGAACGTTATATCTGCCCCTTCCGCACGGGCTCTGTCTATCATCTCCAGAATCTTCGCAAGCTGTCCGAAGCCGGTCATGCTCCCGAGATGCGAGATCTGGAACCGGAGCGGCCATTTCAGTGCAAGATCGATAATCTCCTGAGTCGCCCTCACCGAAGCGGGTCCGTCTTCCCTGATATGTACGGGTACCCATATCTTTGGAAAATCCACAGCGACCTCAAAAAGAGCCTCCAGTTCGCTTATGGGCGTATTCGGCAGATACTCGAGACCTATCGAGAGCCCAAAGGAGCCGTTCTCCAGTTCTTTTCTCAGCAGGGATCTCATTATTTCGATCTGAGCCTTCGTTGCCGGAAGGTACCGATCCACGGCACCGGCAGCCTCACGCAGTTTTTTATGTCCTGTGAGATAACCGAGGTTTATCCACGGTTCCCTGCGAAAAGGCAGTATTTCATCGCCCAGCGGGCCGGAGCCGCAGTTCCCGGCTATCGCGGTCGTGACTCCCTGTCTGAGCAGAGCTTTTTCTATCGTATCTCCGTCTTCTTTTTCTTCATCGTGCATATGTGAATCAATAAACCCGGGAGAGACATATGACCCTGACGCATCGATCACTTCTCTCCCTTCCATCTCATCAGCAGAGAGAGCGGCTATCTTTCGCTGTGAGATCCCGATATTCAGTTTTTCCTCTTTATTGAGTTCGGGGAGGAGAACGACTCCTCCCCGAAGCACCAGATCATAGACTGACATATCTTGCTTTCTCAGCTGTAGTTGATCAATACTGCGACGAAAATAAACACCATCTGCACGCTGAAGAGGAGGAAGAAAAAGGGAACGAAATATTTCCACCAGCGTTCGATCGGGACCTTAGCGATACCGCACATGACAGGCAGCAGCGTGGTCGGCCAGAGGATATTGGAGAAACCGTCGCCGTATTGATAGGCAAGTACCGCTATCTGACGCGGGATACCCAAAATGTCGGAAAGAGGCGCCATGATGGGTATTGTCGTAGCAGCCTGTCCCGATCCGGAGGGGATAAGGAAGTTGATCAGGGTCTGGACAAAGAGCATCCCTTCTGCTGCGACCCACTTGGGGAGTGATGAAAGCGGCTGGGCCAGACCATAAATTACCGAGTCGATGATCTGTCCCTGCCTCATTACGAGCAGTACCCCACGGGAAATACCGACAACGCATGCGCCGAAAACGATATCTTTCCACGCATCAATAAATATCACTGCGATCCTGCTGGGTCCGTAGCCGTTGACCACACCGGCGGCGATACCGGTTATGAGCAGTATCCCGCAGAGTTCGTCAAAATACCAGCCCTTTTTGAGGACGCCCCATATCAAAATACTCATTCCGATCAACAGGACAAGAAGGACAGCCCTGTTGCGGCCCGTGAACTTTGTATTCACGAGTTCGTCATGGTCCAGGGCCATCGCACCCATGTCGATGCCTGCCATGAGGCTCTTGCTGGGATCCTTTCTGATCCTGTTTCCATAACGCATCATCCACATGATGCCCATAGTGACAAATACGAACCATGACACTACGCGGAACCCCAGCCCAGAGAAGAGGGGCAGTTCGGAAAGTTTCTGGGCCAGTCCTACCGTAAACGGATTCATGAACGCTGCCGCAAAACCGAGCCCGCATCCCAAAGCTACGACCGACATTCCGACTATAGCGTCATAGCCCATCGCTATTGCAAGACCGACAAAGATCGGAATAAAACCGAAGGCCTCTTCATACATTCCAAAAAACGTTGAAGCTGTTGCAAACAGATAGGTAAAGAGCGGAAGAACAAAGGCATCTTTGCCTTTCGTGTTTCTGAGCAGGGATCCGATCGCCGCGTGGAGTGCGCCGCTTTCAAGGATAAGGTAGAAGGTCCCGTAGGAGATCATTATGAAGAAGATGATATCTCCGGCATCGATCAGCCCTTTGTATAGGCTTATAAACATCTCGAAGAATCCGACCGGGGTCGCTTCCACCAGATGATATGAGAGCGGATCGACTACAGAACGGTTCGTTATCGGATCGGTAACGCGGTCATATACACCTGCCGGGATAACATAAGTTCCGATAGTGTCACCGCCGGACTATAATTG
>DBRW01000074.1 GCA_002306075.1 Synergistaceae bacterium UBA1358
GGTGACAGCGAAAAAATAAAACCGATCATTGAAAAGGCGGAACAAAACGTCCGCTCGAGACTGAGCATAGTTCCGGCGGACGAAGTGATAAACGGGGGAGACTCTCCCGCGATCTCCATAAGGAGAAAAAAGAATTCAAGCCTGGTAATAGGTTTCAACATGGTAAAGTCGAAAGAGGCGGACGGTATAGTCTCGTCGGGCAACACGGGAGCGATAGCCGCCGGCGGAGTGATCCTCCTCGGACGCATCCCCGGCATCGACAGGCCGGGACTAGGAGCGATGCTCCCCGTGCTCAACAGGCCCACGCTTCTGTTGGATGTGGGCGGTACCGTCAGATGCAAACCGATAAATCTTTTCCAGTTTGCGCAGATGGGATCCATTTACATGAAGCTGTTCAGGAACGTTGAAAACCCTTCCATACGCCTGCTCAACATGGGAGAGGAGCTTACGAAGGGAGACGATGTCATTTCCGCCGCAAGACAGATGCTCGAGAGCAGCGATCTGAACTACCAGGGATTCGCCGAGGCGAACGACATCCCTAACGGTATTTCCGACGTTATCGTCTGCGACGGCTTTACAGGCAACGTAGTCATCAAATTCGGTGAAGGACTCGGTGAACTGCTCAAGGATCAGTTCAAGGAAGAGTATGCAAACCATCTTCTGCCCAAGTTAGGGCTCCTCTTTATGTGGCCCGCGATGAAAAGGGTGCTGGGAAGGTTTGACTGGGAAAAGGCCGGAGGGTCCCCGGTGCTCGGCGTGAACGGTACGGTCATAAAGGTACACGGCCGCTCCAAGAGAAAGGCAATATCATACGCGATACTGAGCGCGGCGAATTTTGTGGAACACAACGGGATCGAAAGGATAAGAGAAGAAATTGCCAGGGGTGGTGCAGAATGATCAAATTCACGGGAAGAAAAGCAAAAATACTGGGGACCAGCAAATATATCCCTGAAAAGATAATGACGAACAAGGATTTCGAAAAGATCGTCGATACGAACGATCAGTGGATCGTCGAGAGGACGGGCATAAGCAAGAGACACTTCGCCGTCGACGGCGAGAAATGCAGTGACCTTGCGTACAAGGCCGCGGTACTTGCCCTTGAGGATGCGGGGCTGACGGCGGATCAGATAGACATGGTACTTGTCGGGACAAATTCTCCCGACTCGCTGTTCCCGAGCGTCTCCTGCAAGGTCCAGGGGATGCTTGGAGCTGTCAATGCAGGGGCTATCGACGTCCAGGCCGGATGCACGGGAAGCCTCTCCGCACTTTCGGTGGCGGCATCAGGGATATCAAGCGGGATATGGAACAGAGTCCTCGTTATCGGCGCCGAAGTTTTCAAAGACATAATAGACTGGAAAGACAGGGGGACCTGCATACTCTTCGGTGACGGTGCCGGTGCGTGTGTGCTCGGAGCCGCAGAGGGCGATGAAGGCTTCGTGTCGGTCCGCCTGCTGGCTGACGGCACAGTACATGACATGATCAGGCTTGAAAGCGATGAAGACCATATACTGCCGATCGTTAAGATGAAGGGCAACGAGGTCTTCAAGTTTGTAAATACCATAATGCCCAAGTTCATAAAGGGATTTTGCCGGGATTCGGATCTGACGCCCGAAGAGATCGACTTCTGGCTCTTCCACCAGGCAAATACGAGGATAATCGACGGAGTTTTCAAAAGGCTCAATGTGTCACAGGAAAAGACGCTCATAAACCTTCCCGATTATGGCAATACTTCGGCTGCATCACTGATGATAACGCTTCACGAGGCGATCGAGTCGGGGAGGATAAAGGACGGAGACAAGGTGTGCTTCGTCGCCTTTGGTGCCGGAATGACTCTCGGGGCCCTGCTGTACCAGGCATAGAGGCAGATAAGATGTTTGAGAACAACCGCGTCACGCAGCTTTTAAAAATAAAATACCCTGTGATCCAGGGTGGAATGGCCTGGGTGGCCGACGCCGACCTCGCAGCTGCCGTGAGCAATGCCGGAGGGCTCGGGATCATCGCGGCTGCGAGCATGCCCCCTGAACTTCTGGAAGAGCAGATCGTCAAAATAAGAAAACTGACAGACAAGCCGTTCGGCATGAATATAATGCTGCTTTCTCCGACAGCCGACGATGCGCTTGAGATCGCCGCCCAGTACAGAGTGCCCGTAGTAACGACGGGTGCGGGAATGCCGGGAAAGGTGCTTGACAGGCTCAAGCCTCTCGGTACGGTAGTGGTGCCCGTGATCGCATCAACGGCCCATGCGGAGAGAGTCGCGAAGCAGGGTGCCGATGCCGTGGTGGCGGAAGGGACCGAGGCCGGCGGGCATATCGGCGAGATCACCACGATGAATCTGGTACCTCAGGTCGCAGACGTCATTTCGATACCTGTGATCGCCGCGGGCGGAGTCGCCGACGGAAGGGGTATGGCAGCGGCGTTTGCGCTCGGGGCGGAGGGAGTCCAGGTAGGCACGCGCTTCGTATGTGCCGCCGAATCCAACGTCCATATCAATTACAAGGAAAAGATCGTTGAGGCCAACGACAGGGCTACCGTGGTGACAGGCAGATCCACAGGCCATCCCGTCAGAGGTCTCAAAAACAAGCTCTCCAGGGAATTCGAGGAGCTGGAAAAAAGAGGCGCCTCGATCGAGGAGATCGAGAAGCTCGGCACAGGCAAACTCAGGCTTGCTGTCGTAGAGGGAGACACACAATGGGGTTCGCTGATGGCAGGACAGTCTGCCGGTCTTGTCAAAAAAATTGAGCCCGCTGCCGCGATCATAGAAGATCTGATCAATGGCGCTGCGGCGGAGATCGAAAGATTGAAGAGGTTTGCTGACTGATGAAATATTCTCTCATATTCCCGGGACAGGGCGCACAGAGACCCGGCATGGGCAAGGAGCTTTATGACAAATTCGATGCCTCGAGGATGGTCTTTGAAGAGGCGGACGAGGCGCTCGGATTTAAGATAAGCGACCTCATCTTCAACGGCACCAAGGAAGACCTGATGAAGACTGCGATAACGCAGCCAGCTATCCTCACAGTGAGCATAGCTGCATTGAGAGGCCTTGAGAGCGCGTACGGCAAAAAACTCGAACCGTACCTTGCAGCAGGGCACAGCCTCGGTGAGTACACGGCGCTCGTCGCGACGGGGGCAATAAGCCTCTCTGACGGAGTGAGGCTGGTCCACCTAAGAGGGACCCTGATGCAGGAGGCCGTTCCTATCGGAGTGGGCGCGATGGCTGCCATAGTAGGTATGAATATGGAAGAAGTCGTCGGGTTCTGCAGCGAAGCCGCGCAGGGCGAAGTATGCGAAGCCGCAAACATCAATTCGCAGGAGCAGATAGTCATCTCGGGTCACAAGACCGCTGTGGACAGGGCCTCTGCCGCGATAGAAGCGACAGGCAGGGCGAAGGTGCTTCCCCTCAGGGTAAGCGCACCGTTCCACTGCGAGCTTATGCGTCCTGTCGGTGCAAAGCTCAGGGATGAATTCAGGAACATAACCTGGAACACTCCCTGCTGTCCCATAGTGACGAATGCGGCGGCAAAGGCTGTGCAGGATGTGGATCTCCTCAGGGAGGCCCTTTATCTGCAGACGTTCTCACCCGTGCTGTGGATGCAGAGCGTCATAGAGATGGAAGACCTGGGTACAGAAGGATATATCGAACTCGGTCCGGGCAGCGTCCTTTCAGGCCTGATAAGGAAGATATCAAAGAACAAGAGGCCCTTCCCGGTCTCAGGGCCAGAAGAACTTGATGCGGCACTTAAGTTTTTGAGGGGGGAAGCCTGATGCAGAAGGAAAGGATAGCCCTTGTAACAGGCGCCGGCAGGGGCATAGGCAGGGAGATCGCCCTCGAACTGGCCCGAAGAGGCTGTTCCGTGGCAGTGAACTACAGCAGGTCGGAGAAGGCCGCAGAGGAAGCTGTCACCGAGATCGAAGCCATGGGACGAAAAGCATTTGCCGTTAAGGCCGACGTGTCATCTGCGGCCGAGGTAAAAGAGATGTTTGCCTCCGTCGCCTCCAAACTGGGACCCGTAGAAATACTCGTGTGCAATGCGGGCATCACAAAGGACAATCTTCTCATGAGGATGAAGGACGAAGATTGGAACGATGTGATCACGGCAGACCTTTCATCGCTGTTCTACTGTGCCAGGGAGGCACTCCGCCCGATGCTCAAGGCAAGGTGGGGCAGGATAATCGCGATAAGCTCCGTTACGGGGCTCGTAGGTAATCCGGGCCAGTGCAATTACTCGGCCGCCAAGGCAGGGATGACGGGATTCATAAAGAGCCTCGCGAGAGAGGTCGGTTCAAGGGGAATAACGGCAAATGCCGTTGCGCCGGGCTACATAGAGACAGACATGACATCGGTGCTTCCGCCGGAGATCAGGGAGGCCATGTTGAAAAACATCCCCTCCGGCAGGACAGGTACCCCGTCTGACGTAGCCAAAGCAGTTGCTTTTCTGGCTTCTGACGATTCAGAGTATATACAGGGGCAGGTCATAGCCGTTGACGGCGGAATGACCATGTAAGAGTAAGCACCGCAAAAAGAAAAATCAGAGCATGAAGAAAATAATTGGAAGGAGGTGAACTGTATGAAATTGGAAGAAGTACAGGCAAAACTTAAGGAGATCGTAATGGACCGCCTTAACGCGGAAGAGGAGCAGATCAAGCCGGAAGCGTCATTTGTCGAAGATCTCGGCGCTGACTCCCTTGATATCGTTGAGCTCATCATGGGTATCGAAGAGGAATTCGACATCGAGATCCCTGACGAAGATGCAGAAAAACTCACCACAGTCGGCGAGGCTATGAACTACATCAAGGCCAAACTGGGAGTGGAAGGCTAGGTCGTAAATGAATCTTTTTAGGAGGGGCCGCACAAGCCCGGTCCCTCCTATCTTCACGGAGGAAAATCAATGAGAAGAGTAGTGATCACGGGAGTGGGTCCGGTCACGCCCATCGGAATCGGCAAAGAGGAGTACTGGAATGCTCTTGAGGAGGGCAAAAGCGGCGTAGGCCTGATTTCCCTTTTCGATACTTCCCAGCACAGCGTAAAGATCGGTGCTGAAGTAAAGAATTTTGAACCTGAAAAGTGGCTCGACAAAAAAGAAGTGCGCCGCACAGACAGGATACTGCACCTCTCAACTGCCGCGACAGACCTGGCTGTAAAGGATGCGGGTCTTGATCTTGGATCTCTGGATAAGGAAATGTTCGGTGTCTACATAGGAAGCGGAGTCGGCGGCATAGGAACGATCGACGACAGCTTCACGACCCTTTTTGAGAAAGGACCAAGCAGGGTAAGTCCCTTTATGGTACCGATGATGATAGCGAATATGCCGGCTGCGTATGCAGCGATAAGATACGGGGCAAAAGGCCCGAATATGGCTGTAGTAACAGCATGCGCTTCGGCAACGAACAGCATAGGAGAGGCTTACTACTGCATACAGCGCGGAGATGCCGATGTCATGATCTCGGGCGGAGCGGAGGCTGCGATAACTTCGATCGCGACCGCGGGATTTGCGTCCCTTAAAGCTCTCTCCACGAGAAACGATGACCCCGAACACGCGTCCAGGCCCTTTGATTCGGGCCGTGACGGTTTTGTGATGGGCGAAGGTTCCGGAATGGTGATACTGGAAGAGCTGGAGCATGCAAAAAAACGCGGCGCCCACATCTATGCCGAAATAACCGGATACGGAAATACCTGTGACGCGTATCACATAACCGCACCGGATCCAGACGGAGACGGAGCATACCGTTCAATGGCGATGGCCATGAGAAATGCCGGGTGGGCACCCGAAGAGATCGATCTGATCAACGCACACGGAACATCGACTCCGCTGAACGATAAAATGGAGACAGCTGCGATCAAGAGGCTTCTCGGTGAGCATGCGCACAAAGTAATGGTGCATTCCACGAAATCGATGATAGGGCACCTCCTCGGTGCGGCAGGTGCGGTAGAGACCATAGCCGCGATCATGGCGATCGAGAAGGGGATAGTCCATCCGACGATCAATCAGTTCGATCCGGATCCAGAATGCGATCTCAACACAGTCCCGAACAAGGCTGTAAGTGCAAGGGTCGACAAAGTCCTGGTAAACAATTTTGGTTTTGGAGGCCACAACGGAGTACTGGCTATAGAACGCCTCAAAGACTGATATGAAAAATCCGGACAGTGAGAAAGCGGCAGAAGAGATACAAAAAATGATAAATTACATCTTCAGGAAGAAAGATCTTCTCAGAGAAGCCCTGACTCATTCGTCTTACGCAAATGAGTCGGGCCTGCCGTATCATAACGAGAGGATGGAATTTCTCGGAGATGCGGTGCTCGAGCTGACCGTCTCGGACCTTCTTTACGACAGATACAAAGAACTGGACGAGGGACAGCTCACGAGGATTCGCTCACAGATAGTCTGTGAAAAAAAACTGTATGAATGGGCCCTTGCTGTCGGCCTTCATCGGGCGGTCAGACTCGGAAGAAGCCTGATAAAGAAGGGCCCAACACCTGCAATAGCTGCGGATACGGCGGAATCGCTCTTCGGGGCTGTTTTCCTTGACGGCGGCTACAGTGCGGCTCTTTCGCTCGCAAAAGCCTACCTTGAATTCCACCGCGATGAACTCTCTCCCGACAGGCAGGACACCAAGACGCTCCTGCAGGAGACTCTGCAGGCGATGGGGAGGGGCGTTCCCTACTACAGGACGGTGGAACGCACAGGTCCCGACCATTCGCTGAAATTCAAGGTCGAGGTAACGATAGGGGACGAATTGCTCGC
>DBRW01000033.1 GCA_002306075.1 Synergistaceae bacterium UBA1358
TTGTTATAATCTTAACGCCCCATGCTGATAATTGCAGTCATCAGGTTGGTTCCGGGCTTCTTTTTAGCTCTTGACCGGCATCCTGCCTTATAATAGGGGACGGGTCCCATAGAGGCCCTGTCAACAGTTAAAGGAGATGTTTAAAAATGCATATGGCTGACGCGCTTGTTTCTCCTGCCGTTGGAGGGTTATTTTGGGCTGCGAGCGCATTTCTGACGGCAAAAAGCTCCGCTGCGGCAAAGAATGACAACATGAGCAGAGGTACGGCGCTTATGGGTGTCTTAGCCGCATTTGTCTTCGCATCTCAGATGATAAATTTCTCGATCCCTGGAACAGGTTCGAGCGGACATATCGGAGGAGGGCTCCTCTTGGCAATACTGCTGGGTCCGGAAAGGGCATTCCTTTCCATGGTCTCCATATTGACAGTACAGGCTCTCTTCTTTGCCGACGGCGGTCTGCTTGCATTGGGATGCAACATTTTCAACATGGGTTTTTTCCCCTGTTTCATAGCATATCCCCACATTTATAAAAGGATAACAGAGAGGGTGGATGGACCCAAAGGCATAATGTCCGGAGCGATCTCAGCTTCGGTGGCAGGGCTTCTGATGGGCGCATTCTTTGTGGTCCTCCAGACGACACTTTCCCGGATCACCGCCCTTCCGGTCGGAGTATTTATGATGCTGATGCTTCCTGTACATTTCGCGATAGGCGCAGTTGAAGGTTTTGCTACGGCAATGGTGATCATATATGTATATGCAAGAATGCCGGAGGTCCTTAACGGCGGAAGCCCAGATAAGCCGGAAAATGGAATGAAGCGTGCAGTGGCTGTTTTTTCGGTATTGGCGCTGCTGACAGGCGGCTTTTTTGCCTGGTACGCGTCTTCTTCCCCTGACGGACTGGAATGGTCGATATTGAACGTAACGGGGACAACTGAGCTGGATGCTCCTCAGACTCATATCCACGCATTGTTTTCTTCCCTTCAGGATATGATCGCGCCCCTTCCGGATTACTCCATAAAAGGGGAGACGTATTCCGAAAATATGGGGACAACAGTCTCCGGTATCGTTGGCAGCATCATTACCCTTACGTTTGCGGTCTTGATGGGTATGATGTTCAGCAGAAGAAAAAGCCGTCAGTGAGGATCAGGGATCTTTACAAGACAGAAATATATGACGAGAGAAGAGAGACGGCGCTCCCTCCGCTGTTGCTGTTATACGTGACCCTGACCTACATCATTACAGTCGTTTCCTTCGACAGGTATCAGACTCTCAGGATCGTCCCCCTCGCGGCTTATCCGATCTTCGTCGGTCTTTTTTCTGGCGTATCATGCAGGGATCTGCTCAGAAAAATGACAGCAGTAATGCCTTTTGTGATCCTGATAGGGATATGGAATCCGTTTTTTGACAGGATCGGTACTGAGTGCTTTGGATTCATGATATCAAGGGGATGGATATCCTTTTTTTCCTTGATGATCAAATTTCTGATGATCACTGCTTCAACGCTTATAATGGTATCCGCTGCGGGTTTCGACGGACTGTGCAGATGCGCCGCGGCCATGGGTCTTTCGGAAGTGCTGGTCACACAGCTTTTTCTCTTGAATCGCTATATAAGGCTTATTGTGGAAGAGACACACAATACACTGAGGGCCAGGGTCTTCAGGGGAGGCAGGATAACGCTTTCAAATGCCGGCAACGTATGCGGTCCGCTGCTTATGCGTTCGCTCTCCAGATCTGAGAAGATCCATAATGCACTTTTGTGCAGGGGGTTCGACGGTACTCTTTGGCGCGGTAAATGTTGTATGAACAGACTGTCGATGCAGGACATAGTATTTGGCCTCTTTTGGACGGCATATTTTCTGATCGTAAGGTTCTTTGATATTTCGAGGATAATTGGCGATCTGACTGTAAGGTGTGTAATTTGAAGGTTTTTGAAATCGAAAAAATCTGCTATTCTTACCCGGACGGCACAAAAGCCCTCAACGATCTTTCATTTTCGGTAAGTGAGGGTGATGTGCTTGGGATCGCCGGAGCAAACGGTTCCGGCAAATCAACGCTCCTGATGCTTATGATGGGATGCCTTATTCCGTCAGGCGGAAGGATAACTTATTATGGGAAGAGTTTTGACCGGGATACGGTAAGGTCGATGAGAAAAGAGACCGGACTCCTCTTCCAGGATCCTGACGATCAGCTCTTCCTGCCTACGGTCTGGGAGGATGTTGCGTTTGGGCCCCGCAATCTCGGCCTGAGCGAGAACGAGGTGGCATCAAGGGTCGAGGAGGCGCTTCATGCCACAGAGATCGAGGAGCTTTCAAAAAAGGCTCCCTGGAAGCTCTCCGGAGGGGAAAAGACGCTTGTTGCCCTGGCGGGACTCTTTGCAATGAAGCCGAAAACGATCCTCCTTGACGAGCCCACTTCGGGGCTTGACCCAAGAAGCAGGCGCAGGCTTATCGACATCATAGGCAAAACAGATATGACCGCTGTGATCGCCACGCATGACCTGGACATGGTGCTGGATGTATGCAAAAGGGTGATCATAATGAACAACGGAAGGATAGAGAGCGACGGTGAAGTCCCCGGAGTCCTCTGTGACATAGAGTATATGAGATCGTGCGGACTGGAACTGCCATTAAGCGTTGCAGGACGTTCAAGTTAGGAGATAAATATGTTTTTATTCAGATCGTTGCCTGAAATACCGTTACCAGTACTGTGTCTTTTGTTGCCTCTCGGAGCAGCGTTTGTTCCCTTTGGTTTTTTTCTTTATAAAAAAATAAAGTGCTGGCATAAAGCTGCAGATTTTGTCTGTGATATAAATCTGAGACCTCTGAAGATATTTTTCATCTTAGTCCTTACTGTGAACATCATACTCACATGGTCAGTATGGACCGGTATGGACAAGGGCGGAACGGAATTGTTCGTGCTCAGCAGCGGAGGATGGTCTCAGACTCTCACTCCCGGCAGCCCGATGCTGATCAAAACAGTCTTGCAGGTCGATGTATTCGGGGCCATGTCAGCTTTTCTTATGGGATGCATTGCCTTTATTGCCGGGCTCGCGGCAATGGCAGACAAGAATGACCCGATAAACCTCTCCAAAGTGAGCTTTTTCCTGACGACGCTTGCCGGAATACAGGGAGTCTTCTACTCCGGAGGGATCTTTTCTCTCTTCTTTTTCATTCTGATCTCGCAGATCGGAGCATCAGGACTTATTCACGGGATCATAAACAAAGAAAAATTGATTGAACTTTTGTGGTATTACATTTCCAGGGTCACTGCCATGCTCATGTTTTTAACGGGAGCCGCTATACTTTATTATAATTATAAGACAACAAATATTGCGGTCTTATCAACGTTGATAAAACTTGGGACCAATGAAAAACTTGCTTATGCTTTTCTTGTCGTCCCGCTCCTCTTCCTCTTTATAAAATCTTCTTCATATGTGACAGACGGATCAAAGAGAGTATTTTTTGCCATCAGGGCGCAGGCGGCACTTTTTGTGGTCTTCCGGGTAATCTTTTCTCTCTATGGTCCGCTGCCCGGGCTTGAAAAGATTTCTAACCTTTTTATTTTGCTCGGACTGGTCCTTATCTCTGTCTCACTGATACTTACGGCCAATGAAAAGGATCCGGTCAAATTTGCCGAGGCTGTCGAACTTTTTATGAAAGGATTCCTCCTGCTGTCGATGGGTATCAGCATAAGAGGGACATACACTGCGCAGGCCGCCGCCGAGTATGGTTTCGGTGCCATAGAGAGCATGGTGGCTATGTGGATACTTTTTCTTCCGACATCCGCCGCTCTCTCGTTCGTTTGCTGCACGTTGAAGCAGCAGACCGAGGAAGGTGAGATGTGGCAGCATACAGGTCTGGTAAGGAAGATACCGCTGTCCGGAGCCGCGTTTTTCTTTGCGGTATGCGTTATTGCAGGCGTACCTCCATTCGTGGGCTTCCCGGCAAAGCAGTTTCTGTAC
>DBRW01000048.1 GCA_002306075.1 Synergistaceae bacterium UBA1358
GAAGTACACGATCGAAAAGGGGACCTACGCAAAACAGGATCAGCCCTGCAAGACTGTGGCTGACGCCAACTTCCTCGTAGTAAACGGCAAAATGACAGAAAAGGTAGCATACGACTGCGTGAAGACCTTCATCGAGAAGAGAGAGGAACTGATGAAGGTCACTCCGCACGCGGCCAACTTTGTCCCCCAGAAGGCATCAGTGGGGATCATCCCGTTCCACCCGGGAGCTGCCAAGTATTTCAAGGAACAGGGAATAACAGTTAAGTAGGTTGCCCCGACACATAGTTGGATCTCAACGGGGGGCATTTGCTCCCCGTTGATGTTAGAAGCCTGACATTATGGGAGGTTTGTAATATGGAATGTGATCAGGGTCTGCGTAAAGCAGATGATATCGAAAAGCTGGACATCGTTCCGGAGATAGTTGAAGATCCTGATGAAAGTAAAAAGNNGCTGGCAGTTTTACCTTGTGGCAGGCATAGCAATAACAGCTTCCTGCTTCCACCTCTACACAGCGGCATTCGGTCTTTTTGCGGCAATGACACAGAGGGCGTGGCACTGGATGTTCATGGGCGCGCTTCTCTTCCTTATATACCCCGCGTCACAGAAAAAAGGAAATAAGCTGAAGATAAGCATCTTTGACTGGATACCCGCGATACTTATTATCGTCGGATGCGCGAACATACTCCTTAACTACGACGCGATAGCAGCCCGCGAGGGCTCGGCGATNNCCGTCTGACATCTACCTCGGCGTAATAATGATAGTGCTGGTGATAGAGGGCGCGCGAAGATCCCTGGGATGGCCGCTTCCGATAGTCGCGACGCTTGCCCTTGCTTACGGAGTATTCGGGCCTTATATGCCCGGCATCCTGGCACATGCGGGCTTCTCTTTTGAAGAGCTTGCCCCATTCATGTACCTGCGCACGGACGGGATATTCGGAGTACCTCTCGGAGTCTCGGCTTCGTTCATCTTCCTCTTCGTCCTCTTCGGTTCATTCCTCAGCACCTCGGGGGCCGGCCAGTTCTTTATCGACCTTGCCGTAGGACTTGCGGGTAAGAGCCAGGGCGGACCGGGAAAGGCTGCGGTAACGGCCAGCGGCTTCATGGGCATGGTTTCGGGAAGTTCGTGCGGAAACGCGGTCACGACCGGAGCGTTTACCATCCCGCTGATGAAGCATTCGGGTTATTCTCCTGAATTTGCGGGAGCCATAGTCGCAGCCGCCTCCACGGGAGGACAGGTCATGCCTCCTGTCATGGGAGCGGCAGCCTTCATAATGGCGCAGTTCCTCGGCATCTCTTACTGGGAGATCGTAGTCGGCGCGGCGATCCCGGCAACTCTCTACTTCATTTCGATAGGGGCAATGGTCCACTTCAGAGCCGGGAAGAAGCGCATGCCAAGGCTTACTGATGAACAGCTTCCAAACGTCAGGAAGGTACTTCGCCAGGGATGGCACCTTCTCCTTCCGATAGTTTTGCTTGTTGTATTCCTTGCTTTTGGCTACTCTCCGACAATGGCGGTCTTCTGGTCGATCGTTTCGCTTGTGGCTGCATCGTGGATGGGGGACAAGGAACACAGGATGACCCCGAGGAGGATCATCGACGCTATGATATCGGGCGGCACGGGTGCCGTAGATGTGGCAGCTGCATGCGCCTGCTCGGGCATAGTGATCGGCGTTATCGCGATCACCGGACTGGGGCTTGCGTTCTCATCCTTTGTCCTGAGCATGTCTCAGGGAATACTCCCGCTTGCCCTCTTCCTCACGATGATCGGTTCGATAATCCTCGGGATGGGAGTACCGACGACCGCGCAGTATATCATAACTTCAACACTGGCGGCGCCTGCTCTGGCTCAGATGGGAGTTCCGATGTTCTCGGCCCACCTTTTCTGCCTCTACTTCGGTGTCCTTGCGGACGTCACTCCTCCCGTTGCCCTGGCTACATACGCATCTGCGGGCATAGCCAAATCCGAACCGCTGAAGACTGGCTTTACAGCTCTTCTGGTGGCAGCTGCAGGATTTATTGTGCCTTATATGTTTATTTACAATCCGGGTCTTCTGCTGCAGGGAAGCGTCTTTGAGATAGTTTTTGCAAGCGTGACAGCACTCATCGCAGTAATTGGGCTCTCAGCTGCAGTGCAGGGATATTTTGCTGATGACATCAACATAATAGAAAGGCTGCTGTTACTTGCTGTACCTTTCCTTATAGTTTATCCGACCATGCTCACCAATCTCATAGGAGTGGCGATAGTCGTGGCCATATTTGCCAAACAGAAGGGCTTCGGAAAGAAAAAAAATACACTTGAAGGAGGGACCGTATGATGACCAAGAAAATTATCAAACCGGTCGTCTCTGCACATGAAGCGGTGCAATGCGTCAAAAAGGGCGACACCATCATGGTCGGAGGGTTCAACTACGGCGGTATACCTTACACGCTTGTTGACGCCCTGTATGAAGCGGGAACAGACGAACTGACGATGATCGCCAACGACACGGCCTATGAAAACGTAGGCCACGGCAAGCTGGTAGCGGCGGGAAGGATCAAAAAGGTCATAGCCTCGCACGTAGGGCTGAACAAAAAGACGGGTGAGTACTACAACTCAGGAAAGATGGAGCTTGAGCTTTCTCCGCAGGGAACCTTTGTTGAGCGCATCAGGGCCGGTGGCTTCGGACTTGGCGGATTCCTTACCCCGACAGGGGTAGGGACCATAGTCGAAGAGGGCAAGCAGGTCCTGGAAGTAAACGGAAGGAAGTATATCCTCGAGCTGCCGCTCAGGGCTGATGTCGCGCTGGTCAGGGCTTATAAGGCCGACAGGATGGGCAACCTGATCTACAAGGGAACGAACCGGAACTTCAACCCTGCCATGGCGACTGCCGCGGACATAGTGATCGCAGAGGTCGACTCTGTGGTCGATGTGGGCGAGCTGGATCCGGATGTGATAGTGACACAGGGCATCCTCATTGACATGTTAGTTGTGAAGGGAGGTTCATACTATGCTTCCAGAACTTGATGAATGCGTCGTAAAGGAACGGATAGCGAAAAGGATAGCGCTGGAATTTACAGAAGGACAGGTGGTGAACCTCGGGATTGGGATACCCACTCTAGTCTCCGATTACATTCCCGAAGGAGTCCACATAATCTTCCAGGCTGAGAACGGAGCCATCGGCGTAGGCCCGGCCCCTGCGGAACCCGATCTAAGATGTATAGGGGCCGGAGGCCGGATAATCTCGATACTTCCTGGCGGTAGTTTTTTCGCGAGCGATACGAGTTTCGGCCTTATAAGGGGCGGACACGTCGACGCGACGGTGCTCGGCACCCTTGAAGTGAGCCAGACCGGGGACATCGCCAACTGGGTCGTGCCCGGAAAGAGCGTCCCGGGGATGGGCGGAGCGATGGATCTCGTCGTCGGGGCAAAGAAGGTCTACATCGCGACCACCCACACGACAAAAAAGGGAGCGGCCAAGATACTTAAAAAGTGCACACTGCCGCTGACGGCTGTCGGAGTGGCAAGCATGGTGGTCACCGAGTTCGCGGTCTTTACCATAGAAAACGGCAGGATGACCCTCATAGAGAAGTCGCCGGAGGTAACGCTGGAGCAGATCAGGGAGCATACGGAGGCCGAGTTCGACGTCGCGGATCCGCTCCTTCCGATAAAGGGAATGGAGGTGGCAGAAAGTGCCTAAAGCGGTAATACTCAGCGCATGCAGGACAGCGGGAGGAAAGTTCGGAGGACAGTTTTCGAAGCTTTCGGCTACGGATCTGGGGGCTGCTGCCCTTAAAGAAACCATAGTCCGCTCCGGCGCTTCCGCCGATGTTGTCGAAGAGGTGATCATGGGCAACGGATGGCAGGCCGGAGTCGGGGCGAACCCGGCAAGGAACGCGATGTTCAAAGCCGGGATAGACCAGTCTGTGCCGGCGTTTACGGTAAACATAAGGTGCGGTTCGGGACTTCGCACCGTAATGCTGGCCGCTGACAGGATCAGGCTCGGCGATGCCAGCGCGATACTGGCCGGAGGGATGGAGAGCGCGACCAACACCCCCTACATCCTGCGGGATGCCAGGTGGGGCTTCAGGATGGGAGAAAAAAAGGCGGAAGACGTCCTGCACGCAGACGGCTTTATCTGCCCGCTCGCGGGTCGGCTTATGGGGGAGATCACTGAGGACGTTGTGATCCCCGAGTTCTCGATCTCACGCGAGGAACAGGATGAATTTGCATATTACAGCCACATGAAGGCCGTAGAGGCGATAGAAAAGGGGCTGTTCAAGGACGAGATAGTGCCTGTGGTCATAAAGGACAGGAAAAAGGGCGAGATAGTCCTCGACACCGACGAGATCCCAAGGAAGGACACCTCGATCGAGTCGCTGTCAAAGCTGCCCGCGATCTTCAGGAAGGAGGGGACGATTACTGCCGGGTCCAGTTCTGCGCTCTGCGACGCAGGAAGCGCTGTGATGGTAGCCGGTGACGAGTGGGCAAAGGCGCAGGGGCTGAAGCCCATCGCCGAGATCATCAGCTACTCTGCGGTCGCTGTCGATGCGGAGCACTTCCCGATAGCCCCGGTCAAGGCCATGGACATCGTCCTGAAGAAGGCGGGCATGGCGATGGACGACATGGAGCTGATCGAGATAAACGAGGCTTTCGCAGCCCAGGTGATAGCATGCCACAGGAAGATGCCCTTTGACATGGACCGCCTCAACGTACACGGCGGGGCCATCGCGCTTGGCCACCCGATAGGGGCAAGCGGGACCAAGATACTGACGACCCTCCTCTACGCACTCAGACAGCAGGGAAAGAGCATAGGAATGGCCAGCGCCTGCATAGGCGGAGGTCAGGGCGTCGCAATGATCGTCAAGCTGCTGTAAGGGCTACGCTGGCGGAAAAAATACGGAAGGGAGCGCATCTGCCGGGTGTACGGCGGATGCGCTCCCTCCTGTTGTGTCAGTCGATCATCCTGCCGCCTTCGATATATATGGTCTGACCCGTTATGTATGATGCGCCCGGAGATGCCAGGAAGAGGACAGTCGATGCGATTTCCTCGGGCTTGCCGAATCGCCCCATGGGGATCTTCGAGAGAAGTTCGTCTCTTTTCGATCCGTCACTGATAAGATCTGCGGTCTGGTCGGACGGGACGTAGCCGGGCGCCACGGCGTTGACCGTGATCCCGTAGGGGGCCCATTCGTTCGCCATCACCTTTGTCATCTGGCTGATCCCGCCCTTCGCCGAGGCGTAGATAGAGAGGTTCCTGTGTCCTCTCGCGGATGATACGGACGCTGTGTTTATTATCCTTCCGCCGTTCTGTTCCTTCATTATCTTCGCGGCTTCGCACGCGACGAAAAACGGTGCCTTGAGGTCTAT
>DBRW01000012.1:0-16588 GCA_002306075.1 Synergistaceae bacterium UBA1358
CCTTCGTATGCCATCTCCGCGAACCTTACCTCAAGTTCCTTTTTGGTCTTGAGAGTGTCCTTTGAGAGGGTGATGGTCTCGAGCTTCTTGTGGGCTTCCATCAGTGCGAGGGCGCCGGGGCACTCGTAAACTTCGCGGCTCTTGAATCCGACGAGCCTGTCTTCGACCATGTCGATCCTTCCGTACCCGGCTTTTCCTGCGGTCTTGTTCATAAAGTCGATCAGTTCTATGCTTCCCATTTTCTCCCCGTTTATCGCAACAGGGATACCTGCCTCAAATGTGATCTCGACCGTCACCTCTTCGTCGGGAGCTTCCTTGGGATCAGTTGTGAGAGCGTAAGCATCCTTGGGCGGCTCGTTCCAGGGATCTTCGAGGATACCGCACTCGATCGACCTGCCCCAGAGGTTGTCGTCGAGGCTGTACGGGCTCTTGCGCGTCGTCGGCACAGGAACGTTGTGGGCTTCGGCGTAGTCCATCTCTTCTTCCCTTGTGAAACCCCAGTCGCGGACGGGAGCAAGAACTTCGATATCGGGGTTGAGCGCGTTGCAGCAAACTTCTATACGGACCTGATCCTGCCCCTTGCCGGTACATCCGTGAGCCACCGCTACGGCTCCCTCCTTTTCCGCGCACCAGATAAGTGCCTGGGCTATCATCGGACGCGAAAGCGCGGAGTTGAGGGGATAGACTCCCTGGTATACGGCGTTTGCCTTCAGTGCCGGCCATACGAAAGTGTCGATGAAGGCCTCACGCAGGTCGACCACATAGGCCTTCACTGCTCCAGCCGCATAGGCCTTTGCCTTTATCTCCTCAAGATTGTCTGCCTGCTGGCCGACATTCATCGTAAGGGTCACTACATCGTAGCCCTGATCGTGGAGCCAGGGGATCGCCACCGAGGTATCAAGTCCTCCGCTGTACGCCAATACTACCTTGCCTTTTTTTTCTGCTGTCATCATTTTGAATTCCTCCCAAATAAATTTATTCAAATTTTTTCTTTGGGCACCAGTTCGCCCAAACAAACAAAAAACTCGTCCCTCTTCCCGTTAAGGAAGAGGGACGAGTATGATTTACCCGCGGTGCCACCCTCGTTGGCGCAGCGCGCCCACTTGGTTAGTTTGTTCTCGGAAAACTGCCGGACCCCCTACTTGATCGAAACGATCTTTCTTCGGGTTCTGCTCAGGGGTGCGGGAACTTCGATACTACCTGCGAAAAGTGCTTTCAGCCGATGGCACTTTATCTCTGTCGCCGAGCAATCGAATCCATGGCCCCGTCATCGCATTTGTTATGCGCAACAAGGTCGATTCGTCGGGTACGTCGTGCTCGTTCGACAGCGGTGTAATGCAAAGCTCCAGCCTCCTTTTACGAGTATTTTCTAAAAACTTGTGTGGTATTTTATCACGTCTTGGATAAATGTCAACAAAAACTGCCTTTTATTTTTCGTGTTCTGCTGAATTATTATTGATCTTAGTCTCTATATAGGCTTCCAGACCGGCTTTCTTGCATTCTCTATGAGTCTCGAAGTTTGTCATTTCCATGTGGACAGGTGTGACTGAAACATAATTGTTAGCAACGGCCCAAACATCGGTGCCGTCCGACATGTCATCTTCAATGTTCCCGCCTATCCAGTATGCCTCCCCGCCGTTAGGGGTCTTTACCGTCCTTATCTTGTCGACGTAGCGGCGGACGCCTTTTCTCGTCACGAGAACGCCCTTTATCTCCGAGATGGGGACATTGGGGACATTGACGTTGTACAGGATCCCCTCGGGGATGGGAGACTGCTTTGTCCAGTCAAGGAGGGCCATCACGATCTCAGCCGCGGTCTCATTGTGCAGTTCCTTGTCTTTGGAGCTTGATACAAGCGATACCGCTATAGAGGGGTAGCCGAAGATCACGCCCTCCATAGCGGCGCATACGGTGCCGGAGTAGGTGAGGTCGTCACCAAGGTTCGGTCCCTGGTTGATGCCTGATATGACCATATCTGGTTCAAACCCCATCGCGTCTATTGCCATTATTACGCAGTCGGTAGGCGTACCGTCGCAGGCCTTGGCCGTGAAATCTGCAGACAGGAAGAGCCTGTTCACGTTCCTCAGATGCACCGGCCTGTCCATGGTCATTGCGTGGCCGCAGCCGCTCCTTTCCCTGTCCGGAGCCACAAGAAGGACATTATGTCCTGCTTCTGTCAGGCTCTTCGCCAGCGTCTGTATCCCAATGGAATATACTCCGTCGTCGTTTGTCAGCAAAATCTTCATTTATTCGGTACCACCTAAAGTATTATGTTGAGGATAAGTCTCATCAGCGGGCTCATGAGGACAGGGATCACTCCGAGTATCATCAGTCCGACGATGACAAACATCCCATATCTTTCCATCGTGTAATAAACATTGAGGTATTTGTATGGGAGCATGACATACAGTACACGCGACCCGTCAAGCGGGGGTATCGGCAGAAGGTTGAATGCTGCAAGCCCCACGTTCATGTAGATCATTATGAGTATAAACTGCTGTGCGGCATAGGTCTGGAAAAGCACGGGGAAAAGCTTCACGAACTGCGCGCAGACAAAGGCCGTAAGTATGTTTCCCGCAGCTCCCGCCAGACTCACAAGCGCCATATCCCTTCTCGGGTGCTTAAAATATCCGGGGTTGATGGGAACCGGCTTCGCCCATCCGAACCTGAAAAGAAGAAGGCATAGCGCACCTATCGGATCAAGATGATGCAGCGGGTTCAGACTCAGCCTGCCGTCCATCTTGGCTGTCGGATCCCCGAGCTTCATTGCGGCATAGCCGTGACAAAATTCGTGAAATGTTATAGCCCAAAGCACCGCGGGCAGACTCAGGAGAAGTTCAGCCAGACGCGCCGTAATATTCCCGCCACCGAAAAACACCGATGATCACATCCCTATCGATCAGAAATTTTACAAAATGTATTTTATCATGACTGGCAAGAGGCCCTTAGCGGCAAATCACAAATATCTTTATGCTTCCCAGACCCAATATACCCCGACTGTACCGTCCGCTGCCGAAACTTCGGCCTCTCTTCCGCCGGCGAGCCTGTTGCTTACACTGTAAGGTTCGCCGTATTTAAGCACAACATTATCAAGAGGCCATCTTACACCCTTGATCGATACGCCCCTGCTTTCGCCGGTGAAGGATATCAGGGATATGGCGCCGGGCACCTTTCCGAAGCTGATCTTCAGGCGTTCGGGCCCGTGCAGAAAGATCATGCCCTCCCTCTCATCGGCCATTCCAAGCGGCCTGATGCCGCCGCCGCAGTTCAGGAAAGAGACGACCGTAGACCAGAGATGGTCGAACCTCCCCGCAAATCCGCCTGTCACGAAGAGAGCTTTCTCACTCCCCTCATCCTGCCGGGAAAGAAGGCCGAGTGCTATCTGGAAGTCGGTAAGGTCCTTGTCCCTGTCAAATTTTCTTACGTCCGCCCCGCTGTCTGCCGCCCACTTCCAGGCTTCGGGAGATGCGCTGTCTCCGTCCCCGACCAGTTTGTCCGGCAGGATGCCCGCATCGAAACAGGGATCCACACCGCTGTCCACCGCCCATATTCCACTGTGGAAATCGACTGATCTCATCCACCCTGTTGCCGGCTTCCTGCCGCCAAGCACCATCATAGTTATTTCAAGATCACACTCTGTCTCAATGGTCAGATCAGGCAGAACTATCGTTTTCAATCAAAACAACTCCCAAAAGAGGAATAACTATCCGGTTATTATACATTAACAAGGAAAAGCACACTCAAATAATGACCTCACTACCTGTGATTCTTTGATAGAATATTGTGGGCGTCAAGAACCCTGTCACATATTGGCTTAACAAATACGCGCAAGAGGATAACGGTATCCTGATATGAACCCAATAGGTGTTTGATATGAACAAAAACAAAGACATGAAAATGACTATTTTCAAAAAAGCCCTTGCTGCAGGGATACTTGCAGGTGCGGGAGTGGCTCTCTCTTTTGTCTCCATTCCTGTGGGGCCAACCAAATGCTTTCCTTTTCAGCATTCGATAAACGTTATCGCCGGTGTTTTGCTTGGACCGTTCTGGGCTGTGGGAACAGCCTTCACTACTAGCCTGATAAGAAACATGATGGGCACAGGAAGCCTTTTCGCTTTTCCCGGAAGCATATTCGGGGCACTTCTTGTTGGTATGGCTGGAAAGTACCTGCATGGGAGACATAAGCTTTTTTCCGCTCTCGCCGAACCTGTCGGGACAGGCATCATAGGTGCATGGGTCAGCGCAGCCATGGTGGCTCCTCTGACAGGAGCATCAGTGAACTTTGCTTTCTTCGCTTTCTCTTTTTTGACAAGCAGTCTGCCGGGTGCTGCTATAGGCGCGGCTGTGCTTTATTCCCTTGAAAAGAGGTCTGTGATAAGCCGGTTTGAAGATATTATGATCTAGAAGATCTTTCCTTTTCCATAAATATCTTCCCAAGCTCCCTGGCCTTGGCTTCCCATTCCTCTTTCGTTCCGGAGTTCTCCAGGACCCAGTCTGACCTTCTTATCTTTTCATCTCTAGGCATAAGCCGGCTCTCACGTCTTTTTATCTCATCCGGATCCCATCCCCTCGAAGCGTTGCGTACAGCACGTTTTTCCGGGGACGCCGAAACGAATACCACGATATCCATCCATTCGGGACGTCCGCATTCAAAGAGCAAGGGGATCTCCACAACTACCCACCCATCGGCGCCTTTTACAAACTCTTCTATCGTGGAAATGGTCGCAGGATGCAGAAGATCTGAGACAAACTCATATTCTTCCTCATCGGAAAAAATTTTCGCGGCTATCTTCGCATAAACAGACTTCTGATCCCCGTCAAAAAAATCGCAGCCCCATCTTTCGGCCGCCTTTTTCTGAACGGCAGGGTCATTCCACATATCCCGAGCGACCCTGTCGGCATCGATGACCGTTGCCCCCATCTCCTGCCACACCCTGGCCAGGGTGCTCTTACCAGCGCCAACGTCTCCTGTCAGTCCTACTGTCAGCAAAATAACCGCCTCCGGCTGTATCGTCTTTTATCTCAGTCGAGCTCGTTGGGATCTCCCCAATGAACCTCGATGTCCTGTTTCTCTGCACACCTCCGAACAGGAGCCTCGAAGCAGAACCGCTCATGAAGAGCCGCTCCATTGCCCTGGTCATGCCAACGTAACAGAGCCTTCGTTCTTCTGAGAGGTCGCTCTCCCCATCGACGGCGCGTGCGCTGGGAAAGATGCCCTCCTCCATCCCCATTATGAATACGACGGGGAACTCGAGTCCCTTTGCAGCATGGAGCGTGAGGAGGTTGACCCTGTCCTCAGTATCGTTCCCTGCGTCCTGATCGGTGAAGAGGGGTATCTCTGTGAGTACCTGGGCGATATCCCCTTCCTCCGGGACCAGGGAGAGTATTTCAAGAACGTTCTCGACCCGCTCCTCCCAGTCTTCAGTGTAGTTGGCCTTAAGGTATTCCTCGTAGCCCTGGGAGTAGAGCACGGACCTTACAGCCTCGTGGACATCGGAGGAGAGTTCGAGGATCTGAAGCATATTCTTTGCCAGTTCTTTGACCCCGCTGCCCGATTTCCCCTTCAGGCCCCCTCCGGTCTCCGCGATCTCCTTCCAGACATCGGCCGCATCGATCCCGGCAGTTTTCTGAAGCTGTTCCGAGAGCAATTCGACGCTCTTTTTCCCTACACCGCGGACCGGAACGTTCGCCACCCTGGCAAGGGATATGCTGTCTCTGGGGTTGACCGCGAGACGAAGCATCGAAAGGACATCCTTGACTTCGAGCCTTTCGTAGAATGCAAGCCCGCGAATGACCCTGTACGAAATACCTTTTTCGAGAAGCGCCTGTTCGATCCCGCGGCTGAGGGCGTTCATCCTGTAAAGGACCGCCATCTCGCAGTACCTGTAGCCTTCGTCCCTCAGTCTCTCGATCCGGTTTGAGATCCATTCGGATTCATCCATGTCCGTACGCGCCCTGTATATGTTTATCGGTTCGCCCCTCGGCGCAGCTGTCCATAGGTCCTTCGGATGCCTGTCAGAGTTCCTCTTGATGACGCCGTTGGCACCTTCAAGTATCTTCCCGGTAGATCTGTAGTTCTGGTCAAGGACGACGATCTTCGCCCCCCTGAAGTCATTGGCAAAGTTCATGATCATGCTCATGTCGGCTCCGCGCCATCCGTATATCGACTGGTCCGGGTCCCCGACGACCATTATCTTTCTTCCGAAATCGACAAGGCAGCGCAAGAGGAGGTACTGGGGCCTGTTCACATCCTGGTACTCATCGACCAGTATCCAGTCCAGACGTGAACGTTCCCGCTCACGCACCTCCTTGTTTGTGGCAAGGATATGCAGGGGCAGGACCATCAGGTCGTCAAAGTCCAGCGCTCCCTGAGAAAGCAGATGCTGCCTGTATTTCTCATACAAGGGAAGCCATCTGGACTGGATCGCCGGTTCCATTGTCACGGGATTCGATTCCGTCTTGACCTTTGAAATAAGTTCCATGGCCCCCCCGACATCCATTATCCTGGGATCTATGTCAAGCTGGGTCAGTATCTTTTTTATGACGTTCCTCGTGTCTCCCCTGTCAAAGACCACAAAGCTTTTCGGATAGCCCAGCTTCGTCAGCGCGTCCGGATATCTGTGGAGGAAACGGAGTCCGTACGCATGGAAGGTGGATACCTCCATGCCCCTGAGACCGGACCCGAGTAGTTTTTCGACCCTGGTCTTCATCTCTTTGGCAGCCTTGTTGGTAAAGGTAAGCGCAAGGATCCTCCACGGCGCGACCTTTTGGACTCCGATGAGATAGGCTATCTTTGAGGTAAGGACCCTTGTCTTTCCGCTGCCTGCACCTGCGAGCACGAGCTCATGCCCATCGCAGTATACTACAGCCTCTTTTTGTTTCGGGTTTAGGGAATCAATGATCTTATCCGTCATATCTCAGCTATCACCTTTAGTCTCCGTTTATCGTTTATGAAAAAAGGGGCCTTTCGGCCCCCCTATATTACTACTTATCGTTTCTGCCACAAATACCGCTTCTGATGCGGCAGCATCCGCCGTGCAGTCAGCCGGGGATCACTTCGGCTCAAGCAGGCCGTATCCGCCTTCCTCCCTGCGATAAACGACGTTGATGGCTCCGGTCTGGTCATTCTTGAAGATAAAGAAACTGTGCCCGAGAAGATCCATCTGCATCGTCGCTTCGATCGGGGTCATGACCTCAACGTTGAATCTCTTGGTCTTGACTATATCGCGCGATGCCTCTTCCTTTTCAGGACTCAGCGGCATGAGCTCCGGGTCGATATCGAATGAGAAATCCTGTACCTTCAGCCTTGCCTTGTCTGTAAGATAGCCCTTGTGTCTCTTCACCTGACGCTCGATGTTCTTGAGCGCCTTGTCAAAGGCTTTCCTGAGATCGGGTGCGTAGTCCTCGCCCCTCATTACCACCCCGTTAACGTTGGAGGTTATCTCTACGACATTCATACCGCGCTTGAAGTTCAGTGCGATCTGCGTGTCAATGATCTTGTCAAAGAATTTTTCGATTTTCCCTACCTTCTTTTCCATGTATTCTTTGACTTCTGTCGGCAGTTCCACATTGCGTGTAAGAAAACGTACCTCCATGGCAACTCCTCCATTCGAAGTGATGTGGATGATACTATTGCTGATGAGTTAATTGTATCATCATATGCGGCCGCTCTCAAACGACTAAATTATGTATATTTGCCTATTCGAAAATCGGTTTCATTGACTGAAAAAGAGCCTACGGTATAATCACAGGTAAGCAGGATAACTGAAGAGGGGGAAATGTAATGAAACTGTCAAAAAGGATACTCGAGATCCAGCCGTCAGCCACTATCAGCATCTCCGCGAAGGCAAAAGCAATGAAGGCGGAGGGCAAACCCGTATTATCTTTCAGTGTCGGCGAACCCGACTTCAACTCCCCGGAATGCGCATCGAAAGCGGCGATAGAAGCCATTCAGCGCGGCGAATCACACTACACTCTGAACTCAGGGATAATCGAACTCCGCAAGGAGGTCTGCAACTACTATAAGAGGCGTTTCGGACTCGAATACGCCCCAGATGAAGTCCTTGTCGCACCCGGAGCAAAACCGCTCCTCTACGAGGCACTCCAGATGTTTGTCGATCCCGGCGACGAAGTACTGCTTTTCTCGCCTGCCTGGGTAAGCTATGTCGAGCAGATACACCTTGCGGGAGGAAAGGAAGCAATAGTCGATACCCTAAAGACAGATCTGATCCCGACAAAGGAAGCGATCGAAGCCGTCCTCAGCGACAAGACTGTGGGCATGATAATCAACTCCCCGTCAAACCCCACAGGGGCGATATACGGCGAAGAGACACTGAAAATGATCGCCGACATAGCAAGAGAGAGGGATCTCTGGATCATTTTCGACGAAATCTATGAGAGGCTCGCATACGCCCCCGCAAATCACATCAATATACTGAGCGTTGCCCCCGACCTCAGAGACAAGACCATCCTGGTCAACGGGGCAAGCAAAGCCTATGCGATGACAGGCTGGAGGATCGGTTACGCACTCGGCCCCAAAGCCCTCATAGCCAAGATGAACACACTTCAGACACACCTGACGTCGAACGCATCCTCAATTGCCCAGTGGGCTGCCTGGGGAGCCGTGAAGGACGCGGATCCAGACGTTGAGAAGATGCGCGAGGCTTTCGAAGAGCGCCGCAGCGTCATCCTCGGCTTGATCAGGGATATGCCCTATGTCAAGGTCAGAGATCCCGAGGGCGCCTTCTACGTCTTTATCGATGTAAGGGAGAGCCCGATCCCCGACGACATGGAGTTCTGCGAAAAGCTGCTCGAAGAGAAGTACGTCGCAGCAGTCCCCGGAACAGCATTCTTCGCCCCCGGTTTTGTGAGGTTCTCCTACGCATGTTCGATGGAGAATATTCGTGAGGGGATGGGGCGTCTGAAGGAGTTCCTCTCCTCCTTGTAGGAGTGGCAATTGGGATTTATAGCAACGCTGACTTAGCAAAAGTAGCGCGGTGAAGTGCGACATGTTGATGCCGCGTGAAGCTGCGACAAATACAGTCGCGTGAAGCAATGGGGAAGCAATTGTTTTTAAATACTGCTGAGCAGGTGTAGGACCTTAAGGACCAAGACCGTTGAGGTGGTAATTTCGTTGGCACAGCAAAACGATCGACCATCGTAACACATTCAATAATACCCTAAAAACATTGGACCCCCAGAACATCCATCGGGGGTCCTGCTGTTTTAAATATCATCTATGACTGGGTCTATGAACCCTAAACCCTCAATTGCGATATTGGTGTCCCAAAATCAACAGCTGCGCCTGGAGAATTTGCAGCTGAGAAATGCTGTGGTGAAAGAAAGATTTTTTATCGTCTCCCCCAAATGCCTTAATTGGGAGCCCAGTGTCCATAGATCCTTGCTATCACCGGCTTTTTAGAACCTAAACCCAAAGCCGCTGTTTCCCCGTTTAGAAACGTCCGGGGACGACAGAGATTTAAGACCTCCGCGGCATGACCCACGCCGCAATTCTCCGCCGATGTCTCTTGGCTCCTAAAATCGTTTCACAACCGTTTCATGCTGAACAAGGTTTTGCAGCTTCACGCCGGTGATTTTCCGACAGTTTCACAGCAGTAGCTTCGCAACTGCCTCGATCTGCCTCGCCCTTATCCACTCTCCCCTGGCTTTTCCCTCTATTCCGGAGGGGAGTTCTGCCCGGGCTTTTTTCATTATTTCGAGATAAAGCTCGCTGTCTCCCAGGAAGGTATAGGAGTCTGCGGTGCCCTCGGCCTTTGTTATGGCGAGGCATCCGTCTATTCCTATCGGGTGATTTTGGAGGACTGCAAGGGTGTCGACTGCTGCGGCCGGATCTTTTCCCGCAGAAGGATCAGGCAGATGCATTACGGCAAATTCGGCGCATCTCTTCCACAGGACAGGCAGTCTGAGCATGCTGTCTATCTCGTTCAAAACGCAGTCTGCGGGCATTTCCGGCAGTGCGGATGAAAGCGACCTCACAAGGGAGGCAAACCTTATTTCGGCTCTTTCGCTTTCCGCTGCGGTTTTGTCCAATATGTGCATTATTTTTTTAAACCTCTCGCCGCCGTCAGATGTCTCTATGTCCCATATAAGAGACAGCGGAGAGATGACCGTATCTATTATGCCGGCCTGGGCAAGCATGAGAAAGAATACTGAGGGCCTTCCTGAATGCATGGCCCTCTTCAGTTCACCGAATATCCTCTCCCTGGGTTCTCCAGAAAGTTCGCGTCCGCAGCGGCTCATCATCTCAAGAGTGTGCGGCTCTATCGTGAAACCAAACTCGGCGGCCTGCCTGGCCGCCCTCAGTGCTCTCACGGGATCCTCGCAGAAATGTACGGAAGTTGCCCTTATCACCTTCGCCTCGATGTCGGCCTGCCCTCCGAATGGGTCTGTCAGCTTATCGTCTTCCGGCGACCACGCAATGCTGTTTATCGTGGTGTCACGCCTGGAAAGGTCCTCTTCTATGGTCACGTCCGGTCCGAATTCGACAGCAAAGCCCCTGTAGCCGCTGCCCTCTTTTCTCTCGGTCCTTGCCAGGGCAACATCGCATGGGATACCGTCTATGGAGAGGATAAATACGGGGAAGGAGCCTCCTGTCTTTACTGCCGCGGGAAATGTCTCCGCAAACGTCTTTTCGTCAAGTCCGCAGACCACATAGTCCCTGTCATGCGGACACAGCCCCAACAGTCTGTCGCGTACCCAGCCTCCCACGACATAGGCCTTCCCACCGATCTCTCTGACTTTTCTGAGGAACTCCGACTCTTTCATCATTCGAATAATATAACACAGGGAGGCATCGCCTAAGCAATGCCTCCCCGAGATATGCAAATATGCGGATCTCTATTTCTCCATTATCTCTTTTTCTTTTTCGGCCAGCATCTCATCGACCTTTTTAATAAATGTGTCTGTCTGTTCCTGGGCTTCCTTCTGATACTTCTTGAGGTCGTCTTCCGTTATCTTGCTTTCTTTTTCCATCTTCTTGAGTGAGTCGATGACGTCCCTGCGGACGTTGCGGATGGCTATCCTTGCCTCTTCGGCCGACTTATTGACTATCTTGGTCAGCTCTACGCGGCGGGCCTGTGTAAGTTCAGGCAGGTTCAGGCGGATGGTCTCGCCGTCGTTCTGGGGGTTTATACCCAGGGGCGAGGCCTGTATGGCTTTTTCGATGGCCTTCATTGCCGTCTTGTCCCATGGGTTGATCATTATCTGACGAGCTTCGGGCACGCTGACGGTACCCATGTTCTTGATGGGCGTCGGAGTACCGAAGTAGTCGACCTTTATGTCTTCCACAAGGGCAGGATGAGCCCTTCCTGTCCTTATTCCCTGAAGTGTCCCCTTGAGGAACTCAAGTGTCTTTTCACTGCGGGTCTTTAGGTCTTTGATCAAATTTTGAGGCACGCAGATCACTCCTTATAGAATAATATGCCGCTTATACAGGCATTCGATCAGTTTTCATAACCTTCGGCACAATGCCTCCGGGTTGAGGTCATCTGACCTGCACAATAGTATATACCAAATTTCTGTTAAATGTGCGGTTTTATTGGGCGCAGCAGCTATTTTTGACAGTTATTACTCATACTCCGCCTGGTCAGAAGATATCCGCTAAGCCTGATCGCTTACGACAGATCCGATCTCTTCTCCTTCAAGGAGGAGTTTGCGCAGATTGCCCTTCTTGTTGACGTCAAATACTATGATGGGTATCTTGTTTTCCTGGCAAAGCGAGAATGCCGCGGCATCCATTACTTTGAGCTGCATCCTCAGCGCATCCATGTATGTGAGTTTGGGAAGACGCTTTGCATCGGGATATTTTTCGGGGTCCTTGTCGTATATCCCGTCTACTTTTGTGGCCTTGATAAGACATTCGGCACCAATTTCCGAAGCCCTGAGCGCGGCCGTGGTGTCTGTTGAAAAGTAGGGTGAACCGGTCCCTGCCGCGAATATGACTATCCTTCCTTTTTCAAGGTGTCTGATCGCCCTTCTGCGGATAACTGTCTCCGCCACCTGTTTCATCTCTATAGCTGACTGCACCCTGGTCGGCTGTCCAAGGCGCTCAAGAGCATCCTGAAGCGCGAGCGCGTTTATGACGGTACCGAGCATACCCATATAATCGGCCTGTGCCCTCTCGACGCTCACGGTCTGCGAGCCGCGGATTATATTTCCGCCTCCCACTACCATGGAGATGGCGACTCCCTCTCTTGCGACCTCGACGATCTCCTCGCAGATCCCCCTGATAGCTTCGTAATCTAGTCCAAAATGTGCGTCTCCCGCAAGAATCTCTCCGGAGAGCTTAAGCAATACGCGGTTATATTTACGATCCATCAGGGCACACTCCTTATATATTTATAAACTTTATTATAGCGGCTATAAAGTCCGATGAAATATAAAACGGCTGCGAATAATAATTGATATTCTTTGTGTAATTAAATTTGTCTGAAAAAAACTAAAAAAAGAGCGAGGGAAACCCCTCGCTCTTTTGACTGTTTAGCCTTCGATGATGAAACGGGAGAAACGGCCTACTTTAATGTTTTCCCCGATCTTGGCAATATTCTCGATGACCAGATCCTTTATCTTTTTGTCCGGGTCGCGAATATATTTCTGTTCCATCAGACAGTTCTCTTCGTAGAACTTATTGATGCGGCCTTCCGCGATCTTGTCGAGCATCTTTTCGGGCTTGCCCTCTTCACGGGCCTGCGCCTTGATGACTTCGATCTCGTGGTCGACTATTGACTGCGGGACATCTTCCGGCACAATGTATGTCGGATTTGCCGCCGCGATCTGCATCGCTATCTCGTGGCCCAGATGCTGGAATTCTTCGGTACGGGCAACGAAGTCTGTCTCGCAGTTGAGTTCGACGAGCACGCCAAGTTTGGCATTGCTGTGGATATAGCTGAAGATCATACCCTGAGCCGCGTTTCGGTCGGCCTTTTTGGCCGCCTTGGCAAGCCCCTTCTCGCGAAGATAGTCGACTGCCTTATCTATATCGCCGCCGCATTCGACGAGCGCCTTTTTGCAGTCCATCATACCTACTGATGTACGTGCGCGAAGTTCAGATACAAGTCCTGCTGTGATCTCTGCCATTAGTTAGTCTCCTTCCAGCCTTTCTGCTCTTCGATAGCCTTTACCGCGACTTTGTCGATCTCATCGACAACGGGATCAAGCTCTTCGGGCATTACAGGCACAACTTCTTCCTCTGCCGGTTCTTCTTCATCCTTTGCTCTTTCGACCCTTGAGTCCTGTCCCTGGCGGCCTTCGATGAACGCATTGGCCATGAGTCCGACTACCAGTTCGATCGCGCGGATCGCATCGTCATTTCCGGGGATCGGATAGTCGATGACATCGGGATCGCAGTTCGTGTCTACGATAGAGATGACAGGTATGCCGAGCTTGTGGGCCTCGAGCACCGCGATCGTTTCACGGCGCGGGTCGATGACGAAGAGAGCATCGGGAATATCCTTCATATCCTTGATGCCGGAAAGGTATTTTTCGAGTTTCTCTCTTTCCTTACGGAGCTGGATGATCTCCTTCTTGGGGTACCTGTTGATCGTTCCGTTCTCTTCCATCTCCTGAAGTTCTACCATGCGGGTGACCCTGCGGCGTATCGTCGCAAAGTTCGTGAGAAGGCCTCCAAGCCAGCGCTGGTTGATGTAATACTGTCCTGCTTTGAGTGCCTCTTCCCTGATAGGATCCTGCGCCTGGCGCTTCGTGCCTACGAAAAGGATGCTTCCGCCAGACTTGGCTACTTCACGAACGAAGTCGTATGCCCTCTCAAGTCCCTTGACCGTCTTCTGCAGGTCGATGATGTAGATACCGTTGCGCTCCGTGAAGATATATGGCTTCATCTTCGGGTTCCAGCGCCTGGTCTGATGTCCGAAATGAACACCGCACTCAAGCAGCTGTTTCATGCTTACTACTCCCATGTGTATCCCTCCTGTTTTTTCCTCCAGACGCTTCATCCCGCAAAAAAACCCTCTTGGGCAACATTTCTGCGATCCGCGCCTGTGTGTTTTGCACCGCTCCCCAGTATAACACGGGGGCATTTATTTATGCAAGCTTCGACAGCTTTTAAATGTTTTTTTAAGCTGTCTTCCATCTTCCCTGACAAATACTGCGTCAGATCAGCGTTTGCCCCATGGACAGGCGCTGAGGCAAAGGCCGCAGATTTTGTTCCCGCAGGTCTCGAAATTGTTTTTCAACAGTTCACTGCATGCGTTCCTGTCTACCCTTTCCTCGACCGACTGCCCCATCTTCCATACCGTGCCACTGATGGCACCGGCGGGACATGCTCTCTGGCAGCAGGTACACTCCCCGCACTTCGACTCCATCGGCACTCCGCACTCGAGCGGGGCATCGCAGAGGACTGTCGCAAGGCGCTGCATAGGACCTCTGTCAGGTGTGATGAGACAGCAACTCTTGCCTATCCAGCCGAGCCCAGCCAGATGCGCAGCGGCACGATGGCTGAAAATACCGTACAGACCGCCTTTTACGACCTTGCTTGCCGGTACCGGGAAAGCTCTGAAACCTCTTGACTCAAGCCAGTCCGTTATCCTCATCGCCATTATGTCGAGGGCTGTGTTCGCTACATCGTAATACCGTGCATAAACATCTGTGGGTCCCTTAAGGGCCAATTCCCTTATCACCGAAGAGGGCATATTCAGGACGATCGAAACGGCACAGGGATAATCATCCCATGTGTTCCCGTAAGTTTTTCTGATCTCCTCCGAGCAGGGACGCAGGTCGGCAAACCCGATCTTGCCTGCTCCGATAGACAGGGAATAATTTCTCAGCTCATTGCTTAGTTTGATGATATCGTCACACATGTCGGGCCCCTCCTTGATAGGTTTCAAATGTCAGACCGCAAAAATGTTTTTAGCTGAAGAGCATGCCCGCCAGGCCCGCGGACCGGATCATCTCGCCTGTGAAGGTATCGATGATCTCCTTGCCCCTGACAGCGTATATCCTCCATGCCACTTGTATTTTCCGTTCGTTTATCGATACTCTCCTGTTCCTTATGACCCTTTTCCAGCTTTGAAATTCGGAAGGCACAGCTCCGTGCTCTGCCAGTTCTTTTGCAAGCGAAGGGGATATCTTAAGCTCAAGGCATTCCTGCTCATCTGTCTCCGGGACAAAGTCCGTGTCGGGATCGACAGACTTTTTGTCTTCAAGAGTCGTTCTGCCGTTATAGCCGTCGACTATGACGACCTGATAAAGATACCTGAGGCCGTGCATGATGCTTCTTTCCAAGATCTCGACGGGTACGACATATACAGGTACCAATATAAGCTTGTCCCCGGGTGCGGGTCTCTCTTTCATTGGCAGGTATCCGGAAGGCTGGCTATCCATATTTTTATCCTCCGTCTTTAAATGTCAGGCATAAAAAAGAGTGCTTTCTGCAGGGAGTCCAGTGACCCCATGGCACCCAAAAGACACCGCTTACCGCTGCTTCCTTCCGGACCTGACGGGGTTCACGGGCTTTCGCCGCATAGGACTGGACACCCTGCAAAAAACACTCGCTTTTCATTGTTATATAATAGCATAATCCTTATAGATGGCGTGCCTGTCGGGATTCGAACCCGAGACCTTCAGCTCCGGAGGCTGACACTCTATCCAGCTGAGCTACAGGCACAGTTTAGGAACAGAGGAAAGTATAGCACATAGAGAATGGAGATGTCACGATGGATGACATTCATTATATGAGGGAGGCTCTCAAAGAGGCTGAGAAAGCGATGCAGAGGGGTGAGATACCCGTAGGGGCATTGCTGGTAAGGAACGGCGAGATCATAGGACGAGGTTCGAATTCCAGGTCTCTCGAAGGCTCCCCCCTGGGACATGCTGAGCTGACCGCTATGAGAGAGGCGTCAGAGGCGATTGGAAACTGGCGGTTCGATGACTGCACACTCTATGTCACACTGGAACCGTGTGTCATGTGTGCCGGCGCGATGGTACAGTCAAGGCTGGGCACCCTGGTCTACGGAACCAGGGATCCCAAAGCAGGGGCTGTCGGTTCCCTTTACAACATCGTCGAGGATCCTAGAATGTACCACAGGTGTATAGTCAGGTCAGGAATATTGAAGGAGGAGTGCGCCGAATTGCTGCGCAGTTTTTTCCGGATGAGGCGATCTGAAGCACTCTGATCCATTTTGACATTCACTATGGAATAGGCTATAATGCGCTCCGTCAGTTTGTAACAGACAATTGATCGATGCACGCGGAGAGGTGGCTGAGTGGTCGAAGGCGCTCGCCTGGAAAGTGAGTGAACGGCTTATCCCCGTTCCAAGGGTTCAAATCCCTTCCTCTCCGCCATATTTATATCGATTCTGACAGACTGTGGTTTTATCCGGAGGGGTGGCCGAGTGGTCGAAGGCGGGCGACTCGAAATCGTCTTGGCGGTGCTGAGCTGTCACGTGGGTTCAAATCCCACCCTCTCCGCCATAAAAAAATGAAAGTTGGGTCGGCATCCGGTGCCGATCCAACTTTTTTCATATCATTCGTGATTTTTGTACTATCTGTTGTTTTGTTCTTCCAGTTTTTTCCTTATCTGCAGGGAAGCTTCCGTTTTGCCGAGTCCTCCGAA
>DBRW01000012.1:16664-20589 GCA_002306075.1 Synergistaceae bacterium UBA1358
CGATTGGCTACCGGGTCGCATGCAAGGCCGGTAACGTTCTGGAGGGCAATAGATGCCGCATTTATACACTCTTCGACTGTTCCTCCAAGCATCTGGGCGACTCCCGCAGCAGCCATGGCCGATCCCGCGCCGCACTCGACCTGACAGCCGGCTACCTCCGCGGCAAAAGTTGCGGACTCGGCGATGAATATCCCTATCGACCCGGCCGCGAGCATTCCCTTGGTGATCTCATCCCTTGATGCACCGATCGACCGGCCTACACCTATCAGCGTCCCTGGGAGACATCCGCATGAACCCGCCGTCGGAGCGGCCACGATGACGCCCATCGAGCTTTTGACCTCCATGATGGCGGTTATGTATTTGATAACCGTATTGAGAAGATCGCAGGGGGCAAGTTTTTTCTTTTTTATACCCTCATCGATCTTATACGACTGGTAACCCAGTATCCTGTCCTTATACTCGGTACCGCGAAGCCCCTCTTCAACGGCGTTTTCCATTATCGCCACAAGATCCGACATCTTCCGGAAGACTTCTTCCTCGCTCGTATTGCCTCTGCAGCTCTCATACAGCAGCGCAAATTCCCAAAGTTCCCTGCTGTCGGTCTTTGACAGCTCAATAAGTTCATCGGAGGTCAGGAACGGCACCTTGCATCCGGCGCGGGAGTGGGTGGGAAGTATCGGTTCAATAAAAACGACATCAATGACAAGATCTTCATTATTAAGTTTCTCGAGCGCATCCAAAGAAGGCTTTTCCGCAAATTTCAACTCAAACAGTACACGACTGTCTTTTGTGTCGGTCAGCGCAAAATCATAGCCGCTAACATAGTGATCTATGATCTCCATGATCTTCTCGGCACTTTTTTCAGAGCAATCCGCTGCGATCAGGACTTCGAAAAAATCTCCTGCCATTTTTATTTCAAATCCGTCGAACTTCTGCATCTCTATCATGCCACCGCCGACTGATACAGCTTCCCATTCATGGGAGTATCCGTCTTCATCCTGTGCGAAGATCCTGTAATTGTTGGGGTGCACCGCCCCGTAATCCAGGATCCGGAATTCTATATCTATTCCGGCTTTCTGCGCCAGCTCGGTGTAATTTGCGACGTTCGGATCAGTGACGGGCATGCCGAGAATGCCGCTCACAAATCCCATATCTGTCCCGTGTCCGTCGTGGGATTCGGCCAATGATCCGTTCACATCAAAATCAACGACAACTTTTTTAACTTTGTTATCAAGGGACTGCCTCACGATCGCGGCGATCCGCGACGCCCCTGCGACATGGGAACTGGACGGCCCCCTCATTACCGGTCCGATAACATCATTGAATATGCTTGATGGAAGTTTTTCCATAATTACCTCTCTTTCTGCCAGCCTATAGATCCGTTTATCAGTCTGGCATCCTGCTGTTGATATGATCTTATGTGTCTTTTTCGCTATGAGAGCTCGTCAAAGAGCCGTTCGGAATCCTTCTCTGATCCGACGAAAAGATCGACAAGGACGGGGTCAAGATGAGTCCCTCTGTAGGATACGATAATATCCCTGCTCTTTTCGTGTGAGTATGCCTCTTTGTAGACACGCTTCGAGCGGAGCGCGTCGTATATGTCGGCTATGGCCATTATGCGGGCGGACAGCGGTATATCCTCTCCAGATATCCCTTCGGGGTAACCGGAGCCATTCCATTTCTCATGGTGGTATCTGCATATCTCCATGCCCATCCTGAGAAACTCGTTATTTTTGTATTGTTTTTCAATTTCGGCGATCGTCCTGTATCCGATAATGACATGCTGCTTCATATGAGCAAACTCTTCTTCGGTAAGTTTGCCGGGTTTCAGCAGTATCGAGTCCGGGATGCCTACCTTCCCTATGTCATGGAGCGGGCTCGCCTTATATATCGTTTCTACGAATTTTTCATCGATCTTATCTGAATAATCAGGATGATCCATTGCCTTGGATGCAAGCAGCCTGCAGAAAGCCGCAGTCCGCTCTATGTGTGCCCCGGTATCATCGTCCCTTGACTCCGACAGCTTGACCAGGGCAAAGATGGTGGCCATCTGTGATTCCGATATCTCCCTGACCTTCTCTTCTACCATGACCTCCAGGTGCTTGCTGTATTCCTCAAGCTTGTCCTCGGCCATTTTGATCTTGGTGATATCCTGGATCGTACCCTTGCTCAGGAGAGGCCTTCCATCCCGATCCGTCTCGGTACGAAAAATGAGGCTTACCCATTTGACCCTTCCGTCGTCCATCAGGAGCCTGAACCTTACCATGGCGGCATCCTTATCTTTTTTGGCCATGCTCTTTCGCATTTCAAGGAACATACCCCGATCATCCGGGTGGATTTTCTTCAGGAGCAGATCTAAAGAGGGCGGCTCGGAATGGTCCGCCTCAAGGATCTCGTACATCGATTCCGACCAGTGCCTTGTCTGCTGCCTGTAATCAAAGTCCCAGTATCCCAGAAGGGCGATCCTGTTCGCTTCTTTGAGCCTGGCTTCGCTTACGGAGAGTGCGGACAATGCCGTTTCAAGGGATCTTGCTGCCTCGGCATGGTCAAGTATCAGTTTTTTCAGCAGTTCTTTATCAAGACGGTCATCGACCTCTTTCGCATAGCTTTCTATAGCAAAGAGTTCCAGCTCCGACGCAGCCTTACTGCCGTCGTTCAGTGACCCTCCCAGCACATCGCACGGAAAGGGCATGTCCATTACTTTATATTCCTCAGCACATAGTCTATGCCCACGCTCTCAAGGGAACGCAGATGTCTCTTTACGGCATTTATATCCCTCACGGAAGAAATGATGCTTCCGTGCTGCGGAGCGACGATCTCCGCATCTATCGAGTCCAGGACGTCAAGCGTGTGATCAAGTGCTTTTGTCGAAGACATTATCTGCCGATGGAACTTTTTTATACCTTCAAGGGGACATTTTTCCCCGTTTCTCTCGCATACCTGCGCTCCTTCGCAGTTTAAGCACCGCTCGTCCAGATCGAGGTAAAGCTTCCACCCTGCGTCGTAACTGCCGAAGAGGTCGCTGGAGAATAACGTCTTCGTCTTTTCATCGAAGGTAACAAAGCTCCCCGGCGAATGGCAGAAGGGAGTCGCAAAAAACTTCAGTTTCCTCCCGGTTTTAAAGGCAAACTCATGGCCGATGGAGCGAAAATCTCTCTTAGGCGTCTTTTTGGAATAGTAATGGATGAAAATATTGTTCTCTGCGTGGGAAATTATCTGCAGATCATCATTGTTTATTATCGCCTCGAGCTGTGGAAGGTTTCCGCAAAGGTCCGGGTCATAGTGCTGATAGATCAGCCTGGATATCTGGCACGGGTCCAGCCCGGTCCGTAATATTTTCAGCATGACCGTGCTGAAGTCGTCCCTGTTTCCGCCGTCGATAAGCACTGCCTCGTCGTTTTCGATTATCAGATAGGGGTTGCAGTGCAGTCCCGCATTGTCGTCCGTGTAACCGACCCAATAGATGCCCTCGGATATCTCTACGGGACTTTTCTCCAGATCGAGATCTTTTCTTTTCATCCGATCCACCTCATATGACAATTTAAAATTTTAAAAATAATTAACGATTATATCCTTACTCCGGCACTATGAAAACATGAGCGGCGGCACCGCGGGTAAATCTACCTACAGAGCTGTGCTTCACATATATTTCCTGTACACCTCGAAACGCTCGTTTTTCAGAAGCGGCCTCTTTTCCCGGATCATCCGAAGATATCCCGCGTCTATCTCCACATCCGCCACGGCCTCTTCAAAAAGGGGAAGCTGGGCCACGATGTCACCGTTCGGATCCACAACATGAGAGCCTCCAAAGTAGATCGAACAGCCAGAGGCTGCCTGGTTGCAGCAGACAACATAACTTGTCTGAGAAAAGGCCGTTCCCTGGGTCAGTTTTATCCAGTTCGAAAAGCATTTTTCTCCATCTGTC
>DBRW01000047.1 GCA_002306075.1 Synergistaceae bacterium UBA1358
TACTTTTCCTTTATTCTCTGGAGATCGTTCCTGAAAAATGTTCTGTTGAAGATCATACCGGGCTTTGTGAAGATCATATCTTCAAGTTTTTCGCTCGAATAGACCGTGTTGCCCTCAAAATTTATCTTGCTGACGACCGGGTTTTCCTGAACGAGAAAGACGACATCCACTCCGCCTTCTTTGTCGGCCACCCTGTAATCGGTGGCTACAAAAAATCCGAGCTCGAATATCGCCTCGGCATCCTTGCGAAGTTTCTCCTCGTCTACCGGTTCACCGACCTTAGAAGTAATTACGCTCATAATGTGCTCGGTTACGACTTCAGAATTTCCCCGGACAGATATGTCCAGGATGACAGGACCGGTGAGTTCGGGAAGTTTTGGGTCCTCCGCCGGCTTCTCCGTCCCATTATTCACTGTAACTGTTTCCTGGATATCTGAGGAGGCCGGTCCTTCTTCTGCAGCATAGGCAGGTGTTAGTACCAACAGAAAAATAAGGGCAACGACGGAGAGAAACCTGACACGGAAAGACACAAAAAACCACTCCTCTGGAATGAATAAGAGATTTCAGCGCCAAGATCCGGCGCTATACTGCTATTTGATGATTTTGACCGCAGGCGCATCTCCTCTCAGTGCTTTTTCCCCTATCTGCAATAGAGCGAGAAGATCTTCTGCGCTTATCCCCGCTTCCGCTCTGACTGATGTCTCCCGGACAGCGGGTTTTTGTGAAACCACAACTTCTTTTTCTTCCGGCGGTCTGGTCGCCGACCCCTTTTTGACAGGAGCGGAGAAAACACCGCGTGCCGCCGTATACCCTACATTCTGGCCGCTGAGATCTTCCCTCAGTGCCCGAATAAGTTCGTCTTCCTCCCTGGTGACCCAGGTCAGCACCTCTTCTCCTCTGTCATTTGAAGGTGCCGAGGCATTCTGAGGCGCCCACGGCCTTTCAGATTCCACGGCAAGAGGCATAGTTGAGACCATTATTATAAAAAGAGCTATCCCTATGCTTCTGATACTCATAGTGACTGCTGATCTGGTAAATATCGCCGCCGTAGGGACCTGCTCGTTTTCGAGCATATGAGCGAGGTCTTCCCTTATCTCGCGCACTTCAGCAGAAAGACAGTCAGCCTCAACAAGGGCAGAATCCCACCTTTCCTTGTCGCATGCGGCAGAGAGTCTGTCGAGCCACCTTTGTATCCTTGAGATCTTCTTCTTCATGCGCCGCCCCTCCATGCAGATATGGGATGTCTTATTATTATCCCTTTTCACATGGCGGAAGTGGCTTCATCCGCCTTCAGCCACTTGCGTAATTTAGCTATCGCTTTTCTGCGTATCCTGTATATATGACTGATGTCAAGATCTGCCTCTTCTGCGACCTCTCTTGCCATCCTGCCTTCTATCACAAGCGCCTTCACTATTTCAGCCTCTCTTTGGGAAAGGCTGTTCATTGCTTCTTCAAGATCAAGTGTCCACTCTGCTCTGTCTGCATGTTCCGATACTGAGCCTGACTGCAGAGACTCGTGCATAAATACTGTTTCGTCGTCCGTTGGGATCGGAGCCTTCGATTCCACCCGCTGGATAAAATTGATCATCCCGCCTTTGATCTTGTAGTATGCAAAGGTGGAAAAACAGTTGTTCCTCTCAACGTCGAAACGATCAACGGCGTTGATGAGAGAAAGCATCCCTTCCTGGATAAGGTCCGGGTAGGTGCTGTACGGCACTCTGAGTTTTTTTGCAAGCCAATAGACCATCGATCTGTATGCCAGGATCAGTTCCTCGCGAGCTTCATCGTCTCCTTCGGAACATCTCCGCCACAGTTCCTTTTCGGTTTCCGCCCTGTTCTCGTCAAAAGCTGTCAGTTCTTTTTCGGGATCGCTTTTCAAATGCATATCCTCGTTTCGCAATTTCTCCCTGCTCGTCTCTTGTCACACCTGTAATGGTGATTTTACCATTAATCGAGAAAATCTACCACGGCAACGGAATATCTTTGATACAGTCCATATTTGTCCTTAAGTGTATGGTATCATTGAAAAATACGATGAAGGCCCTGCTTTTCTTGTCAATCCCTATCCCCGAAAGGGAGCAGTTGTCCATCTTCATCTTCCAGAATACGTTTGTCCTCGGTATCTTTATCAGCGGCAGAAGAAGCATTCTGAACAGCGCCCCGTGCCCCACCACCACAATATGTTTCTCCTTAAGGGCCAGGATCCTCGTCGCACAGGCTTCTGCCCTCCTGTAGACAACATCGGCATCTTCTCCGTTGGTCGCCGTAACATCGACCTGTGAGGATCTCCACCTTTCGAAAAGGTCCTCCCCGAACTTCTCCTTGATCTGCGGTACTGTCAGTCCTTCCCACTCTCCGAAGTCAACTTCCCTGAGTTCGTCCCATGCATCTACGCTGTTTACTCCTATTGCCTCAGCTATTATTGAGGCAGTCTTCATCGAACGCCTCAGAGGACTGGAGATCACCCTGTCCACAGATTCGCAGGTAAGTCTCATCGCAGCCCTCCTGGCCTGTTCTTCTCCCTCTGCGGACAGCGGGATATCAGTTACTCCCTGATAGCGGAAACTCTTGTTCCACTCGGTTATGCCATGCCGAACAAGTGTGATCTTTCTTTTTATCTCAAGCGAAAGCCCGGGGGTCTCCTGGGGCTCTTTTGCGCGCTTTCCTGAAGCCGTGATGCGACTGACAGACATAGTGCCGGTCTCCTTATATTTAATATTTGTTACGCTGCATCTGTTTTCTAACCAGGAATTCTATCAGATAGCAGCCCTGCTGCACAGAAATATTGAGTGACCATAATGGGCAGAACCGCGTAAAAAAAGACCCCGGGCTTTGACCGAGGTCTTGATTTGATCGAAAGTGGAGCCAGCG
>DBRW01000004.1:0-8162 GCA_002306075.1 Synergistaceae bacterium UBA1358
TTTATGTGCGAAGTTTGAGTTATTGCATGAAAACAATATATTCCGACAAAATCTGATCGATCTGTTTGATATCAGGCACCGGACAAAAAAAGGGAGCCTTCCGGCTCCCTTTTTGCTGCTTTTGCAGATATTTGGAAGAACTATACTTCTCTCGGCTGTGCTTTGTAGTGCGTGTGGAGAAGGTGGTGCGACTTCTCTCCGAGAGGCTTTCCGAGCCAGTTCTCGTACAGGGCGATGACATCCGGGTTTTTGTGCGACTGGCGGATGGTCATAACTTCGTCTACTTTGTAGACTGCCGCAGTCCTTGCCGCCCTTACATCGGCGTTCACGGGCTGGGGCTGTCCGCCTCCGCCTATGCAGCCGCCGGGGCACGCCATGATTTCAATGAAATGGTAGTCGGCTTCTCCTGCACGGACCTTGTCCATGAGGATCTTCGCATTTTTAAGGGTGTGAGCGACTGCAAGTTTGACGGTCACGTTCTGACCGTTAATGGGAACATCGACAGAGGCTTCCTTGATGCCCTCCATTCCGCGCACAGGCATGAAGGTGACTCCGGGAAGGTCCTTGCCGTCGTTCAGGACAGCGTAGACAGTACGCAGAGCCGCTTCCATGACACCGCCCGTAACTCCGAAGATGACCGCTGCTCCGGTCGACGCACCGAGCGGGCTGTCATACTCTTCTTCGGGAAGGTGCTTAAAGTCGATACCGGCGTTCTTGATCATCCTTGCAAGTTCCCTGGTCGTGAGGACCGCGTCGACATCCGGGATCCCGGGGTTGCTCTGGAGCTGCGGCCTTACGCGCTCTGCCTTCTTGGCAGTGCAGGGCATTATAGATACGCTGAATATCTTTTCGACCGGGATACCCTGGGTCTCCGGCCAGTAGGTCTTTGTAAGAGCTCCGAACATCCCCTGCGGTGATTTTGCAGTTGAGAGATGCGGAAGGAGGTCGGGATATTTCATCTCTATGAAGTTGATCCATCCCGGCGAGCAGGATGTGATCATCGGGAGCGTCCCGCCGTTGACGACTCTGTCAAGGAACTCATGTCCCTCTTCCATTATCGTGAGGTCCGCGCTGAAGTCCGTGTCAAATACCTTGTCGAAGCCCAGTCTGCGGAGAGCGGCCACCATTTTGCCTGTTACTACTTCGCCGGCAGGGAGGCCAAGCGCCTCTCCGAGGGCGACGCGTGTCGCGGGGGCAGTCTGGACGATAACATATTTGTCTGGATCCCCAAGGGCGTCGAAGACCTTCTCCGTATCATCCTTCTCGCATATAGCGGCAGTCGGGCACACCGCGACACACTGGCCGCAGTATGTGCATGTGACCTGGTCCAGGCCGTAGCTGAATGCGGGCTCGACAAGAGTCTTGAATCCGCGGTTGACAAATGCGTAGACATCCAGCCCCTGATGCTCATGGCATGCCCTGATGCATCTGCCGCAAAGTATGCACTTGTTGGGGTCGCGTACTATGCTGGGGTTGCTCTCGTCCTTCTCCGCATTGCGCTTTTCGCCCGTATAGGGTATTTCGCGGATGCCGAGATCAGCCGCTATCGTCTGGAGCTCGCAGTTGTTGTTCTTCTGGCAGGTAAGGCATTCCTGCGGGTGGTTCGCCAGAAGCAGTTCCACGACAGCTTTCCTCGTCTCCCTTACCAGAGGCGTGTTCGTATGCACGACCATGCCGTCAGCGACAGGATATACGCATGCCGCGCCAAGTCCGCGGGCCCCTTCGATCTCTACGATACAGACCCTGCATGCGCCTTCCTTGGACAGTTCTGAGTGGTAGCAGAGCTGCGGGATGTGTATGCCGGCGACCTGAGCAGCCTCGATCACCGTATAGCTGCTCGGTACGGATACCGTCTTATTATCTATCGTTACCTTTACCAATTCCATCTGATGTCTCTCCTCTCAACCAGAATCAACCGCGGATGATCGCCTTGAACGGGCACTTCTCCATACAGGCTCCGCACTTAATGCACTTATCCGGATCGATCGTATGCTTGCCTTTGGGTTCTCCGGATATCGCTTCTACGGGGCATACTTTTTTGCAGAGACCGCAGCCGACGCACTTATCGGTGATCTTGTATCCGATAAGGGCTGTGCAGACTCCCGCAGGACACTTCTTATCGTAAATGTGGGCTTCGTACTCGTTCCTGAAGTAGCGCAGCGTAGAAAGGATCGGGTTCGGCGCGGTTTGTCCGAGAGCGCAGAGAGCTCCTGCCTTGATAGATTTGGCAAGTTTCTCGAGCTTTTCTATGTCGCCGTCCTGTCCTTTGCCCTCTGTAATGGCGGTGAGCATTTCGAGCATGCGCTTCGTTCCTTCACGGCAGGGGGTGCATTTGCCGCAGGATTCAGACTGTGTGAAGTTGAGGAAGAACTTGGCTACGTCCACCATACAGGTGTCCTCGTCCATGACGACGAGTCCGCCGGACCCCATCATCGCTCCAGCAGCGATCAGCGAGTCATAGTCGATCGGTGTGTCGAGAAGCTGTTCCGGTATGCATCCGCCGGAGGGTCCGCCTATCTGTACGGCCTTGAACTTTTTGCCTCCGATGATCCCGCCGCCGATGTCAAAGATGATCTCGCGCATCGTGATGCCCATCGGAACTTCGGCAAGTCCTGTGTTGTTGATCTTTCCGGTGAGGGCGAATACCTTCGTTCCCTTTGATTTTTCGGTCCCGAGCTTCGCATACTCCTCGGCTCCGACCCTGAAGATGTAGGGGACGTTTGCAAAGGTCTCAACGTTGTTGATATTTGAGGGCTTATCCCAGAGTCCCTTTACTGCGGGGAACGGGGGACGGGGGCGCGGCATTCCGCGTCTACCCTCTATGGAAGCCATGAGAGCTGTCTCTTCGCCGCAGACGAACGCTCCTGCGCCTTCCTTGATATGCAGAGTGAAGCTGAAATTGGTGCCTAGTATATTCTGGCCGAGGAGTCCTGCCTCTTCAGCCTGTGCGATCGCCTTCTTCAGGCGTTTGATCGCGAGCGGGTACTCAGCGCGGCAGTAGATGTAGCCTTCGTCAGACCCTATAGCGTAGGCGCATATCGCCATACCCTCGAGTATCGCATGGGGGTCGCCCTCAAGAAGGGAACGGTCCATGAATGCACCGGGGTCGCCTTCGTCGGCGTTGCATATTACATATTTTTTGGGTCCCGGTGATTTGGCGCAGAACATCCACTTCATCCCGGTGGGGAATCCGCCGCCGCCTCGTCCACGGAGGCCGGTCTTCTTCATCTCTTCGACGACCTGCTCCGGGGTCATCGTGAGGATAGCCTTGGCAAGTCCTTCGTATCCGTCGGCTCCGATATACTCTTCGATCGAATCGGGGTTGATGTGTCCGCAGTTTTTCAGGACAAGACGGTGCTGCTTTTTGTAGAATGCGATCTCATCGTAGTTCGGGACCTTTTCGGCTGTGAGCGGTTCCTTAAAGAGGAGACGCGATACGGTCCTTCCCTTGAGAATGTGTTCTTCAACTATCTCTGCGACATCTGCGGGCTTTACCCTTGTGTAGAAGGTGCCTTCCGGATAGATGATCACAAGGGGGCCGCCTTCACAGAATCCGTGACAACCTGTTTCAACAAGGCTTACTTCGTCGCGAAGTTTTTTTGCCTTGAGTTCTTCATCAAATTTGGCAAGCACATCCTTAGCTCCGGATGCGGTGCAGCCTGTACCGGTACAAATCAGTATGTGAGCTCTGACAAGAGCCATCGTAAACTCCTCCCCCAGATCCTATTCTTTATTGGGGATCTTAGCTACGACAAGATCCTCAACGATATTTCCGTTCACAAGGTGCTCAGCGATAATGCGGGGAACATCAGAAGGACTGACCGGTCCGTATGTGACCCTGTCTTCTCCCGGACGGACTACATCCAGCAGGGGTTCCTTCTGGCACATCCCTATGCATCCTGTCTGAAGGACAGAAACATTGTTAAGATTGCGCTTTGCAAGTTCTTCAAGGACCGCGGTCATGACTTCGCGCGCACCTGCGGCGATACCGCAGGTCCCCATTCCTATGATGATCTGGGTGTCGTTGCTCTTGCGGGCTTTTGTCTGAAGCTGCGATTCCGCTTTTATTTTCCTGAGATCTTCAAGGCTTTTTATCGTCATTGATATTCCCTGCCTTCCTTACTGATTGCGGTACTTATCGATCATCGGCCTTACCGCTTCGGGTGTCAGTCGGCCGTGGGTGTCATCGTTGACCATGAGGCACGGTGCAAGCCCACATGCTCCAATGCATGCAACGGTCTCAAGCGTGAACTGAAGATCTGGGGTAGTTGCCTGCCCTTCCTTAAGGCCAAGCTTTTCCCTGATCGCGTTGAGGACTGCCTTCGCGCCTCTGACATGGCATGCCGTTCCCTGGCAGGACCTGATAATGTTCTTTCCCCGCGGCTCCAGGTGGAACTGGGCGTAGAATGTGACTACACCGTACACCTGACTGATAGGGACGTTGATCTCCTTGCTGATCTTGATCAGGACATCTTTCGGGAGATACCCGAAAATCTCCTGAGCCTGCTGCAGCACAGGTATAACGCTGCCCTTAGTGCCGCGGTACTTGTTCAGAAGCTGGTCCAGTTGCTCCCAGGACTTCTCTGACGTATTTTCTACCATAAACGCACCCTCCTTATGATCTTCCCGGGCCCTCCAGCCGGGGAAGTCTGTTTCACCTTTATATATACCCCCGAAACTCTTCGGAGATCTAAGCGCAAGACAAATCACACAGCAGTATTATATACCGCTTTGTCATTTGGATATCTTGTGAGAAACACTTTGAGAAAAAAAACACAAAGCATAATAATTATATACTCCGCCGGGAAAATATGGCAAGTTCTATCGATACGCAAAGTATATTTTGGTTTAATTTAAGTAATTTTACTTGCATTAAATCACAGCCTAAACAAAACTAAACTGAACAATATCCATCCGATAAACTTCCTGAAAATATTTTCTAATATTTATCCTTGATTATAGTTCACTTTACAAATCCTTGATTTTACGTATAAATGCTCATTTTTGCCTATTTCTAATCATTATTTTTTTTGAAAGCTTTAGTTTGTTAAGAGCAAGTCTCTTTTCTTGGCTGTTTCCCGGTTTTCCGTATCTTATTGCTCTTCTGTTCGGCTTGTAATTTGCATTAATTACTGATAAACTTCTCCGCATAGATTGTGTTTCATTTCGCAAACTTGTCCGATAATTGTTTTTGGGGAACATGGACAGGCCTGCAGATTCCGAAACTTAAATTCATTTTTATGGGTTTTTTCCCTGTGGAGCTATCCGCAGGGATGTTTGTGCGCGCATGGGATCTTATCTTTTCTATCAGGGAGGATATTTTCTTATATGCGCTTACAGTATACGTTTAAAGGGGGAAACGAGATGTCCACAGCAACAAAAGATGTTGCACAGGTGACGAAAGATATCGTCGCTCCATGGAAGGGTAAGAGGGGCGGGATCATTCCTATCCTTCAGAAGGTGCAGCATGAATTCGGCTACCTGCCTGATGAAGCAATGGTTACCATTTCCGAGGAAACCAAAGTCGCTCTTGCAGAGCTGTACGGAGTAGCAACGTTTTACGCGCAGTTCCACCTTAAACCGCGCGGACGGCACATCATCAGGGTCTGCCGCGGAACGGCATGCCATGTAAGAGGAAGCCTCGGGATCCTCGAAAGGGTAATTTCCGAGCTGAAGCTCCACGAAGGCGAGGTAACGACTCCCGACCTCAGGTTCACGATAGAGCCTGTTGCATGCATAGGAGCATGCGGACTTGCGCCTTGCGTAATGGTGGACGATGAAACTCACGGCCGTCTTACCAAGGACAAGGTACCCGACATGCTTTCAAAATACGAATAGGGCGGGAGGTGACAGAATATGCCTAAGATCAGCAATCTGGAAGAACTAAAAAAACTTAGAGATAAATCTATCGCTGAAACTGCCGCCCGAAAGGAAGGCAGATTCAGGGTGATAATCGGACTTGGGACGTGCGGGATCGCCGCAGGCGGAAGAAAGATAATGGAAGCCGCCATGGAAGAGATCGCAAAGCGCGGCCTCAAAGATGTTTCTGTTGAAACGACCGGCTGCATCGGCATGTGCCAGAATGAGCCGCTTATGGATATAGTCCGTCCGGGCGAACCGAGAGTCACGTACGGCAACCTGAAACCCGAAGATGTTCCCCGCATAATCGCTGACCACCTCGTAAACGGAAACGTAGTCGAGGAAAAAGTCATCGGAAGACCTGAATAGGAGGCGTAAGGATATGGCAACTTTCAGAAGCCACGTGCTCGTCTGCGGAGGAACAGGATGCACCTCAGGAGGATCCGACAAGGTCCTTGAGACCCTTCGCGAAGGGATCAAGGCCAACGGACTCGACAAGGAGATCACTGTCGTACAGACGGGCTGTCATGGGATGTGCGAGGCCGGCCCCATCGTGATCGTATACCCCGAAGGAACTTTCTACACCCACGTAAAGCCACAGGATGCGAAAGAGATTGTAGCTGAACACCTCCTCAAGGGAAGGGTCGTTGAACGCCTGCTCTATAAGGAAGCTATGCACTCAGAGGCAGTCCCCCATTACAAAGAACTCCCGTTCTACAGCAAGCAGGTAAGGCTGACGCTGCGCAACTGCGGATACATCGATCCCGATTCACTTGAAGAATATGTGGCACGCGACGGATACCAGGCCCTTGCGAAGGTGCTTACCGAAAAAACGCCTGAACAGGTAGTCGAAGACATCAAGGCCTCAGGCCTCCGCGGACGCGGCGGCGGCGGATTTTCCACAGGGATGAAGTGGATGTTCTGCGCCAAATCACCCGGACCCAAAAAATATGTAATATGCAACGCCGACGAAGGCGACCCCGGTGCATTCATGGACCGTTCCCTTCTTGAGGGCGACCCCCACGCGATTCTTGAGGGTATGGCGATCGGAGCTTACGCAATGGGCGCTGACGAAGGCTACATTTACTGCCGCGCCGAGTACCCGCTCGCGATAAAGAGGCTCCTAAAGTCGATAACCGATGCCGAAGAGGCCGGACTCCTTGGTGAGAACATCCTCGGCACAGGCTTCAACTTCACCCTCCACGTAAAGGAAGGCGCGGGAGCATTCGTATGCGGAGAAGAGACCGCTCTGATGAACTCCATCGAAGGCAAACGCGGCATGCCGCGTCCACGCCCCCCATTCCCGGCAATAAAGGGTCTCTGGGGGAAGCCTTCCAATATAAATAACGTTGAAACCTGGGCAAACGTGGCACAGATAATGTTCCACGGCCCGGAATGGTACGCAAACTACGGTTACGATAAATCCCGCGGCACAAAGGTCTTCGCCCTTACAGGCAAGGTCAACAACACCGGACTTGTGGAAGTCCCTATGGGAACCACGATCCGTGAAGTCGTCTTCGACATAGGCGGCGGCATAATCGGAGGCAAGAAGTTTAAGGCGGTACAGATTGGCGGACCTTCCGGCGGATGCCTCACAGAACAGCACCTCGACCTCCCGATCAGCTATGAGTCACTTACCGCAGCCGGAGCCATCATGGGCTCAGGCGGACTGGTCGTTGTTGACGAAGATACATGCATGGTCGACATGGCCAAGTTCTTCCTAGAGTTCACACAGCGTGAATCCTGCGGAAAATGCATCCCCTGCCGCGAGGGAACCAAAAAGATGCTCGACATCCTCATCCGCATTACAGAAGGCAACGGTCGCGAAGAAGACATCGACAACCTCATTTACCTTGGAACGCAAATCAAGACAGCATCGCTCTGCGGCCTTGGCCAGACGGCCCCCAACCCCGTACTTACCACCCTGCGCTATTTCAGACATGAGTACGAGGCGCACATCAGGGAAAAGAGATGCCCGGCGGGAGCCTGCACGGCCCTTATCACCATCACGATCGATCCGGCAAAGTGTGTCGGCTGCACAAAATGTACCAAGGCCTGCCCGGTCAACGCGATATCAGGGACCGTCAAGCAGCCGCACTTGATCGACCAGGATAAGTGCATCAAGTGCGGAGCATGCGTCGAAGTCTGCCCCTTCAAGGCGATAGACAAGAAATAGGAATGAGGTGAGATAATATGGCCAGCGCAATAATAAATGGAAAAAAAGTAGAGTTCCAGCCCGGCATGACCATCCTTCAGGCTGCCAGGGGGGCGAATATTTACATTCCGGTCCTCTGCGAGCATCC
>DBRW01000004.1:8192-8729 GCA_002306075.1 Synergistaceae bacterium UBA1358
AATTGAGCTTCTGCTCATCCGTCACCCCCTGGACTGCTTCAGCTGCAGCAGCAACGGAAAGTGTGAACTCCAGGCAATAGCATATGATCTCGGAATAGAGAGATCCCCCTTCTGGGAAGAGGGCGACACCTGCAAGGATCATAAGCTCGACGACAGCAACCCATTCTATATCCGCGACCTTAACAAGTGCATCCTTTGCGGACGCTGCATAAGGGTATGCGACAAGCACTCCCAGTATCATGCAATAGACTTCCAGAACCGCGGCATAAAGACGGCCGTCCAGCCCCCTGTAGGAAGAGGACTGGAAGAATCGGAGTGCACATTCTGCGGCCAGTGCGTTGCAGTATGCCCCGTCGGTGCACTTTATGAGAAACCGGCTGCAGGCAAGGGGCGTCCGTGGGAGCTCAAAACCACCAAGACAGTATGCACATACTGCGGAGTGGGCTGTGAACTTCTCGTCCAGGTAAACGAGAGGACGGGCAAGATCGCAAACGTTACTTCAGACCACACGAATATGGATTCCCTCAACAAGGGCCG
>DBRW01000004.1:8739-8953 GCA_002306075.1 Synergistaceae bacterium UBA1358
GAAAACGGAGAATTCCGCAAGGCGACCTGGGATGAGGCTCTCGACAAGATAGCCGAAGGTCTCAAGGCAAACATGGGCAAGACCGGATTCTTCTCCTCAGCCCGCTGCACCAATGAAGACAACTATCTCATGCAGAGGTTCGCAAGGGAGGTGATGGGAACCAATAACGTAGACCACTGTACCCATCTCTGACACTCCGCAACAGTTGCAGATC
>DBRW01000062.1:0-5280 GCA_002306075.1 Synergistaceae bacterium UBA1358
CTGGAGGAAGAAGTGGGGATTCGAGTAAAGAACATCAAGTATTTTGGAAGCCAGCCGTGGCCATTCCCCCACTCTCTCATGGTGGGGTTCACAGCAGAATGGGCGAGGGGAGAAATAAGACCCGACGGTAAGGAGATCGAGGACGCTAGATGGTTCACTCCCGACTTCTTGCCGGACATCCCACCGTCCATCAGCATATCCAGAAGACTCATCGAACACTGGCTCACAGGGAAGAGAAAATAGAGAACACTTGGGAGGTGGAGCTATGAAAAGTATCATCGTATTCGGAGTGACGCTCCTGCTGGTGGTCCTGTTCGCCACGGGAGCGGGGGCTGACGGCACGCCGGAAGCGCGGGGGGTGACGAGAAGCGGTGTTAGGCTGTCTCTCTTCACCGATTCGGAGATGGACTTCCAGATTCTCCGCAGCCTGGGGGCCGACGCGGCGGGTGGAGGTACGGTGGGAGAGATCCTGATCGCGGCTCTGCAGATTGAGGACGGGAACCCTGCGTCGTGGTCGGCGGCCTTTCTTTCCCTCGCTGAACGTCTCGAAAAGGACGGGGCGGCGAGGCTGGAACGGGGGCATACCGTCAGCGCCAGGGAGAGCTTTCTCAGGGCATCCTCCTACTACCGGGCGGCGGAATACTACGGAGATCCTCTGTCGGAGGACACCCGCTCATGGGGAATGAAGTGCCGGGAGACCTTTCTCAAGGCCATGAAACATTTTCCGTGGAAGACGGAAGCTGTCTTCATTCCCACGGGGAAGGACGAGGATTTCTACCCCGGCTATTTCATCACCCAAGGGAAGGGCGGCAAACGGCGGAAAACCCTGATCGCCCAGAGCGGCTTCGACGGAACGGCGGAGGAGATGTTCCTGTCGGTGGGCAGGGCCGCCTTGGACAGGGGATACAACGTCCTCCTCTTCGAGGGGCCGGGGCAGGCAGGGAAACGACGGTTCCATCCGGATTCGACCTTCGTCTCCGACCTGGGGCCCACGGTCCGCACGGTCATGGACTTTTTGCTGAAGCGGCCCGAAGTAAACCCAAAGCAGGTCGCCCTCTACGGGGCAAGCTTCGGGGGCTACTTCGCCCAGAGCGGTGCCCTGGGTGAGCCCCGCCTCGGGGCCCTCATCCTCAACTCACCCCTGACGGACATACATGAGTACTTCCTCGCTTCCCTGGGTGAACAGACCGTGGACATGCTCAAAAAGAACAACCTTACCGTGGAAGATCTCAAAACCCTTTCGGAGAAGGACATTCCGCCCAAATACCGACTCTCCCTGCTGAACCTGTGCGTCCGGTTCGGCAGGCCCTCTGTCGCAGAAACCTTTGATGCCATCTCTTTCTTCCGCATTCCCGACGACCGGCTGCGGAACCTCACCATGCCCGCCCTTGGGATGCTGAGCGCCGGAGAGGGGCCCACGCCCCTGAAACAGGCGGAGCACTTCGCCGCGACAGCCCAGAAGGCGACCCTTTATGTGTTCGAACGGGAGAGCGGCGCCAACGCCCACTGCCAGCTCGACAACCCACCCCTCTCGTGGGCGGTGGCCCTCGACTGGCTGGACGAGCAGTTCCGATAACCAAAAGAGGCTGTGTGGAATCTTAGGATTTCACGCAGCTTCTTTTGGTTTGCCGTCTGTGCTTCTTCAAATCATGGTAATTACTTCAGGCTTTCCTTTACGGAATCAGAAATCGACCTAAGCCCTCTCTCCAACTCATCATGCAGAGGCCACCCATAACCTATCCGCATGTATCTTTTACTCTGCTCGAACCAGTGTCCCGGACCCACATAAGTTCCGTATTTCTCGTTCATCAAACGGTAAACTTTTTCAACATCAACATCAACTTCAGGTTTTATCCTTGGAAAACAGGTACAGGCCGCTTTCGGTTCGACCCATTCCATATACTCTTCATTTTCTATCCACTCTTTTACAACTGCAAACCTGTCTGCGATGGTCGCATCATTTTTCTTTATCCACTCATCTTTCTGAGAAAGGGCGACGTAGCCGATGTATTCATCGACGACACTGCCTCCGATGCAGACCTGCTCCTTGGCGCACAGCAGAAGATCGTTCATCTTTTTGTCCCTGCACACGATCCAGCCTATACGAATACCGGGGATGCCATAAGTCTTGGAAAGGGACGATATCGATATCACCTTGTCAGAAAGGGAGGCCGCGACAGGAAGGACTTCGTCCTTGAACATGTCTCTGTATGTCTCGTCTATGAGAAGCCAGATGTTATTCTTTTCGGCTATCGCAATTATTTCTTTCAGTTCCGAAAGGGACATCATCGTTCCGGTGGGATTATGAGGGTTGGTCAGGGAGATGTATTTCGTATCAGGTTTTATCATAGATTCGAGCTTTTCGATATCTACCTTGAATCCTTCCTCAAACTTCTGGTCAAGGTAACTGATGTCAGCGCCTATTGCGCGCGGTGTTTCGATATTGGTCCCGTAATTCGGCCTTGCGACTATCATTTTGTCTCCCGGCTCCAGCAGCGAGGATGCGACCAGGAACAGAGCTGAAGCGGCACCGGCAGTAACAAGAACACCATTTGGATCGTCGACGCCTGACTGTTTTGCAATAATTTCACGAAGACGCGGATCTCCGAGATGATCGCCATAGGGAAGCAGCATGTCATCGATCACGAGTCTGAGATCTTTGATATTCCTGTCTCTCACAGAAGTTTCGGTGAGATTGTTTTTAATTTTTTCGTATCCAAGCTGTTCAGGCGATTCTTTTTCGATGGGCATCCTTACATATTTCATTTTTTAGCCTCCTATTTATGCTTACCGCTCTACACGTTTACTCGTTCGTGCCATGCGCACCGGTACTTTCAACAGAAGTTTATTGCTGTTCAAAGGAGCAAGCAAAGACCGTTTAATATAAATTATTACAATTAATAAATTATTTTTTTAAAAAATATCCAAATAATACATGGCCATTTATTGTAAATTTTTAGAATCAACCAGAAACGAACATCTGATATAATTCAAAAATTAGGGCAAATTCTGCTTTTGACTAACTAACAACAGCAACGATAGTTTTATAAAAAATAACAACGAAGGATTGATTTTAATGTATTACATGATCTCCGATTTTTTAAATACTTATGGATCCAATGTATCTTTGATCGCAGGCAAAGGAGGGCTTTCCAGGATAGTTAAGGACGTTGGCATATTGGATTATGAACTGGACGCCTCGTTGAGAAGTAAATATTTCCACACCAGTCTTTTTAAGGACCAGCTGGTCCTTACGACATTTCTTTGCGCAAAAGAGGATATATCGATGATCGGAGAAGGCATCAAGCATCTTTTAAAACAAGATGCAAGCGGCCTGGCCATAAGAAATGTTTTCCATTTGCCAATTCCGGAATCCGCGCTGAGATATGCAGATTCCAAAAATTTTCCAATTATACTGATAAATTCAATGGACATATATTTTGAGAAGATAATCTATGACGTCAACAGGTATATAGAACACATGGCAGACTTAACTTTTATGCAAAATGAAATCAACATACTTATCTCACGAAAGCTTTCTGCAGATGAAATCAGGGATCATGCAAAACTTATCAATCCATCGTTTGAAGAAAAATACATAGCGATCTATTTTATGAGCCGCGATTATTTTAGCGAATCAGACTTTCTTGAATGTTTTAAAAGGTATGACAGGAGCAGTTTTTCTACACCTGCAAGCACTATGTGTCTATATAAGCACGGTGCATTCTTGTTCTATTCCTGCGATGACGCATCCATGATATTTGACGACGAAGTTATCTACCAGGCTGTCAAAGAGATTTTTCCTGACAGATCCAATTACACGATAGGTGTCAGCCAACCTCACTTCAGCCTCGGTGAATTTTCAGAATGTATAAGAGAAAGCTATTATTCTGCTCTTTTAAACAGAAATCTTAGGAAGCCTTTTCTTAGATACAGCGAGATAGGTTCTTATGAGATAATTTTTCCCTTTGCAAAGAGCAGGGAAATGCAGATTTTCAAGAAGAAAATTTTAGAACCGATAAATGAACACGATGCAGAAAACAACTCAAACCTGTTGGAGACACTAACCCAATATGTCTTGTCCGAATGCAGCATTCGTGCAACAGCAGAGACGATCTCACAACATGAAAACACAGTCCGGTACAGGCTGGAAAAGATAGCAACACTGACAGGACTGGACTTTAAATATCCCGCACAATTGGAAGAACTTGCATTGGCAATAAAAATAGATGTATGCAGCGGACTGCTTGGAGACTTAGGCTGATTATTATGAGCCTTACAACCTTAGATCTTCATCATTCCGCCTTCGGCGGCTGATGCTGCCAGCTTTGCGTATATGGCGAGGATCCCTTTCAGTTCTTCCTGAGGGGGCCTTTCCCATTCTTTCAGGCGGGTTTCCAGTTCTTCGGGGGAGAGATCTACATCGAGCCTCTTGTTTTTTATGTCTATGGTGATGATGTCTCCGTCCCTCACTGCGGCTATGGGGCCTCCTTCGGCAGCTTCGGGAGAGATGTGGCCGACAAAACAGCCGTTGTTGGTCCCGGAGAAACGGCCGTCTGTGATTATCGCGGTCTTTTTAGCAAGGCCTCTGCCGTAAAGCAGTTTCATTGCGAAATACATTTCACGCATCCCGGGACCGCCCTTCGGGCCCTCGTAACGGATGACCAGTACATCGCCTTCTTTTATCTTTCCTGCCAGGATGGCCTCGTTGGCATCCTCCTCGCATTCGAAGACCCTTGCCGGCCCCGAGAAGAAGTACATTGAAGGATCCATCGCTATCGGTTTTGTGATGCCCGTGCCAGGCGCGAGGTTTCCCCTGAGGACGGCAAGGCCGCCGGACCTGCCGAACGGGTCTTCCTTCGTACGGATGACGCGCCTGTCTATGCCGAAGGGATCCGACCATGCTTCAAGATTTTCTCCCAGAGACTTCCCCGTCACTGTCATGCATGAGAGGTCGATGTCCTCGCCCAGTTCCTTCATTACGCGCGGGATGCCTCCGGCACGGTAGAAGTCCTCCATGTCGTAACACGATGCAGGGTTGACCATTGCTATGGAGGGGATCCTCTCACTTGCCCTGTCGTATATGTCCATCATAGTCTCAGGATCCGTACCGATCTCGTTGGCTATCGCAGAGAGGTGGATGAAGGTATTTGTCGAGCCTCCCGTCGCGACCATGATCTTAGCAGCGTTCTCAATGGAATTCCTCGTTATTATGTCCCGAGCCGTGATGCCTTTCTTTACAAGCTCAACGATCTTTATGCCTGTCATTTCACCGGCCCT
>DBRW01000062.1:5430-5612 GCA_002306075.1 Synergistaceae bacterium UBA1358
TATCTTGTCGCACGAGCCGAGCAGAACTATACCGTCAAGCCTGTGGGCTTCGGCCATGGCTTCTATGTCACAGGCGATAAGATCCCTGGTGGGGAGGACGTACTTCATGCCGATATGTCCGCAGGCCTGCCCGTCGCATGCTCCTATCACGCCGAACTCCAGGGCCATGCCGCCCGCCCTGT
>DBRW01000062.1:5698-5988 GCA_002306075.1 Synergistaceae bacterium UBA1358
TGAAAGTATTTCGGAGCTTCTGAATTTCATAAGGGATCACCTGCTGTCAGATGAGTTTATTTGAGAAAGTAGTCTTTCATTATGTTGCTTTCGCTCTTTGCGATATGTTCGTAGAGAAGTGACGAGAGTCCCTTGGCATCCCTTTCCCTGATCTTCTCGAGTATCTCAAGGTGCTGGCCTATCGTTTCATGGATGTTGGCAAGTGACTGTGCGGAAAGTTTCTGGAAGCGCTTGATCTGAGCATGGTACGAGGTTATGATCGCGCCTATCCGTTTATTGGTCGCATATTT
>DBRW01000062.1:6061-6298 GCA_002306075.1 Synergistaceae bacterium UBA1358
AGGTCTTCGAGGGATATTTCCGATACGAATGCCCCTTTCTGCGGGATTATCTTGACATACCCATCCTGTTCCAGACTTCTGAGTGCTTCACGTATAGGCGTCCTGCTTACCCCTATCTCCTTCGCGAGAAGGTTCTCAGGCAGGGGCGTCCCCATTCCAAGCTCTCCAGATTCGATCGCCTCACGGATCCATTCGTATGCTTTTGTCCAACTGGCCTTTTCATGGTCGTGTGTCAAT
>DBRW01000026.1 GCA_002306075.1 Synergistaceae bacterium UBA1358
ATTGGGTGTCAAGGCACAGAAAAGTCATAAAATTTAATTGAAAATTGAAACCTTTTCATAGAAATATAAATGTATTATAATTAAGTGTAGGGAAGTGTTTCTTTTTAAAAATATATCTAAATGTGAAATAGAACTCTATTTAGCAAAGGCTGAGGGTAAAAATGAAAATATTTGCAATCAACCCGGGAAGTACAGGAATGAAGGCCGCGCTCTACGAGGATCTGGAGATGCTGTGGTCTGAGTCCGTTTCATACAGCGAGGAAGAGATCGAGAGATGCAAAGGGATGCCTGAAAAAGAGGAGCTTTTCAGGTTCTCCAATTCGCTCGAAATACTTGAAAAACATGGAAACAGGGTTTCCGAACTCTCAGCCGTGGTAGGCAGGGGCGGGCTGCTGCGCCCCATCTCCGGCGGTGTATGGATGATCAACGAGGAGATGGCGGCAGACCTGAGATCATGCAGGTACGGAAGGCACGCATCGAACTTCGGGGGGTTGATCGCAAAGAGGATATCGGAGGAGGCAGGATCGATCCCTGCGTTTATCGTTGATCCTGTATGTGTGGACGAGATGTCAGAGGTCGCACACGTGAGCGGGATGCCCGATCTCCCCAAAAGGTCCGTCTTCCACGCCCTGAACCAAAAGGCGGTAGCTTACAGGGTGGCCAAAAAGATGGGGAAGCATATCAACGAGTGCAGGTTCATCGTCGCACACATGGGAGGCGGGGTCACGGTCGGAGCGCACTGTGAAGGCAAGGTCATCGACGTCAACAACGGGCTCGGGGGTTACGGTCCGATGTCTCTCGAGCGTGCCGGTACCGTCCATGCGTGGGACCTTATCGATCTCTGTTTTTCGGGCGCATACTCCCGTAAAGAGATCGAGAGGATGGTAGTGGGCGAGGCAGGAGTCGCAGCCCACCTTGGAAGCAGGGATTTCCGTGAGATCGTCGAGAGGATCCGCTCAGGCGACGCGAAGGCGAAACTTATCGTGGATGCGCTTGCCTACCAGATAGCCGCGGAAATCGGTTCAAGGGCCGTGAACCTTTACGGGAAGGTAGATGCCGTGATACTGACCGGAGGCCTTGCTAACAGTACATACCTCTGTGATCTTATAAGTGAAAGGGTCTCCTGGATAGCGGAAGTCATCCGCGTACCGGGCGAAGATGAACTGAGGGCTCTCGTCGAAGGGGCTTACAAGGTCCTTACGGGTGAAGAAAGGGCGCATGTCTATGAAAAAGAATAACACCGTCCTCGATAACAACCTCGCATTGCTGAACGGCATAAAATTGGATCATGTCGTTGCCGTCACGGGCGCGCTCGGCTCAGGCAAGACGGAACTGACCATAAGTCTGGCTTCGGCTATGGCTGCTGCGGGAGACAAGGTCACCCTCGCTGACATGGATATAATTAACCCCTATTTCTGCCTTAGGGCGCTGGCAGCCGAAATAGAGAGAGAGGACCTCTCCGTGCTTTCTCCGCCCGGAGATATCAAATGGGGAGACATGAGCTACATCAACCCACTGATCAGGACGAAGATACATGACCGATCCGGCCGATTGATAATCGACGTCGGAGGAGATTCGCAGGGCGCACTTGCACTGAAGCAGTTCGAACCTGAATTGATCGATACCGGATATGACCTCATCTTTGTTATCAACCCCTACAGGACCCACACAAAAACTTTTTCAGAGATCGAAGCTATGAAAGACAAACTGGAAGCGACATGCGGATTGAAGGTCAGCTTTACGGCTGCCAACCCGCACCTTATGGACAGGACCCTGCCGCATGAATGCGCGGAGGGGATCCTTTTGGTGAATGATTTTTCAAAAAGGCTCGGGATCCCGATGCTTTTCGGGATGGCCGAGGAGACTGTCTCTGACGGAGTGAAGGATATCCTTCCGGATCATATCCCTCTGTGGGTGCTGCACAGAGAGATACTGCTGCCGTGGGAAACAGACAGAGTGCGTATTTAATATAAAAGGAGTGTTTCTAATGCCGAAGGGAAGAGTCGAAATACTCGAGCAATACTGCAAAAGCTGTTCCATGTGCGTGGAGGCGTGTCCCAAAAAGGTCCTTGAGATATCTGACAGGATCAACAAAAAGGGATATCGTCCGGTCGAAGCGGCCAGGCCCGAAGACTGCATAGGGTGCGGCATGTGCGCTATGAGATGCCCTGATGCGGTGATCAGGGTCTTTCGTGAAGAATGAGCGGAGAAGGGGTGATCAGCATGGGCAAAACTTTGATGAAGGGGACTGAGGCGATCGCCGAGGCTGCCATCCAGGCCGGATGCAGGTATTTCTACGGTTATCCGATAACCCCCCAGAACGAGATCCCGGAATATATGTCGAAACGTCTGTTTGAGGTCGGGGGCGTATATGTACAGGCAGAGAGCGAAGTCGCGGCTTCGAACATGATACTCGGCGGCGGCACGACAGGCGAGAGGGTGATGACCAGCTCCTCAAGTCCGGGCATATCTCTTATGTCGGAAGCCATAAGCTACATCGCGGGGCAGGAAGTGCCGGTCGTGGTGGTAAATGTCGTCAGGGCCGGGCCGGGGTTGGGAGGCATCCTTCCTTCGCAGTCGGATTACAACCAGGCTACCTGCGGCATAGGGCACGGAGATTTCAATATGATCGTCCTTGCTCCGGGGTCGCTCCAGGAGGCAGTGGACATGATGCAGAAATCGTTCGATCTCGCACAGAAATACAGGATCCCGGTGATGCTCCTCTGCGACGGAGTGATAGGCCAGATAATGGAAGCGGTGGAGATCCCGCCGGGACATGGCAAAAACCTTTCCGAGCCTGAAAAATGGGCGTGCGGATACATGAAGGAGAGAGGCGGTAAGAGAACTATAATAAGGAGCCTCTTTCTCGACCCCGAAGAACTGGAAGCGCACAACAGGAAGCTCGAAGCGAAATGGCATGAAATAGAAAAAAACGAGACCTCGTGCGAAAAATATCTTACCGACGATGCCGAAGTCGTTATCTCTGCGTTCGGGACCGTAGGAAGGATAGCAAGGACGGCAGTGGACGACCTTCGCGCGGAAGGATACAGGGTCGGCCTTATCAGGCCTCTGGTCATCAGCCCCTTCCCGTATGATGATTTTGAAAGCCTCATCCCGGGATGCAGACATATACTTGATGTCGAGATGAACTGGGGACAGATGCTGAAAGACGTAAACAGAGGAGTCAGATACAGACTGCCGGTCAGTTTTTACGGACGTTCGGGCGGAATGTGCCCGGGAGTGTCAGAGATCAAAGAAGAGTGCCGCAGGATATTCGCGAAACTCTCCGGCGAAGGAGGGGATCAGTAATGGCAGAAAAGATAGTATACCAGAGGCCCAAAAGCTGGATAGAGGGAGTCCATACACACTATTGCCCCGGATGCACCCACGGGATCATCCACAGGATGATATGCGAGACCCTTGATGAGCTGGATATCAGGGATATTACCACCGGCATCGCCCCGGTGGGATGCGCCGCGCTCATGTACGGTTACATAGACACGGATTTTATTGAAGCTCCCCACGGCAGGGCTCCCGCCGTAGCGACAGGGTTCAAGAGGATAAGGCCTGATAGGCTGATATTCACGTATCAGGGGGACGGTGACCTTGCCTCGATAGGCATGGGAGAAATAGTACATGCCGCGAACCGCTCGGAAAACATCACCGTTATATTTGTAAACAATGCCATATACGGCATGACCGGAGGGCAGATGGCGCCGACCACGCTGCTCGGGCAGAAAACTACGACCACGCCCGACGGCCGTGATCCGCAGAGGGCAGGTTACCCGATAAGGGTGTCTGAACTGCTCGCATCCCTCGCCTCTCCCTGCTACATAGAGAGGGTCTCTGCAGCGAAGCCCGCCCATCTGCACGGACTTAAAAAGGCCATAAGGAAGGCGTTCAGGAACCAGATGGAAAACAAGGGCTTCTCGTTGGTGGAAGTCCTCTCGACATGTCCGACCAATTGGGGAATGAGGCCTACAGTCGCATGCGACTGGCTTGTGAACAACATGATCCCCTATTACCCGCTCGGGGTATTCAAGGATTTCGAGTAAGGGAGGCCGGGCTGAATGTCTGATCAAACACGAACGCTCTTTTGCGCAGGGTTTGGAGGTCAGGGGGTAATGGTCCTGGGACAGCTTGTGGCATACGGGGCCATGAAAGAGGGCAAATTCGTTACATGGCTCCCCTCGTACGGACCCGAGATGAGAGGGGGGACGGCGAACTGCGGGGTAACTGTCAGCAGCAGGCCGATAGGATCCCCCTTCGTAGCAAGTGCGGATGTCGTCGTTGCGCTGAACCAGCCTTCCCTGGACAAATACGAGGCCTCTGTCAAGACGGGCGGCTTCCTGATCTACAACAGTGACATGGCAAAGTACACTCCGACAAGGGACGACATCAGGGTGATACCGGTAAACGCCTCGCAGATCGCGGGAAACATAGGCAACGAGAAGGCGGTAAATGTGATCCTGCTCGGTGTCGTCATAGCGATCTCGGATCTTATTTCCGACGATACCGCGAGGGAGATAATCAAACAGAAGCTTGGCTCGAGAAAGCCCGAATTCCTTGAAAGCAACATGAAAGCCTATGAGGAAGGAAGGAAGATAGGACTTTCGGTCTGACGAAGTTATATCGTCCGCTGCTGAAGTATAAGAACCGGCGAAGCTGATAGCCCCCCGCACATCCGCGCGAACGGATGTGCGGTTTTTTTATGTCCGGACTGGAGCGCGTCAGGGTCGGCTGTGCCGGATCACCATAAAATCCACACATTTACATCATAAAATCTCCATACGCCCTTGCTAGGCTTGCATCATCGGAGATACAACGATGATATCGATGATCAAACAGGAGGTCGATGTAAATGAAAAAGACAGCGGCAGCGGCAATATTGGTCCTCGTACTCGCGGGAAGCGCGATGGCAGCTCCGGGATGGGGCGTAAAATGCAGGCCGGGCGGAGGTATGCCCATGGGGTATGGCCAGCAGATCCTGCAGAACGCAAGTCCCGAATTGAAGGCGAAGATGGATGAGAGAGCGAAGCTCTATATCGATCTGAGAGCAGAGCTCAGGAAGGATATCCCGAACAAGGCAAAGGCCCGCGATATCCACGAGAAGATACAGAAGCTGAACCAGGAGATAGGGACGGCACGTTTCGAGGAGATGCTCAAGGACCCCTCCAAATTCAAGGCACAGGCCCGGGGCCCCAGACGCGAACTTTCTCCTGAGGACAAGGCACGGCTGGAAGAGATGAAAAAGCTCAGTTCAGAGATGAGGGCCGAGCTTCAGAAAGATACGCCGAACAAGGCAAAGATCCGCGATCTTCACGCAAAGATGCAGAAGATAAAGAATGACCGGGAAAATGCACGCCTGGAAAAGATGCTCGAAAACCCGCAGATGTTCAGAAACGGACGCGGCCAGGGCCTGAAAGGCACAAGCGGTCAGCAGCAGTAGTCAGGATCCTCACAGCCGGAGCCGTACAGATCGACGGCTCCGGTTTTGCAAGAATGTCTTTATTGTTTGATTTTTTATTAAATAAAAATTTCCCTGTTTATGTAAGATAATAAGAAGCATGATGAGCAAAGATTTTTTTCGGGGCGGTGGAAACGGTGACGAAGATACTTATCGTAGAAGACGAAAAGGCGATAGCCGAGGTAGAAAAGGCATACGTGCTCCGGGAAGGATACGAAGCAGACATCGCAAGCGACGGGGCGGAAGCTCTCAGGATGTTCAACGAGGGAAACTACGATCTTGTGCTTCTCGACCTCATGCTGCCCGGTATCAAGGGCGAAAGGGTCTGTGAAGAAATAAGGGCGGTGTCATCGGCTCCCATAATAATGATCACGGCGAAAAGCGGTGAGGATGATGTCATAGCGGGACTCGACGCAGGCGCGGACGACTACATCATCAAGCCGTTCAGCCCCAGGGTCCTCATGGCACGGATTAGGGCCAACCTGAGAAACGCCGGCGGCACAGGGACTGGAAGCGCCGGGACGATAAAAATAGGAGAGGACATCGTGATAGACAACGACAAACTGACGGTGACGAAAAAGGGCAGCCTTATCCCTCTCACAAAAAATGAATTTATGATCTTTTCAAAGATGGCCTCAAGGCCGGAAAAGACATGGACCAGGGACGAACTTATAAACCATGCGCTCGGATATGAATATGAAGGTTTCGAAAGATCGATAGACAGCTATATCAAAAACATAAGAAAAAAACTTGCGGATCCCGAACACGAAAACGGATACATAAAAACTGTCCATGGCTTCGGGTACAGGATCTCGGAGTAAGCCTATGAAACGTTCACTGCGGACCCAGATGCTTTTCCAGTATGTGGTCATCGTCATAATATGCATGCTCGTGATACCGGCGGGCATATCAAAGCTGCTTGACAGGCAGTTCCGCCTTTTTACTTCGGACAGGCTCCGCGAAGATCAGCAGGAGGCAGTTCGGATACTGGAAGATAGCTATGCACTGCAGGGCCGCTGGGACATGACGGCGCTTGCCGGGCTGAGAGGGGACATCCTCCGATGGCCTATGGTCCATGCAGCCCTCTACGACACGGAAGGGACACTGATAGCCGAGTTCAGGCGGCCCATGAGACACGGCGCCATGAGGGGGCCTGCGATGAACAGCGGCAGGGATGAGCGGGGATTCGCCGTTCCCGGAAGGGGCGAACTGGTGATGAACGAGCTCCCGGTCTCTTACGGAGGCAGGCCCGTCGGTACCGTACGTTTCCTCTGTCTGCCTTTTGTTGAAAGCAGAGAAGGCATCTTTCTGAGAAAATTCAATTCCCATATGAAATATGCCATAGGCGGCATGCTCATCATCGCGGTCATCATATCTTTTGTAATGGCAGACCTGATCAGCCGGCCAGTCCTGAATGTGTCCAAGATGGCGTCACTCATCGGCAAGGGCAGATATCGGGCGGATGAAGGCCTGAAGTCGAATATCACGGAACTTCAGACACTGATAGACAGCATCAAACGGCTCGGCCTGGGACTCGAAGAACAGGAAGAACTCCGTAAGAGGCTCATGAGCGACATTGCGCACGAACTCAGGAACCCGCTCGCGATAATCAAATCGCACCTGGAAGCTTTCGAGGACGGGGTATGGGAACCCACGGAAGAGCGGCTCAGGCTTACAGTTGATGAGATAGACAGACTTTCAAGGATGATCTCCGAGATCGAAAAGCTGACTTCGATAGAGAATGCAGGAAACGGCATCGTGCTCGGATCCGCCGATCTGTCGGATCTGACCGGGAGGGTAGCCATGACCTACGACCCGCTTTACAGGTCAAAATCCGTAGATCTGAAAAGGGAGATCGAGCCTGATGTATCCATTGCGGCAGATGAGACGAAGATAAGACAGGCAGTCGAAAACCTCCTTTCCAACGCGCTCAGATACACCGACAGCGGAGGGACTGTGACCCTCTCTCTCGCAAGATCGGACGGGACCGCAGTTATAAAAGTCAGCGACACCGGCATAGGTATATCAGAGCAGGACCTTCCGTATATCTTTGAACGTTTCTACAGGACCGACAAGTCACGGACCAGGTCAAGCGGAGGTCTCGGCATTGGGCTGGCAATAACGAGGGCAATAGTCGAAGCACACGGCGGCAATGTCAGGGCCGAAAGCAGAGAGGGCAAAGGCAGTACGTTTACGATCACGCTCCCTCTCAAAAGAGCATAGATCGATCCGGGGGTGCATCATCCGATGAAAAATAAACTTATAGCGGCGGTATCAATTCTCCTGATCCTCTCAGCCGGGACTGCGATGGCAGAGACATTGACACTGGAAGAATGCATTGATACAGCACTAAAGAATCACCCTGACATGGTCGCGGCAGAGGCGCAGATCGCCTCCAGGAAAGCTGCGGCAGGGGAGAGCGCTGCCGGCGCCAGGCCGCAGATCAAGGCGGGAGCTTCCTATACCAGGAGCGACAGTACCAACAAAACAGACGACGACGGAAGTTACAACACCTCCGTTTCTCTTGAGCAGTCTGTCTACGACTGGGGTAAAAGGGGCCTCCGGATAGAGGGGGCAAAGATAAACATGAGTGCCGCGGAAGCGGAATACATGGATACAAGGGACAAGGTCATCGCAGCGGTCAGGTCGGCATATTACAACCTTAACAGAGCTGTAAGGCAGCATGAGGTTGCAAAGGCCAGGTATGACAATTACCAGAAGAGGCTCTCCTGGGCGAGGTCCTACTACGAGGTCGGTACAAAGCCCAAAATTGAGGTGACAAAGGCTGAAGCTGACCTTGCAAATTCAAAGCTGACGCTTGTCAAGGCCGGGTCAGCGGCAGAGCAGTACAGGGCGCAGCTTGCCTCGGCAATGGGCCTGCCGATGATGGAAATAAAAGACTTTGCAGATGTACTCACCTACGAAGACTGGGGAGTGTCTATTGAGAAGGCAGTTGAGAGAGCCCTCTCGAACAGGCCTGACCTTGTCGCACAGCGAAGGAGGGTCGAATATGCAGAGACCCTCCTTGCATTGGAGAAGAAGGGGCTCTCCCCCGAAATAAGCGCATCAGCCGGGTACAGCGCATACGGAAATGCTCCGTTTGACGACAACGGATGGAATGCCAAACTGTCGCTGAGTTTTCCGATATATGACGGAGGGCTTACCAGAAGCAGGGTGGAAGGAGCCGAGGCGGATCTTGCCGTTTCAAAAGCGCAGTTCGACAGAGCCTCAAACGATGTTATGCTTGAGGTAAGGAAGGCCTGGCATGCACTGGCTGAGGCTAAAGAGGCGCTTAATGCCTCCCTTGAAGCCGAGAGGCAGGCCAGGGAGACTTATGAACTGGCTGAAGGGCGCTACGAAGCGGGAGTGGGAAGCAGTCTTGAGATATCCGATGCAGTCGAAAGCTACGCCTCGGCCCAGACAAACACCATCCTCTCGCTCTATGAATGCAAGGCAAAGCGCCTTGATCTCGAAAAGGCCATGGGAGGTCTTTAAGAATGAACATTGCAGGCAGGAAAATTTCAAAAAAACTTAAGGGCAGGATCATCGGAGCAGTACTCTTGCTGGCCGCTCTGTTTGGGGTAATTTACTGGAATTACGGCAGAAGTTCTGATGAGATAAGCTACAGGACAGAAAGGGCAGTCAGGTCGGATCTGCGTTCAGTCATACAGGCCACCGGCACCCTTGATGCTGTGGAAACTGTGGATGTCGGTACCCAGATATCAGGCACAGTCAGGGAAATATACATCGACTACAACAGCGTAGTAAAAAAAGGACAGATCATTGCTGAGATAGATTCGGCCACACAGGAGGCCGACGTTGCACAGGCAGAGGCGAACCTTATGGCAGCCAGAGCAGATCTTATGAATTCGGAGGCGGTCCTGTCCAATGCTGAAAAGAGCCTTGCCAGGACAAGAAAGCTGGCAGAAAAGGACCTTATAGCGAAAGCCGATGCGGATACAGAAGAGAAAACATACCTTACTGCAAGGGCACAGGTCGCTGCGTCAAAAGCAAGGATCAGCCAGTATGACGCCACTCTGAGAAAAGCAAGGATCAACCTGGGTTATACAAAGATATACTCTCCGGTGGACGGGGTGGTGGTATCCAAGAACGTTGAGAAGGGACAGACCGTCGCGGCAAGTTATCAGACCCCGAGCATTGCGGAGATAGCGAAGGATCTCAGCCAGATGCAGGTCGAAGTCAATGTCGACGAGGCCGATATCGGAGGAGTGAGGGAGGGACAGAAGGCGACCTTTACAGTTGATGCCCATCCCAACGAACCGTTCGAAGGAAAAGTTACTCAGGTGCGCTTTTCGCCTACAACTACCGACAACGTAGTTACATATGCGGTAATAGTGAGAGTCTCCAATGATAAGGGACTCCTGATGCCGGGGATGACTGCAAATGTCTCGCTTATCGTTGAAGAACGGCAGGATGTGATCGTCGTTCCGAACAGCGCTTTCAGGTTCAAGCCCGCGGATCCTTCAGCAAACCAGAAGCAGCAGGGGCCTCCCGGGATGGGTGCACAGACAGTGGCGGAAGTAAAGGCCCCGGCTGTATACATGCTCAATAAAAAAGCCCCGGTAAGGATCGAGGTCAAAAAAGGCATATCAGACGGACAGAACACGGAGATAATCTCCGGGCTCAAAGAGGGCGATGAGGTAATTACGGGGATCATCGTTCCCAACGGAGCGAAATAGATGACATTGGTAGAACTGAAGGATATCCGCAAAAGCTTCAGCATGGGCAGAGAGGAAGTGGAGATACTCCATGGGATAAGCCTCTCTGTTGAAAAGGGTGAGTTCGTTGCGATGATGGGCCCTTCGGGCTCAGGAAAGTCAACTACCATGAACATTCTCGGGTGTTTGGATAAACCAACATCCGGGACATATTTTCTTAACGGACAGAATATCAATGACCTTGAAAGCGATGAGCTTGCGGTGATAAGAAACAGGACGATCGGTTTCGTCTTTCAGGGATTCAACCTGCTGCAGAAGACAAGCGCGTTGGAGAACGTAGAGCTTCCGCTCCTATATGCAGGAATGCAGAAAAAAGAACGCAGGGAGAGGGCTAAAGAAGCCCTCATCCAGATGGGACTGGAAGACAGGCTATACCACGAGCCGACACAGCTTTCGGGGGGCCAGCAGCAGAGAGTCGCGATCGCACGGGGCATAGTAAACAGGGCCCCTATCCTTATGGCTGATGAACCTACCGGAAATCTTGACTCGAAGACAAGCGACGAAATAATGGGACTGTTCAAAAAGATCAACGAGAAAGAGGGGACAACGATACTGTTGGTCACCCATGAACCTGACGTCGCCGCTTACGCAAAGAGGATAGTTCATTTCAAGGATGGCATGATAACGAGCGATGAACCAAACCGGATGGTGAAAAGCGCATGATATCGATGACAGAGATCTCCCGCACCGCAGTAAGGGCGCTGCGCCGGAACAAGACCAGGTCGATGCTTACTGCCCTGGGCATCATAATCGGTGTAGCGGCTGTAATAGCAGCTTTCGCCGTAGGCCAGGGAGCGAACAAGAGCATAGACGAACAGATCGCCTCCTTCGGAAGCAACTTTATAATGGTATTTCCTGACAGATCAGCATCGTCAGCTTCGGGCACCGTCAGATACATCACATATGATGATGCCCTTGCCGTAGAGCGGGAGGTCTCCGGGATCGAGGCAGTGGCGCCAATGATCAATACATCTGCCCAGCTTGTTTACGGCAACACTAACTGGAGTACGAGCGTCATAGGAAGCACTCCCGCATATTCACTGGTTCAGGACAGGGAGGTGGAGTACGGCAGGAACATCAATGACAGCGACGTAAGACAGGGTGCCAAGATCGCTGTGATAGGGAAGACCATCGCGGATAAGATGTTCTTCGGGGAAGACCCTGTAGGCAGGTCAATAAGGATCAAGAAGGTCCCGTTCACGATAATCGGTGTATTCAGAACGAAGGGCCAGAATACCATGGGGCAGGACCAGGACGACCTTGTCCTCGTTCCCCTGACGGCAGCGCAGAGGAGGCTTGTCCGCTGGAACACTCCCGGAAGGATAAGCACCATATACGTCAAGGGTGTTTCGATGAACGCGCTTCAGTACATACAGAATGAGACGGAGGTCCTTATGAGGGAGAGGCACAGGATCAGGCCCGGAGAACCGGACGACTTCTCCGTCAGGAACATATCCCAGATGCTCGAGGCGCGCCGGAAGACTACGGCCATCATGTCTATGCTCCTCGGCTCCATAGCTGTAATATCCCTTGTGGTCGGGGGAATAGGCATAATGAATATAATGCTCGTCTCTGTCACTGAAAGGACCAGGGAGATAGGGATAAGGATGGCAGTCGGGGCTAAGTCACGGGACATCCGTTTCCAGTTCCTTATTGAGGCGGTAGTTCTTTCGATGGTAGGCGGCACACTGGGAATAATACTGGGCGTCTTTGCGGGGCATGCGCTTGCTTCGTTTACAGCAGCCCCGCCTATATTTTCTGCCGGGTCCATAATACTGGCATTTGTCTTTTCGGCCCTTGTCGGCATAGGTTTCGGCTATTACCCGGCATGGAAGGCCTCCCTTCTTGATCCGATCGACGCGCTGAAATACGAATAAGACCAAGGGGCGTCCTCTCTTTAGAGCTCGCCCCTCAGCGCGTCTCTCACCGCTCTTTCCCACATGTCCGTCTTTTCCCTGTCTCTGCCGGCGCATGCCGGACTTGTAGATAACAGTGTCGTATGGGGCAAATGCGGCTTGCCGAAATAATTTCTGTAGCTTCTGAATGCAAAACCGCCGTTAAAAATTATGGATGATATGGCAGGATATCCTTTAAGCAATCCGGGAACATCGTTCGGGATCGCGGTCCTGATGCTGCTGTCGCTGCTCCCGGTGCGCTCAGCTGACTTTATCACATCCCACAGTGCGATGCGGTTTTCAGCCAGAAGCCCGATCTTAGTCCTGTAATCTGAAGAATAAGGCATTACAAATACAGAGAACATAATTTTCCAGAAACTGTTCTGTCCATTCGCGTAGTACTCATTCTCCCTCAAAGACCTCACCCCCGGAAGCGAGCCGAGAATAAGCACCTTTGACCTTTTGTCGATTATCGGCTCAAAGCTGAATTCCATCTCCACTGACCTCCCGCACCAATTATAACCCGCACTGTACACTATTAAATCATGCAACCGATTGAACTTTTGCAGGAACTTGTTTTTTTGCACACAAAAAACTCTTGACGGATTTCGATTCCCGGCTATAATACTCAACAACTTTGAACCGCAGGTAATTATATAAAATAAACAAAACTAAATTTTAGGTTTAGTTTACTTTCCTGCCGGAGAAAAAGCGCAACTTATTTCCCATTTTTAAATGGCGATAAAGGGGATACAAAAGATGAAGAACAAAGTCTTCCTGACACTTGCGGACGGAAGCGTATGGGCCGGACGGGGCAGGCTTGCCGCACCCACCGAAGGCGAGGTTGTCTTTACGACAGCGGGATGCGGATATCCACAGACCCTTTCAGACCCTTCGTACTGCGGACAGATGGTCGTCTTCGCATACCCGCCGGTAGGGATATACGGCGTAGACACAGAACGTCTCGAAGGACGACGTCCGTGGCTTTCCGCAGCACTTGTATCCTGTCTCGACGAAACTGAAAATGGACGGTTCAGGCCCCTCAGTTCATGGATGGAGGAAAACGGGATCCCGCTGATAGATGGCATCGACACAAGACAGCTGATATTAAAGATAAGGGAGATCGGTTCGATAATGGGAAGACTCGATCATTCCCCGACACTTCCCGAAATAAGAGAGCTTCCGCATGATCTTGTCGACAGAGTCTCATGCAGTGATACCGAAGTGATCGGAGACGGTGATGTCTCGGTCGCTGTAATGGATTACGGCGCAAAGGAGAATATCATCAGGAGCATGGCCGCAAGAGGATGCAGGGTCATCAGGTTCCCACACGGGACAAAGGCGGAAGAGGTCCTTTCGTCCGGCGTCAGCGGGATCATACTGAGCAACGGCCCGGGCGATCCGTCCGTCCTTGACAGCGAAACGGAAGAGATACGGAAACTTCTGGGCAAAAGACCTCTGCTTGGGATATGCCTCGGCAATCAGCTCCTTGCAAGGGCGTGCGGCGCGAAGACCCAAAAGATGAAATACGGACACCGAGGAGCCAACCAGCCTGTGGTCGATGTCTCGACAGGCAGGGGGATCCTTACCAGCCAGAACCACCAGTATGTCGTCACGGAAGAGAGCCTCTGCGGAACGGGGCTTGAGGTGGCCTTCAGACACCTCGGCGACGGGACAGTAGAGGGGCTGATCAACAGGGAGTCCGATGCATTCAGCGTTCAGTTCCATCCTGAGGCCTCGCCGGGACCTGAGGACGCGTCATACATATTCGATGATTTTGTCGCACATATCCGCGAGTCAGGAGATAGATAGCATGAAAGACAAGAACATAAAAAGAGTCCTGGTCCTTGGCTCCGGACCGATACGGATCGGCCAGGCCGCAGAATTTGACTACGCAGGCAGCCAGGCATGCCGCGCATTGAAAGAGGAGGGCTGTGAAGTCATACTCCTCAACAGCAACCCTGCGACCATACAGACCGATCATACAGTGGCGGACATCGTCTGCATAAAACCGCTCCTTCCGGAGGTCGTGGAATGGATCCTGAAGGAATACAGGCCCGACGGAGTGGTCGCGACCCTCGGAGGACAGACCGGGCTCAACCTCTGTATGGAGTGCGAAAAGATGGGGATGTGGAAGAAGTACGGCTGCAAAGTCCTTGGCACACAGCCGGAAGCCATCGAACGGGCCGAGGGAAGGGAACCTTTCAGAAAGGCCATGATAGATGCAAAACAGCCCATCATTGCCAGCAGAGGGATATCTTCCGTGGCAGGGGCTCAGGAATTTGCGATGATGAATCCGCTTCCGCTGATACTCCGTCCGGATTTCACGCTGGGAGGGTCCGGAAATTCTGTAGTGAGGAATATAGAAGAGCTTGTGGTAAGGACAGAGGATGCTCTCAATGCTTCGCCTGTGGGAAAGGCCCTTATCGAGCGATACCTTGAAGGATGGCATGAGATAGAGGTCGAGGTCGTCCGCGACGATCTTGGCAACGCCCTTGCCGTATGCAGCATGGAGAACGTAGATCCGATGGGTGTCCACACAGGGGATTCCATAGTCGTTTCGCCTGCCCTTACGCTTACGGACAGGGAGTGGCAGATGCTGAGGACCGCGGCTCTGAAAATAGTCGACGTGCTTGAGATCAGAGGGGCCTGCAACGTTCAGTTCGCACTCTCCCCCGACGGGAGTGAATATTATGTCATCGAAGTCAATCCAAGGGCAAGCAGGTCCAGCGCGCTTGCAAGCAAGGCGACCGGGTATCCCATAGCCCGGATGGCGGCAAAGATCGCGATCGGGATGGATCTTACCGAAATGGCGAATCCGGTCACCGGTGCGGGAAGCGCCCTTTCGGAGCCTGCGCTTGACTATGTCGCGGTGAAGATACCTTCGTGGCCGTTCGATACCTTCCCTCAGGCAGATTCATCGCTCGGACCGAGGATGAAGGCCACGGGGGAGGTCCTCGCGATCGGTGCAAATTTTGCCCAGGCGCTCGTGAAGGCCTGCCGTTCGCTCGAAAGAGGAAGGTATCTCCCCGACAGGAGGATGCGTACATGGGAGACGAGGAAACTCTGGGAACAGGTGACCGCCCCCACATATCTCAGGCTTGAAGCGATGACGGAACTTCTCAGGAGGAGCTCGGTCACCGTCGAAGAGATGGCGGCAAAGACCCACATCAGAAGGTATTTCATCGAACAGCTCAACAGGATCCAGCTGGCTGAGAAATACCTCGAAGAGGACGGGCCGGTCAACGGAAACGTGGTCGCGGCGAGGCTGAACGGGATGTCGATAAGCCGGATATCATCATCCGCGGGCATTTCGAAGGAAGCGACGCTGAAAATACTCGAAGAAGAAAACTGCTTCACCGGATACCGTGAGGTGGACGGCTGCGCAGGGGAGTTCCCATCGGGGTCCGGGTATTATTATGCGGCTTACGGCGTCAAGAGCGACCCGTGGGACGAGTCCGAGGGAGGGGTGGCCGTACTCGGTTCGGGCGCGATAAGGATAGCTCAGGGCGTCGAATTTGACTACTGCTGCGTAAAGGCGGTAGAGGCCCTTCGCAGGCGGGGCATAAGGGCCATCATGATGAACGTGAACCCGGAGACGGTGAGCACGGACCATGACATCTCCGATGCACTGTACCTGGAGCCTCTCTATGTCGATGACGCACTGGCGGTACTCGAAAGGGAAAGGGCAAGGGGCGTCTTTGCCTGTTTCGGGGGACAGACATCGCTCAGGCTCGGTCTGGACCTTGCGGCACAGGGGATAAAGCTTCTCGGCCCCGACCAGGAAGTTATCGACGCAGCCGAAGACAGGGGGAAATTCTCGAGGCTGCTCAAAAAACTTGATATATCCCAGCCTGAAGGAGTGGATGTTGCCTCTGTCGAGGAGGCCCGCAGGGTCGGTATGGAATTGGGTTATCCGCTTATGGTGAGGCCAAGCTTTGTAATAGGCGGAGTGGCGATGAAGGCGGTCTACAGCGAAGAGGAGATGCTGGAAGTCCTGTCCGCGGCATTTGAGGCGGTCCCCGGACAGAAGGTGATGGTCGACCGTTTCCTTCAGGGAAAAGAGTTTGAGTGCGATGCCGTATGCGACGGCGAAGACGTGCTCATCCCCGGCATATTTGAACATATAGACCCGTCGGGGATACATTCGGGGGATTCGATCGCGGTATTCCCGAGCTTTTCGCTCAGCGACGAGCAGCAGAAGAAGATACTCGATACAGTCAGAATGATCTCAAAGGAACTGGACATCCATGGCCTTCTGAACATACAGTTCGTCCTGAAGGACGGGACCTTCCGGATCATAGAGGCGAATCCCCGCGCAAGCCGCACAGTCCCCATCTGCAGCAAGATATCGAAGATCCCGATGGTGGATCTCGCAGTCGGAGTCGCCCTCGGAGAAAAACTGAGCGAAATGGGTCATGGAACGGGAATACTGCCGAAGAACGGGCAGTGGGGGGTCAAGGTCCCGGTCTTCTCGAACGACAAACTGCCGGGGATCGATCCCAAGCTTGGCCCGAAGATGATGTCGACCGGAGAGAGCCTCGGTCTTGGAGATGACCTTGCCGATGCGATGATGGACGGCCTGAGGGGAGCCGGATGGCTGCCTCCGGTCAAGGGCAGGATACTTATGAGCGTCGCGGACTCCCAGAAAGCGGAATCCATGCCGGTCGCATCACAGTTCACATCTCTGGGATGGAGCGTCGACGCAACTTCGGGAACGGCGGAATACCTGCTGCAATGGGGGATCGGGGTCACAGCGGTACCGCAGGAAGATCTTGTCGGCAGGCTGAGGAAGGGAGACTGGGATCTCGTGCTGAACATCCCGGGCGGAAACGACCGCCATATCAGGCACGGCGCGGAACTCAGAAGAAGCGCATCTGCAGCGGGAGTTCCGTGCCTCCACTCGATCGCGGCTGCCTGGGCCGTCGCCAACAGCCTGACCAAAAGCCTGAAATGCGGCAGCGGAAAGCATGAGCAGAAAAAATGAGCTGTTTATAGCCGTCACGGTAATAAAAATAAATACTTTTAACTATCACAAAAAAAATTA